>NZ_QRME01000019.1:0-1174 GCF_003472565.1 Bacteroides sp. AM10-21B | reverse complement strand
TGAGGTTATAGAATAACACCTTTACCCCCTTATCGCCCTATAGCCTTACTACTTTGTTACCTTATTATTCCATCACCCACGTGAACCTTTTCTTTATTATTCTAACCTTTTTGATATCGGCATTGATAGCCCGTATGCTGATTCCGCGTATCTTGCTGATATCCATGCGTAAGAAACTGTTCGACATTCCGGACGAGCGCAAGGTGCATAAGAAAGCCATTCCCCGTCTGGGTGGTGTTTCTTTCTTTCCGACCACCTTGTTTTCTTTCTGTCTTGTCTATACTTTCCGCCTGTTGTGCGGCGATAGTATTTCCACAGTCTATGCCGGCTATTTGTTGCCGGAGTTATTGCTGTTTGCTTGCGGCATGACCTTGCTTTACCTGACAGGTATTGCCGATGACCTTGTCGGTGTCCGTTACCGCCAGAAGTTTATTATCCAGATATTTTGTGCGGCCCTTTTTCCCTTATCGGGACTTTGGATAAATGATTTGTACGGTTTGTTCGGCATACATGAAATATCCGCATATATAGGTATGCCTTTCACTGTTCTTACAGTTGTTTTCATAACCAATGCAATCAATCTGATAGACGGCATAGACGGTCTTGCTTCGGGTTTGAGCAGTGTGGCTTTATTGATATTCACTTTTCTTTTTATAGAGAAAGGGCTTTGGAGTTATGCCATGCTCGCTGCCGGCACTTTCGGTGTGCTTGTCCCGTTTTTTTATTACAACGTTTTCGGCAGCGCCGAGCGTGCCCGCAAGATATTTATGGGTGATACGGGAAGTCTGACCTTGGGCTATACGCTTAGTTTCCTTGCCATAAAGTACAGCCAGCTGAATCCTGATGTCATGCCTTATACCGAAGGCGCTTTCATCATTGCTTTCAGCACGCTGATAATACCTTCTTTCGATGTCATTCGTGTGGTTTTGGTTCGTATTCGTGAAGGGCACAGCCCTTTTGAACCGGACAAGAATCATATTCACCATAAATTGCTGGCTATCGGTCTGTCACCGAGAAAGGCTATGCTGAGCTTGCTTTGTATGTCTTGTGCTTTCAGTGCGGCGAATATTCTGTTGATGCCTTATGTGAGTAATACGGTGATGTTGATTGCTGATATTGTGATTTGGATAGGGCTGAATCTGTGGTGGGATTATTTGAGAGATAAAAAATAAAA
>NZ_QRME01000018.1:0-1465 GCF_003472565.1 Bacteroides sp. AM10-21B | reverse complement strand
TATGGCAGATAAAAGAGAAAACGAGATGCAGAATGGTACACCTGTTAATTTAAGAGGACTGGATGCGGGAGGAAATAGTATTACCCCATCCTTACAAAATGTTATTGAAGCACTACCTGGAGAACGATACTACGGGAATGGAATGTATTATTGGCTACCCAAACGCGTTATATCACTGTCTAAACCTGATGGAGGGAGTAAAACCTTTACCGTCACTTTATTTCGAATAGGTGAGGAGCACAGTTACCATTTTAATTTTTTTGAGTTATTTACAATGTCAGACCCTTCTATGAATCATAGCTTGTCAGGATGGGCCAAAGTACATTATGCATCAGGTGGTACTATTCAGTACGATGTTGCTCATACTGAATATGGTTCTTTTTCCAATTTAAGAATAATTCGTTATAATGGAGAAGTATATATTGCAATAGATGTAATTATTAACCAATACGGTGGAAATAAATTGTGCTTAATCGGCTTCCATGAGGACATATCACAGATTATGGACGTAACAGGTAATTTTACAGAAAATGAACTTCAATGAGCGATTTTACCACCATGCCTTATTTAGGAAAGGTATGGTGGTTTAAGAACATCTGTGATTAGATAAAAGATATTTGCTTCCAGTCAGACCACGAACCTGTTTTGTGGCGATAGTAAATAGTTCCGGTAATATATGTAAAATAAAGCTGTTTGGCACAATTTATATCCCAATGTAAATGGAAAAGGATGCACCCTTGTGTTTGTCCTGAATTGGGTGGGATATTTTCGCATTTATCACCAATATTATATAATCCGCTTTTATCAATTGCATTCAAATCTAAAGCATTACCATTATCAATTAAAGTACCTATTACGTAAACTAATTGATTATTCTTTATTTTTACCTGCGACCCATCAGCTGTTTCAGCATATATATACTCTGCGTTAGATACTGATGAAAACTCGCTCATTTTTATATCCTCTGCCATATCAATACTTTTTAGGGGCAAAAGACATAAAGCCACAAAAGCCTCATGAAAATGTATGCTACAACATAGAAATAATTAAACTTGAAGGTGTGTCTGTCATATTTTTGACTTTAATATTTCCATATGTTTCTGTTTTATAGATACAAAATTTGCCGGGTTCTTCCTTTTCATATACATAAATATCATTAGGATTTGATATTAATGTGAAAGCTGTGGAGTTATTCCTTGACTCAACCACAGATATACTACCTGTTATATGAGTTGCTTTTATCACTAACAACGCACTTATATTAATCCCAAGGTCAAGTTCTTGATTAATACCCACATAATAAAGTTTTTCACGAATTAAATCATTCTTCTTAATCTTTACTTGGCTACCGTCCGCTGTTTCCGCATACACATATTCTACTTTCGTTGCCTGAATAAAGGTATTCATTCTCTTATCTACCATACCCTTGTACCTTTTAGGGGCACAAGATACGGCAGATTAAAAC
>NZ_QRME01000017.1:0-1539 GCF_003472565.1 Bacteroides sp. AM10-21B | reverse complement strand
CAAGCCAATCGGATTTGATACGTATGCAAGCGTGCAGACACGCGGAAAAGAAATGATCATGGAGGCCATAAAGCAATTGTGGTACTTCGGAGTCATGGCATATCAGACAACCGGAGATTACAGCACAACCGGAGCCAAATCAGAATTCATGAATAACCAGCAAGTGAATTTTGATAATAGCAAAAACGTATGGTTCTACGACCCCGTAAAGTTCTGGCCTGTAGGAGCCAACGAGAAAATCTCGTTCTTCGCCTATGCGCCACATACTAGCAATACTTCAACTATCACACTGACATCCGCCACAGACAACAGCGACCCTAAAATAAACTTTACACAGGAAACAACCTACCAATACAACATGATAGACTTGGTAGTGTCCGACCCCGCCACCTCAGGTAACAACGCTACAATGAACCGCACCTCAGCCTCGGGAACTGTAACATTCAAATTCCTGCACCCGCTGACCAGAGTGGATATGGTAGCTAAAACGGGCACAGACATCAGCCAAAACGCCGATACAAAGGTATTCATCACAGGCGTATCGCTGATACACAGCAATATACTGAACAGCAAGGGAACGCTCGACATGAAAACCCTGACATGGGCAGACAATACAACGGACTACTTCACTTCTCCGTATGTACTGACAGCATACGATGATAGAGACTACAAATGCGGTGTCTTGATTCTGAAGGCAGCCAACTTTGCGGGCTACACCACCCCATCCATCGACATCTCTGCAGGAGGAACAACCGCTACACCATTGTTCTATACAGAAAAAGACAGTCCGACAATGAACGAATACCTGTTTTTCCTCCCTGTAAGCAACGACACAGGAACAGCCGCAGACGGTGACGTAAAAGTAAAAATCGCATACGACATCGTGAACAAGATAACCGATGCCACCCACAGCAAATCTTCAGTCGAAAAGACAGTGAACCTGCCCGCCGGCATTTTAAAGAAAGGCACAGCCTACAAATTCACATTCACCATCGGTCTGAACGCTATCTCATTCGATGTAGACACAGAAATGAACTGGAACACAACAGACGGTGACAAAGACATAACTGTCCAATAACCACCCCTTGTCAGAAGTGAGACACCCACCCCTGTCATGCAGAGCGCAGCGAAGCATCTCTTCTCCTTACATACAAGAGAAGAGATGTTTCTGAGCGAAACCAATGAAACGTCAATCAAAGCATTGACACACGCCCGAAGAAGGTTGAATGTCTTTCTTCGGGCACACAAAAAACTCTTTCTAATAAAAAAAGCAAGCAATAATGAGAAGAATAAAAGGTACATACATCCTCATTCCACTATTCTGCACCCTACTGTGCATCGGTTGTGACAACGAAGACACAACCCTAATGCCAACACAGCCCATCGGCTTCTCAACATCAGTAGACGACAGCAATACCCGTGCCGACAGCGATACCCATGCCGCCACCCGTGCCGAAGCCACCACAGCCAACCTCACGGAAATAGGCGTATATGCATACAATACAGGCACAAGCTACATGGCCTCCACAGGTTTTGCCC
>NZ_QRME01000016.1:0-1544 GCF_003472565.1 Bacteroides sp. AM10-21B | reverse complement strand
CAAGCCAATCGGATTTGATACGTATGCAAGCGTGCAGACACGCGGAATAGAAGCGGACATAGAGCTCTTAAAAGGTGATGGAATCGGAGTTATGGCGTATCAGACGACCGGAGATTACAGCACAACCGGAGCTAAATCAGAATTCATGAATAAGGAGTCGGTAGATTGGAATAACACCACCAGCAAATGGGAATACGCCCCCGTAAAATTCTGGCCTGCAGGAACCAATGAGAAAGTTTCGTTCTTCGCCTATTCGCCTCCCTACGACATCACACCGACATCCGCTGACGCAAGCAACAACCCCAAAATAGCCTATACACTACGAGACTACCAATATCAGATGATAGACATAGTAGTGTCCAACCCCGAAGATGCGACCAACAATACAATGAACATGACTTCGGCTTCGGGAACAGTAAAATTCAAGTTCATGCACCCGCTGACCAGAGTGGATATGGTAGCCAAAACAGGCACGGACATCAGCAAAAACAGCGCTACAAAGGTATTCATCACAGGCGTATCGCTGATACACACCAGCAAGCTGAACAAAAAAGGCACACTCGATATGAAAACCCTGACATGGGCAGACAATACAACGGACTACTTAGCTTCTCCGTATGCGCTGACAGCATACGATAATCAAAATAACGAGTGCGGTATCTTGAACCTGACGGCAGCCAACTTCGCAGGCTACACCACCTCGTCCATAGATATCTCTGCAGGAGGAACAACCGCTACATCATTATTCATTAAAAAAGCAAGCGGCCAAAACACAGACGAATTCCTGTTCCTCCTCCCAGTAAACAATGGAACAGGAACAGCCAATGCCGGTGACGTAAAAGTAAAAATAGCATACGACATCGTGAACAAGACAGGCGCCAGCACCCACGCCAAATCTTCAGTCGAAAAAGAAGTGAACCTGCCCGCCGGTGTCTTAAAGAAAGGCTCAGCCTACAAATTCACATTCATCATCGGTCTGAATGCTATCACATTCGATGTAGACACAGACGCAAGCTGGGGAGCAGAAACTGACAACTCCATAACTGTCCAATAACCAATCCTGTCAGGGGTGAAACAATCAATCCTGTCAGAAGTGAAACAATCACCCTTGTCAGAAGTGAGACACCCACCCCTGTCATGCAGAGCGCAGCGAAGCATCTCTTCTCCTTACATACAAGAGAAGAGATGTTTCTGAGCGAAACCAATGAAACGTCAATCAAAGCATTGACACACGCCCGAAGAAGGTTGAATGTCTTTCTTCGGGCACACAAAAAACTCTTTCTAATAAAAAAAGCAAGCAATAATGAGAAGAATAAAAGGTACATACATCCTCATTCCACTATTCTGCACCCTACTGTGCATCGGTTGTGACAACGAAGACACAACCCTAATGCCAACACAGCCCATCGGCTTCTCAACATCAGTAGACGACAGCAATACCGATGCCGCCACCCGTGCCGAAGCCACCACCGCCAACCTCACGGAAATAGGCGTATTTGCATACAATACAGGCACAAGCTACATGGCCTCCACAGGTTTTGCCC
>NZ_QRME01000015.1:0-26936 GCF_003472565.1 Bacteroides sp. AM10-21B | reverse complement strand
CATCGCAGTAGATGCAGACATGGCATGGGATGCACAGGAAAAGCCCAAACCTACCCCTGTACCTAATCAGTACGACTATTATATATCCACCGCCGAAGACCTCGCCATTTTCCGTGATCTGGTGAATAATGGCAAAGCCACAGATAAGAAAGCCATACAAATAGCCGACATCAACTTGCAAGACCTCAAAAACACCACCAACTATGCCGATGACGCTACCGACTGGACTCCGATAGGCAAAGACAGGGCTTTTACCGGAACCTACAACGGGAACGGTTACACCATAAGGAATTTGAAGATAACCGCCCACAATAGTCAGGGATACCCCACCGGTCTCTTCAGTAAAAGCAGTGGCACTCTGGTGGGCATACACCTGAGAAATGTAGATATAGACCTAAAAAGGGACATTGAATCTGCAGGAGCATTAGTGGGACAAGCCCTCGGAGGAAACATAACAGCCTGTTCTGCCATCGGAGATATGTGGATAATTTATTGCGATAAATATAATTACAATACACCTCCTTCAACAGGCGGATTAATAGGAAAAGCAAGCAATACCTACATATCTTTCTGTCGCTCTGATATTACAATAGGAGAAGGCGGCATTCTCATCACCAGTAACAGTCCTACGTTTTACTCCTGTTATGTAGGAGGATTCATAGGAGATATATCCGGATGTAACATCGCATCCTGCCGTTCTTCAGGTGACATAAGGTTGGAAACAATCAATGCAGCCAGCACTCATAATATCAGGATAGGAGGATTCGTTGCCAGCGATGACGGCAGTAGTTTCGACGAAATTCTCGGTTCTTATTCTACGGGAAGAATATATATCACTTTCACAGGGAGTTCCAGTACGGCGGACTCAAGAGAATTGTTTGCAGGCGGTTTTATAGGCTATGCCGGCTCTTCTACCTTTAAATGTGCATCATGCTATACCTATACGGAGATTAATCTCACACATCCTACTCTGAAGAACGGTATTAGGATGAACAATTTCTATTTTAGCGGTTTTGCCGGCAATGCACTGTCTTGTACACTACAAAACTGTTACGGAGATAGCCGCACTATACCCAACTGGAATGACTGGGGAAATGTTTTTGTCTATAACATTTTCGCACCCAGTGGCGGTACTCGTGATAATTGCCATACTTACGGTTCAACGAGCAACGTAATGACGATTATGAAAACCTATATTCAATCAACCAACACATTCAAGTTCATAAAGTATGATCCCTCTACCAATTCATATTTTATAGATGATACAGGCAAGCAGTGGCTATCCTCCACATACTGGGCAGATGCTACGTCCGCTGACGACAATAAGTATCCCAGAATAAACTACAGTAAATTGAACATTACCCCCTAACCTGAAAACAGCATAACAATGAAAAAGTATCTCTTACACACCCTGTACAGTACGCTCAGCATATGCAGCCTGAGCCTATTAGTACTCTGTGCTGCCTGCACGGAACAAGACGGGCTGCCCTCTGCCGACCCGCAGCCACTTACCCTCGCCATAAGCGAGACCGTCCCCTTTGTGGAAGTAACAGGAAATTCCAACACCCGCATCGCAGATTCGGGCACAACCTTGACATGGGAGAACGGCGACAAGATATATCTTGCCGCAACAATCACCCTAAACGGAACCACCACGTATGCCTACTCCACCGCCACATACACCATCAGCGGCAGTACCGGCACTTGGAGCGACCCCGACCCGGCACTCTCCGTCCCGTCAGGCGCCACCGTCAAGATAGAAGCCATCTATACCAACGGCACCCTGTCCGGCAATATCATGACCCTTACCGAAAAGAACATCGTAATGAAAGCAACCTCCACAAACATTACAATTACAGCTTCTACCGCCGCCATTCCGCTAAAATTCAAAAGCGAACTGGTGCGGTTGGATATAACCGGAATAAGCAACACCAACACCGCTTTGGCCAATATTGATATTCCCCAAAGCATAGACACACAGCCTGCCAACGGCAGTTTCAGCATCACCCACGCCATTGTTGGATCTGCCAAGGAATTGACTACTAACGAAGTATATTATGTATTTCCCGGAAGCATAACTTTTATGGCCAAAAATCCCCCAAAGCTGGTACAGATCCTTTACTCCGACGTCGTCGCCAACCAGTCCTATCCCATCGATATGGGCCCCGACAGCGGTACCATACGTCCCGACGGCGAGCCTTTTGTAAAGCCATAGGATATTGAAAAACAGAATCATAAAAAAAGCCTCGTTTGAAAAAACGAGGCTTTATATTTATAAAGAAGCAAATTCTATAAAGAGCCGAACCATCTCTTACCTTTAGGGGTGGCGATGTACAGCAAGAATCCGCCGCATCCCACAGCTACACCTATCAATTTCATATGCAAAGAAAGCAATCTTACTTTAATTTTGCATCATCATTCCATGACTAAAATAAAGACTCCTTTACTTCATAGATTCTAACTTTTATGCTATCTTTGGACACCCAATGCGTTCATTATTCGGTAAGCCGTTTTTATCTTCCCTTTAGATATAAGAGTGTTGAATTTTAATTTATGCCAAGAGAGTAGATTCTTCGCTACGCTCTGGATGACAGATGATATAAGCTAACTATACCTATTCACTTATTTAATTCAGTAGTTATATTTTGCCGTCTCGCAAAAAATAACGAATTTTGCTCGTTCAAAACAACGGTCATAAAAACTAAAGATAAATGAAGAAAGCTCTAATCTCCGGAATCACCGGACAGGACGGTTCGTTCCTTGCAGAATTCCTATTACAAAAAGGATATGAAGTGCACGGCATCATGCGCCGTTCCTCATCTTTCAACACCGGACGCATCGAACATCTGTACTTCGACGAATGGGTGCGCGACATGAAACAGAAACGTACCATCAACCTGCACTACGGAGACATGACGGACAGCAGCTCGCTCATCCGCATCATCCAACAAGTGCAACCGGACGAAATATATAACCTTGCCGCACAAAGCCACGTAAAAGTGTCCTTTGACGTGCCCGAATATACAGCCGAAACAGACGCCGTGGGCACACTGCGTATGCTTGAAGCCGTACGCATCCTCGGACTGGAAAAAAAGACAAAGATATATCAGGCATCTACCTCCGAACTGTTCGGCAAAGTGCAGGAAGTGCCCCAAAAAGAAACTACTCCCTTCTACCCGCGCAGCCCCTACGGCGTAGCCAAGCAATATGGTTTCTGGATTACGAAGAACTACCGCGAAAGCTACGGTATGTTTGCCGTAAACGGCATTCTCTTCAACCACGAAAGCGAACGGCGCGGAGAAACTTTCGTGACCCGGAAAATCACACTGGCCGCCGCACGCATAGCACAAGGTTTTCAGGACAAGCTCTATCTGGGAAACCTCGACGCACGCCGTGACTGGGGATATGCCCGCGACTATGTAGAATGTATGTGGCTCATCCTGCAACATGACACCCCGGAGGACTTCGTGATTGCCACCGGAGAGATGCACACCGTACGAGAATTCGCCACACTCGCCTTCAAGGAAGTAGGCATACAACTGCGTTGGGAGGGTACCGGCATTGACGAAAAAGGTATCGACACCCGCACCGGAAAGGTACTGGTGGAGGTAGACCCCAAATACTTCCGCCCCTCCGAAGTAGAGCAACTACTGGGCGACCCCACCAAAGCCAAAACATTGTTGGGCTGGAATCCCCGGCAGACCGGCTTTGAAGAGTTGGTGCGCATCATGGCGGAACATGACATGAAGTTCGTACACAAACTGCATTTAAGAAGCAAAGAGATTTGAATAAATAAACGAAGAACAAACCATTCGCAGTCATCACAATGATAAACAAGAACGCAAAAATATACATCGCAGGCCACCGCGGATTGGTAGGCTCTGCCATCTGGAAAAACCTGCAAGAGAAAGGATATACCAACCTCATAGGCAAAACCCATAATGAACTCGACCTCTTGGACGGAGTAGCCGTCCGCCGTTTCTTCGATGAAGAACAACCGGAATATGTGTTCCTCGCCGCTGCCTTCGTAGGAGGCATCATGGCAAACAGCATCTACCGCGCCGACTTCATCTACAAGAATCTGCAAATACAGCAAAACGTCATCGGCGAGAGCTTCCGCCACAACGTGAAGAAACTGCTCTTCTTGGGCAGCACCTGCATCTACCCGCGTGATGCCGAACAACCGATGAAAGAAGATGTACTCCTCACCTCTCCGTTGGAATACACCAACGAACCGTATGCCATCGCCAAGATTGCCGGACTGAAAATGTGTGAGAGCTTCAACCTGCAATATGGTACGAACTACATCGCCGTTATGCCCACCAACCTCTACGGTCCCAACGACAACTTCGATTTGGAACGCAGCCACGTGCTCCCCGCCATGATTCGAAAGATACACCTCGCCCACTGCCTGCAACAGGGCGACTGGGACGCCGTACGCCGCGACATGGACCAACGTCCCGTGGAAGGCGTCAACGGCAGCAACAGCAACGAAGAGATACTGGGCATACTCGCCAAATACGGCATCAATGAAGAAGAAGTGAAACTCTGGGGCACGGGAACACCGCTGCGCGAATTCCTCTGGAGTGAAGAAATGGCGGATGCCAGCGTGTTCGTCATGGAGCACGTAGACTTTAAAGATACCTACAAATGCGGCGACAAGGACATCCGCAACTGCCACATCAACATTGGCACGGGCAAGGAAATCACCATCCGCCGACTTGCCGAACTGATTGTGGACACAGTGGGCTACCGCGGAAAACTGACTTTCGACAGTAGCAAACCCGACGGAACCATGCGCAAACTCACCGACCCCGGCAAGCTGCACGCACTGGGCTGGCAGCATAAGATTGACATTGAGGAAGGTGTGGAACGGATGTACCGCTGGTACTTGGGCAACGACAAGTAAACGATATGGGAATAGCACTCCGCCACATCGGTAGCGTAGTATGGCTGATACTTCTCTTGTATATCGCCCCGGTAGTGGTTACAGCCGCTACCGTAACCTACCCTGTGCGGGGAAAAGTCATTGACAGGAACTCCCGGAAACCCGTTGCCTACGCCAATGTGATGGTAGCGGGCATTCCCGGCAAGGGGGCTTCCACCGACTCACTCGGCATATTCCGCATCGAACAAGTTCCTCCGGGAATATACCGCTTTGAAGCCACGTGCATAGGCTATGTCACCTCATCTACCCCGGAATATATAGTCTCCGCCTCCACCCCGCTCATCGAGATAGAGATGGAAGAAGACGCCAACCTGCTGGCAGCGGTAGTCGTAACGCCTTCCCCCTTCCGGCGAAGCATAGAAAGCCCCGTAAGTATGCGCGTCATCGGCCTGCAGGAAATTGAGAAAAGCCCCGGAGCCAACCGGGACGTTTCCCGCATTGTACGCGCCTATCCGGGAGTGTCATTCTCACCCGTCGGCTATCGCAACGACCTGATTGTACGGGGCGGCGCACCCTCCGAGAACCGTTTCTACATGGACGGCATCGAGATTCCCAACATCAACCATTTCGCCACGCAAGGAGCATCGGGAGGTCCGGTGAGTATCGTCAATGCCGACCTCGTACGGGAGATTACATTCTATACAGGTGCATTCCCCACGAACCGCTCCGGAGCGTTGAGCTCGGTTCTCGACTTCCGCCTGCGTGACGGCAACCCCGACAAACAGACTTTCAAAGCAACCCTCGGAGCATCCGAAGTATCCCTGAGCGGAAGCGGGCATTTCAATGACCGCACCACTTATCTCTTCTCCGTACGGCAATCGTACCTGCAACTGCTATTCAAAGTCTTGGGACTGCCTTTCCTGCCCAACTTCATAGACGGACAGTTCAAAATCAAAACCAAACTGACTGAACATGACGAACTGACCGTACTCGCCCTGACAGGCATCGACAAAATGAAACTGAATACGGATGAAAAAGGAGAAGATGCCGAATACCTGCTAAGCTACCTGCCCGCCATCCATCAGGAAACATTCACCGTAGGAGCCGCGTACAGGCACTACGCCGGAAAACATGTACAGTCCGTAACCCTCAGCCATAACTATCTGAACAACCGTAACCTGAAATACCGCAACAACGACGATTCCTCCGAGGACAACCTCACTCTGCGCCTCCGTTCGGTAGAACAGAAAACCACCGCCCTGTTCGAGAACCAAACCCGCCTCGGACAATGGACTCTGAAAGAGGGTGCGGAACTCACTAACTCCATCTATACCAACAACTCCCGGCAACTACTGTACAAGGGTAACTCCGGCAACCCGTTCTCACTATACGAAACCTCGCTCAACATCATCGGTTGGGGAGCTTTCTTCTCGTCCGGCTACTCCACCCGCGACAATCGTTTCACCCTCTCCGCCGGCATCCGCATGGATGGCAACAACTACAACCGCAGCATGAAACAATTGTGGAAACAACTGTCTCCCCGTCTCTCCGCCTCCTACAAACTGTCGGAGCAATGGATTCTGAACGGCAGCGCCGGACTTTATCACCAGTTGCCGCCCTACACGGCACTGGGCTACAAGAATAACGAAGGGGTTTACCTCAACAAAGCACTGAAATATATGCAGGTAACAGAGGGCAGCATCGGAATAGACTGGCATCTGCACGACCGTATTATGGTTTCAGCCGAAGGCTTCTTCAAGCGTTACAACCGTATCCCCCTCTCCCTGCAAGACAATATCCCGCTTGCCTGCAAAGGCAATGACTACGGAGTGGTGGGTAATGAATTGCTTGCTTCTACCGCCGATGGCATGGCATATGGACTGGAAACCATGTTCAGGTGGCAGGTATCCGGCAGATTCAATTTGGTATCTTCCTTCACCCTCTATAAAAGCGAGTACCGCAACCATTCCGGAGATAAGTACATTCCGTCCGCATGGGACAACCGTTTCATCCTCAATATGAGCGGCACGTACAACCTGCCCAAACGTTGGAGCATAGGCGGCAAACTGAGCTACATAGGCGGTGCGCCCTACACCCCCTACGATGAAGAGAAATCATCGCTCGTGGAAGCATGGAACGCCAAAGGACAACCTTACTACGACTACTCACTCTACAATACCGGGCGACTGCCCGATTTCGCCCAACTGGACATACGTGCAGACAAATCGTTCTACCTCCGCCGTTGCATGGTGGGAATCTATCTGGATTTGCAAAATGTGACCGGAAGCAAACTGAAGCAACCGGATGTCATAATGAGCACAGGAGTCATTGAAAATCCCTCCGCACCCGCATCCGAACAACGCTATAAGATGAAATACCTCAAACAGGAAAGCGGAACCCTGCTGCCCACTCTGGGTATCACCGTAGAGTTTTAGAAAGTCCGCCGAGGTACTATTTTCCCCTAAAAGTTTGCATTCTCTATATAAACCCTTATATTTGCACAATTTTCAACTAAATGTGCAATATATAATGGAACAAAGTTTTATCGCCTATATAGAGAATAGTATCAAAGAAAACTGGGACTTGGACGCCCTGACCGATTATAAGGGAGCGACCCTGCAATACAAAGATGTAGCCCGCAAAATAGAAAAACTGCATATCATTTTTGAAGCGAGCGGCATCAAGAAAGGCGATAAAATCGCTGTCTGCGGACGTAACAGCTCACACTGGGGAGTAACCTTCCTCGCTACGCTGACATATGGCGCAGTCATTGTGCCCATCCTCCATGAGTTCAAAGCGGACAATGTGCACAACATCGTCAACCATTCCGAAGCCAAGCTTCTTTTCGTGGGCGACCAAGTGTGGGAAAACCTCAATGAAAGCGCCATGCCGCTATTGGAAGGCATCTTCATGATGACGGATTTCACCCTGTTGGTATCACGCAACGAACGGGTCACTTACGCCCGAGAGCACCTCAACGAGATGTTCGGCAAGAAATTCCCCAAGAACTTCCGCAAGGAACACATCGATTATCACAAAGACCTGCCCGAAGAACTGGCGGTCATCAACTATACCTCAGGTACAACCAGCTACTCGAAAGGCGTAATGCTGCCCTATCGCAGCTTGTGGTCCAATACCAAGTTCGCCTTTGAAGTGTTGCCGCTGAAAGCCGGAGACAAACTGGTATGTATGCTGCCAATGGCGCATATGTACGGACTGGCTTTTGAATTCCTGTATGAATTTTCCGTAGGCTGCCACATCTATTACCTCACCCGTATGCCGAGCCCGAAGATTATCTTCCAAGCCTTTGCCGACGTAAAGCCCAACCTCATTGTAGCCGTGCCGCTCATCATCGAAAAAATTATCAAGAAGAGCGTATTGCCCAAACTGGAAACGCCTACCATGAAACTGTTGCTGAAAGTGCCCATTATCAACGACAAGATAAAGGCCACCGTACGCGAACAAATGATACAGGCTTTCGGCGGTAATTTTGCAGCGGTAATTGTAGGCGGTGCAGCCTTCAACCAAGAAGTAGAACAATTCCTGCGTATGATAGACTTCCCCTACACCGTAGGATACGGTATGACGGAATGCGGCCCTATCATCTGTTATGAAGACTGGACACGCTTCAAACCCGGCTCTTGCGGTAAAGCCGCCCCGCGTATGGAAGTGAAGATTCTTTCTCCCGACCCGGAGAATATCCCCGGTGAGATTGTTTGCCGCGGTCCAAACGTCATGCTGGGCTACTACAAGAATGCGGAGGCCACCGAAGAGGTGGTGGACAAAGACGGCTGGCTGCATACCGGCGACCTCGCCCTTATGGATGCCCAAGGCAATGTCACCATCAAAGGACGCAGCAAGAATATGCTCCTTGGCCCAAGCGGACAGAACATCTACCCCGAAGAGATAGAAGACAAGCTGAACAACCTGCCGTACGTATCTGAAAGCATCATCGTACAGCAAAACGAAAAACTTGTAGGATTGGTATATCCCGACTTTGACGACGCCTTTGCCCACGGTCTCACCAATGACGACATAGAACGTGTCATGGAAGAGAATCGTGTAGCCCTGAATGCTGAACTCCCTGCCTACTGTCAGGTTTCAAAGATGAAGATATATCCTGAAGAATTTGAAAAAACGCCTAAGAAATCCATCAAACGCTTCTTGTATCAGGAAGCAAAAGGATAAGAAGAAACATATCTAACCTCTCAATGAAAAACGAATTATTATTATCTGCCGCGCTACTTCCGTTATGTGGAATGGCAGGAGAAGCAAAAGCAATGCCGCCAAGCGAAGTAGCACCCGTTGCGGAGAAACGTCCCAATATCATTTTATTTTTAGTGGATGATATGGGTTGGCAGGATACTTCCCTGCCTTTCTGGACACAGCGTACCCGCTACAACGATACGTATCATACGCCTAATATGGAGCGTTTGGCAACTCAGGGTAAAATGTTTACGCAAGCCTATGCTTGCAGTGTCAGCTCACCCACACGCGTCAGCCTGTTTACGGGAATGAACGCTGCACGCCACCGGGTGACAAGCTGGACATTGCGCAAGAACACCACTCACGAAAAGCCGGACTCGGTTCTGAGTTACCCCGAATGGAACGTCAACGGCATCTGTCAAGAACCCGGCGTGGAGCGTACCACACATATCACCTCACTGGCACAAGTGCTAAAGGACAACGGCTACCACACCATACATTGCGGCAAAGCGCACTTCGGCGCTAACGATACTCCCGGGGCCGATCCTCTGAAAATGGGTTTCGACGTAAACATAGCCGGTCATGCGGCTGGCTCTCCCGCCAGCTACTACGGCATGAATAACTTCGGAAACAAACCCGGAGGAAAGAGTCCGCTGGCAGCTGTACCCGGACTGGAGAAGTATCATGGAAAGAATATCTTCCTCTCCGAAGCCCTCACCATAGAAGCCGGGAAAGCACTGGATGATGCACTGGAAACGGACAAGCCTTTCTTCCTTTATATGGCGCATTATGCCATCCATACACCGATTCAGCCCGATATGCGTTTCTATCAGAAGTATCTGGACAAAGGACTTCCCCCGGTAGAAGCCGCGTATGCCACCCTGATTGAAGGCATGGACAAGAGTCTCGGCGACATAATGGATTATCTGGACAAAAACAACCTGACCGACAACACCGTCCTTCTGTTCATGTCCGACAACGGCGGATTGGCCGCACACACTCGTGCCGGACAGCTGCACGTGCAGAACTACCCGCTCAACAGCGGAAAAGGTTCAGCCTACGAGGGCGGAGTGCGTGAACCGATGATTGTGCGTTGGCCCGGTGTAGTAGCCGCCAAAACCAAATGCGACCACTATCTGATGATAGAGGACTTCTTCCCTACCATTCTCGAAATAGCCGGGGTGAAGGATTACAATACCGTACAGCAACGCGACGGCATCAGCTTTCTGCCCCTACTTACCGGCAAAGGTAAAATACCCTCCCGTGACATCTACTGGCACTATCCGCATAGCTGGGGTCCTTCCGGACCCGGCATAGGCGCTACCTGCTCCATCCGATCCGGAGAATGGAAACTGGTGTACTACTTCGGAAGCGGCAAGCACGAATTGTTCAATATCCCGGCCGACATCAGCGAAAAGCATGATGTAGCCGCCAAGAACCCGAAACTCGTAAAGAAGCTATCCAAAAAATTAAGTAACTACCTACGGTCAGTGGATGCACAGCGTCCTACACTGCACACTACCGGACAGCTGGCTCCATGGCCGGATGAAATGCTATAAAGAATTATGAAACGTATATTTTCACTCATTTGCCTGTCCCTGCTTTCAGCCGGGACAGTTCATGCCCAAGTAAACAAGCAACAACCCATCCGTAAAGAAAAAACAGGCATCAACCTTTCTCTTTGGAGAAATATTGCCACACAACGTACGGACACTGTTGGAAGTACTTTCTTCAATCTCGGTATCTTTTCCGCCATGAACTGCCTGAACGGTTTGGGAGTAAATGCCTTGGGAGCTGTTGTAGGCAGAGATATGAACGGAGTACAATTCTCCGGTATATCCAATATGGTGGGTGGAAGTATGCGGGGCGTACAGGTAGCGGGTATAACCAATATCAATGGGAGCAATCTCAGCGGTTTGTCCGTTTCCGGTCTGGTGGGCATTACCGGCAGTTATGCGCAGGGAGTGGTTCTCTCCGGTCTGGCGAACATTACAGGGGATAACAGCAATGGCGTCATCATGGGCGGCTTACTGAATATTACGGGTGAAAAAAGCGCCGGTGTACAGCTTGCAGGACTTGCCAACATTTCGGGCGGCGACTTCGCAGGTGTCACTGCATCCGGACTGCTGAATGTGGTAGGCGGCGATATGAAAGGAATACAGATTTCCGGTTTAGGAAATATCACAGGAAGCACGTCCGTCGGTGTGCAACTCGCTCCCTTTAATGTGGCTGTCCATGCCAAAGGTCTTCAGATAGGTTTGGTGAACTATTACAAGGATAAGCTGGACGGTTTCCAGTTGGGACTGGTGAATGCCAATCCGAACACAAAGGTGCAGATGATGATTTTTGGCGGTAACACCACAAAACTGAATATGGCAGCCCGCTTCAAAAACGAATTGTTCTACACCATTCTTGGAGGGGGTACACATTACCTCGGTTTCAGCGATAAGTTCTCCGGCGCACTGTTCTACCGTGCAGGTTTGGAATTGCCTGTATACAAACAACTGTTCATCAGCGGTGATTTAGGCTACCAACATGTGGAAACTTTCAAAAACAAAGACTACGGCTTCCCTGCCCGCCTCTATTCCCTCCAAACCCGCATCAACCTTGAATACCGCCTGCCCAAACACTTGGGAGTATTCGTTACAGGCGGTTATGGTTGGGATAGGTATTACAACAGGAACGCCAATTTTGACAAAGGTGCCATTATAGAGGGCGGTGTGGTATTGTTTTAAAGGATTTCTTTTTCCTTGATAAATCCTGTCCGATATGCTACAAGCAACTTCTTCAGGTCTTGGATTTGCGTAATAAGCTGTTTGCCCTTATCCGTATCTTTCACCATCATACGCTGCGAGTTGAACTCAATGACGAATGTTGTAGATTTGATGTCTTGTCCCTCCTCAATCGCCTTCTGACGGCTTTGGAAAGGGTCGTGCTGCACTAACTGCATACCGTGTGAGTGGTACACCAATGTATATCCGGCAATACCTGTTTCGGGCTGATAAGCTTTGGAGAAACCACCGTCAATCACCAGCAATTTGCCGTCCGCTTTTATAGGACGCTCGCCTTTGATGATTTTCACAGGTACATGCCCGTTGATGATGTGTGAATGAGGACCCGGTTCTACCCCGAATTCAGTCAGAATATTATCGCAAATATCGGCACGGTTGCGGAGCGTGTAGTAATAGCCCTTACTCTCTTTGTGCAAAGCCTTGTCCGCAATGAAGTATCGCTCAAAAGTCGCCATCTTGTCTTTGTCGAAAGACGGTGCATCCGGCCCGCACCACATATACCACATATAGTCCAATGCAAAATTCTTTTCTTTGGAACCGTCCTCATCAAAGTAAGCGGTACGGATAAGCTGGTCGGTCTTTTGCAGTAACTTATGTCCCCAATACTCTTTCTTACCGATACGTACATGCTTGAAACTTCCGTCCTCATTCAAAGGTACAGACGCATGGTACAACAAATTACTGTTGCACACCAAATACATACCGCCGTAGGTAAACAAGCAACGCATATGTTTCTTGAGTTTCTCGCTGTTCATGAACGAAGCATGAATCTTATCCACCAATTCCCGTTCTTCATCAGTCAGGCGATACGGGTCAGCCGGGTCGATGGTCGGGAAATTGCTGTCACGCAATTCATATTCTTTTCCTTCGTACACAAATACCCCCCGTTCAAAGTCTATCTTATGCAACAGCTTCCTACCCTCCATACCAAACTCCGGACGACGGTTGATAATCTCCGCCTCCAGTTTGAATTGGATAATCGTAATTGCTTTATGCATCTGTGTAATCAGGCGCAATGTCTTTTCATTGTAATTGGCATCGGCAAAGTTCATCTTCGGGGCAAAGATAGTGCAGGCGTCATCCGCATAAGTATCCATTGCAAATGTAGCCAACGGCAACAGGTTGATGCCGTATCCGTCTTCCAACGTTGCCAAGTTAGCATAGCGCATGGACATACGGATTACGTTCGCTATACAGGCATCATTGCCCGATGCGGCTCCCATCCACAGAATATCATGATTGCCCCACTGAATGTCGAAGTTATGGTAATCGCAAAGCGTATCCATGATGATGTGTGCGCCCGGGCCACGGTCATAGATGTCTCCCACAATGTGCAAGGAGTCAATCGTAAGCCGTTGGATAAGGTTACACATGGCTATGATAAAATCATCCGCACGCTTGGTCGAGATTATCGTACTGATAATGACATTGATATACGCATGCTTGTTAGGTTCCACACTGGACTCGTGCAGCAACTCCTGAATGATATACGAGAACTCTGCCGGCAACGCCTTGCGTACCTTCGAGCGTGTATATTTGGAAGATACGTTCTGGCACACTTTCACCAACTGGTTCAAAGTGATAAGATACCAATCGTCCAAATCGGTTTCCTGTTCCTTTATCAACTGCAACTTCTCCTCCGGGTAATAAATCAGCGTGCAGATTTCTTTTTTCTCACTCTCGCGCAGCGTATGGCCGAAGATTTCATTCACCTTCCGTTTTACTGCCCCCGAAGCGTTCTTCAATACGTGTTGAAAAGCTTCGTATTCTCCATGAATATCCGTAAGAAAATGTTCTGTACCCTTAGGCAAATTCAGAATAGCCTCCAGATTGATTATTTCCGTACTGGCATCGGCTATGGTAGGAAAACTGCGCGACAATAATTGCAAATAGCGCAAGTCACTGATTATACTTTCCGGAGTAATAGTTCCCATGACAAGATTTATGATTTTAGATTTATGATTTATATTCGGTTATCAGTAATTAATACTACATTTAATTCTCAACTCAACAAAAACATCAACAATACCTGCGCTATGATTACCCGCAAGAACATACACATCGGATATACCGTAGCATAAGCCACTGACGGATTGTCACCCGGAATAGTGTCGTTGGCATAATTCAGTGCCATCGGGTTTGCCATACTTCCGCACAACATACCTGCCATGGAACCGAAATCCACCTTCATCCATTTAAAGGCAATCACACCCATTATCAGCACCGGAATCACAGTCAGCGCAAAACCTGCAGCAATCCACAGCAAGCCTTCCGGACGGAACACCGTCTCGAAAAAGTGTGCCCCTGCATCCAGTCCCAGACAAGCGAGATAGAGCGACAACCCCAAGGCACGGAGCATCAGATTGGCGCTACGTGTAGTATAAGTCACCATATGCATCCTCGGCCCGAAAGTGCCTATCAGAATACCTACGATAATCGGGCCACCTGCCAATCCCAACTTCACCGGAGCACTGATGCCCGGCAGGGAAATGGGAATAGCCCCCAGAGCCAGTCCTAAAATGATACCTATAAATACAGCCACCAAATTGGGCTCTTTCAGACTTTTGATAGCATTTCCCAACACTTTTTCCACATTCTGTATGGCGGCAGCCTCACCCACCACTGTCAGGCGGTCGCCCAACTGCAAGGTCAGTTCCGCAGTGGCAAGCAACTGCACGCCGCTACGATACACACGACTGATATTAATGCCATAATGATTGCGCAAGTGCAGCGAACCCAGCTTCTTTCCATTCAGCTCGGGGCGCGTCACTACAATACGTTGTGAAATGAGTTGGCTGTCTATGGCATTCCAGTCAATGTCTTCCTTATTCCAATCGGTATGCTCTTGTTCACCGAACAGTACGGTCAATGCCGGAGCATACTTTTCCGAAGTCACCACCAATAAACGGTCTCCCTCTTTGATAATCTTCTCGGAGGTAGGAATACTTACGTTACCATCCCGCCACAAACGGGAAATAACGAACTTCGGATAGTTCAGCCCGCCTATCTCCTTGATGCTTTTATTGAAAATAGCCGGATTGTGTACTTGAAACGCTGCAATATAGGTTTTGTTCGCATCGTCTTTCTCTTTCAGTTCCAAATCTTCCTTGCAAACCAAAGCCTTGCGTATTACCAATACGGCAAGAATCACTCCCACCACACCCAATGGATACGCCACCGCACAACCCAGAGCCGGGGTGCTGGATTCCAGTCCCATTTGCTTCAATGTCTGTTGTGCCGCACCCAGAGCCGGTGTGTTGGTCGTAGCTCCACAAAGGATACCCACCATATTCGGTAACGGAATATTCAGTCCGTAGCTGCCCAACACCGTCATCAACGTGCCTATCAGCACCACACCCAGAGCCAACATATTCAGTTGCACGCCGCCTTTGCGGAAAGAACTGAAAAAGCCGGGCCCTACCTGCAGCCCCAACGCATACACAAATATCACCAGTCCGAAACTTTCCGCATAATTCAGCATCTGCGGATCAATGGACAATCCGAAATGTCCGGCAAGAATACCGGCAAAGAAAACAAACGTCACACCAAGGGAAATGCCGCAAATATGCACTTTCCCCAAGCCTAATCCGATAGCGGAAATCAACGAGAGTACCACCACTGCCTGCAGGGCGGAATGTTCGATAAACAAACTATATAGCCAGTCCAAAATGTTACAGTTTTATCTCTATATTTAGGAGTGCAAAGATAGGAAGTTCCGCGAAGCCTAAAAAAGATAAATGCAGGAAATTCGCACAAAGCCTGAAAAAACAATTGAATAATCTGATGAAAATCCATATCTTCGTACCTTTACCCCGAGAAAATAACGCAATCGTATATATTTAATATAAACTTTAATAACCGTTTCAAACAGTATGAATACAAAGAACCACACTGTAGGCATCCTCGGTTCCGGCTGGATTGCCGAAAAAATGGCAATCACTCTTGCAGGAATGAAGGGTTACGAATGTCTCGCCATCGCCTCCCGTACACAAGCGCACGCCGATAGCTTTGCCGCCAAGCACGGTATTGCCCGCGCTTATGGCTCTTACGAAGAACTGGTCAAGGACAATGACGTGGAACTGGTGTACATCGCCACTCCCCATGCCTTGCACTACGAACATGCACGTATCTGCATCGAACACAACAAACCCGTACTTTGCGAAAAGGCATTCACCGCCAATGCCCGCGAAGCCGAGACATTGCTGGAACTTGCCGAAAGTCGCAAGGTCTTCATCACCGAGGCCATTTGGACCCGTTATATGCCTCTGTCACTCAAAGTTATCGAATTGGTTCGGCAAGGTGTCATCGGACATCCCTATACACTGACTGCCAATCTATGTTACCCCGTTTCGGAAAAGGAACGGATGCAACGCCCCGAACTGGCAGGAGGCTCCTTACTCGATCTCGGCGTGTATGCACTGAACTTTGCCGCTATGATTTATGGAGACGAGATAGAACGTACCGTATCCGCCTGTACCAAGACCGACACGGGAATGGACGACCAAGAAAGCATCACACAGTTTTTCAGTAATCGCAGAATGGCGGTACTAAACAGTTCCATGTATCCGCGCAGCGATCGCAAGGGAATAATTTCGGGTGATAAAGGATATATCATTGTGGAAAATATCAACAATCCGGAAATAGCGCGTGTTTACGACTTGGATTACCGTCTGACCGCTGAATATCCTGCCCCTCCTCAGATTACAGGCTACGAATATCAAGTTATCGCCAGCTTCGAGGCTCTCGAACAAGGATTGCTGGAATCTCCTTATATGCCACATCGCGAAACCCTGCGTATCATGCGCATAATGGATGAGCTAAGGCGGGACTGGGGAGTGACATTTCCGAACGATGAAATTATCTAAATATACCGTTTTTCTTCATTTTTCTGAAATATGTATCATACAAAAAAGAATGTGTAACATAGATATAGTTACTTTTTGTACAAAAAGCATTCTTTTGTAATCGTAAAGTAAAACCTTTAATTTATTATTGTATGAAACATTTATTTAAATTTTCCCTCTGCGCATTGGCATTCGTCATGGGCGCAAGCAGCGGATTGGCACAAAACAATGAAACAGGACTAAAAGATGCTTACAAAGACTACTTCTCCATTGGTGTAGCAGTAAATATGCGCAACATCACAAATCCTGAACAGATTGCCATTATCAAAAAGGACTTCAACAGTATCACTGCGGAAAACGACATGAAACCGCAACCAACCGAACCGGCCTACGGACAGTTCAACTGGGAGAATGCCGACAAGATTGCCAACTTCTGCCGTAACAACGGAATCAAGCTCCGCGGACACTGCCTGATATGGCACGCCCAAATAGGCAAATGGATGTATCAGGACGAAAAAGGAAACCTCGTATCGAAAGAAAAATTGTTTCAGAACATGAAGCACCACATCACAGCCATCATGGAACGCTACAAAGACGTGATATATGCATGGGACGTAGTGAATGAAGCAATCTCCGACGGTGGCTGGCAAGGTGGACGGAGAGGTATGGGGCAGAAACCGAGCCCTTACCGCAATTCTCCCCTCTATCAGATAGCGGGTGACGAATTCATCAAAAAAGCCTTTATCTATGCTCGTGAAGCCGACCCCAACGCACTCCTTTTCTATAATGACTATAACGCCGCCGATCCGCAAAAGCGCGACCGCATTTATAACATGGTGAAATCTATGAAAGAAGAAGGTATCCCCATTGACGGTATCGGTATGCAGGGACATTACAACATCTACGGTCCGAGCATGGAAGACGTAGATGCCGCCCTGACAAAATACTCTACGATAGTAAAGCACATCCATATCACCGAACTGGATATCCGCGCCAACGAGGAAATGGGAGGACAACTCAATTTCAGCCGTGAGGCCGGCAATATCAGCCAAACGGTAAAAACACTTCAGGAAGACCAATATACACGTCTGTTCAAGGTTCTCCGTAAACATAAGGATGTGGTAGGCAACGTTACTTTTTGGAATCTATCCGACAAAGACTCATGGGTTGGTGTACGCAACTATCCGTTGCCCTACGACGAGAACTACAAGCCAAAGCGTGTGTACAACCTCATCAAGAATTTTGACCCTGCAGCCGACAATGCGGTAGTGAAAGAAGATTTTCGTCCATCCGTACTCAACCAACCGGGACAAGAATATCCTATGGTCAACTCTCAGGGATATGCCCGTTTCCGCGTAGTGGCTCCGGACGCCAAGTCAGTCATTGTCAGCCTCGGTTTGGGCGGTCGTGGAGGTACAGTTCTCCGCAAGGATAAAGACGGCGTATGGGTAGGTACTACCGAAGGACCTATGGACGAAGGATTCCACTATTACCACCTCGATATTGACGGTGGTGTGTTCAACGACCCGGGCGCAAAGAATTACTACGGTTCCTGCCGTTGGGAAAGCGGTATTGAAATTCCGGCTCACGATGCAGATTTCTATGCCATGAAGGAAGTGGCTCACGGTAACGTACAGCAAATCTATTTCTATTCCAAGAGCACCAATACCCACCGCCGCGCATTCGTCTACACTCCGCCCACTTACGGCAAAGACAAGAAGAAATATCCGGTTCTCTACTTGCAACATGGTTGGGGAGAAGATGAAACAGCTTGGTCCAATCAAGGACATGCCAATCTCATCATGGACAATCTGATTGCCGAAGGCAAGATAGAACCTTTCATCATTGTAATGACCTACGGCATGACGAACGATGTAAAGTTCGGACATATCAACGAGTTCACAGCCAAAGAATTTGAAACAGTGCTGGTAGACGAGCTGATACCTTACATTGACAGCAATTTCCGCACGCTGGCCGACAAGAAACATCGTGCTATGGCAGGACTTTCCATGGGCGGCTTCGAAACGAAACTGATTACTCTCCGTCGTCCTGAAGTATTCAATTACTATGGATTATTGAGTGGTGGTATCTATACTCCGAATGACATCAAAGACAAGAACCAAGTGGCAGGTATCTTCATCAGCTGCGGAAGCAAAGAAAATCCTACAGGTGTGACCAAAGCTGTAGAAGACCTAAAAGCTGCCGGCTTCAACGCCACCTCGTTCGTGTCTCCCGACACAGCACATGAATTTCTGACTTGGCGCAGAAGCTTGTACCATATGGCGCAATTGCTATTCAAGTAAAAGTATAAATGCAGCCCTGCCTATTTGGAGTAAGCAACGTACTGAAAGGGACTCGGCAGAGATTTAGTGGGAATAAACATGTATAATCAATTCTAAAAAAAGAACTTTTTGTCAGCCACTCCATGCAAATTGGCTCTGAACAATTTTATTTTAGCATTAAAAAACTCAGCGGCTGCATTTGAACATAAGCATTCAAATAGATACACATTGCGTACCTTGTTTTTGGGGTTGTAGTTTTGCGCCCTCAATAACAATCTCAAATCACTACTTGCGCAAGAAGTATTCAGTTGGCAAAAATCTGTTTTGATGTATATCATAATTCATTTTGATATACGTCAAAACAGATTATCATGTATATAAAAACAAGGAATATTCTTGGATTTCAGTTTACACTTGTACCCCTTCCACCCTTCCAAAACGTCCTATTTATAGGGGGATAGCGGGCGTAAAAGAAATGAAATAAAACTGTATTATTACATCAAACAAAATCCCCACGGACTTTCTACTGCTCCGTTAAGTTGAATATTTTTCACCCTCTAAAAACAATAAAAGGCAAGCAGTTTTATCGACTACTTGCCTTTTCGTTGTGATTCCGTTGCGATTGAAAATATAAAATACTGTAAAACTAATATACACATCATAATATTAATAATCAGACATATATAAAACATTATATAGCATACTATTGCATTATGTTGTACGATATTTGAACTGAGTTGTGCAAATTTAGTACATTTGCACAACCGACATAACAGAGAATATATGACCACAGTAAAAGCATTTATAAGAACCGGAAAGAAGGATAAAGAAGTAAACGTCAGATTTCGTTTATCAGACGGACGCAGCGTACAGTTATTCCATAAATCAGAGATTATGGTCTCTCCTATTCTTTGGGATGCCAAGACTGAAAAGTATAAAGCCAAAAGCATTATAAAGTTAGATGCAAGAACATCATTTAATACATCTATTGAGGAGCGGAAAAATCTCATTTTATCTATTTACGGAGGTAATAAAGAATTGACAAGTGAAAAACTGGAAATTCTGATAGACCAACATCTTCATCCGGAGAAATACAATATCAAGAATAAAGAAGAATCCATGTGCAGCATGTTTCAGCGTTATGTTGACGGATGGTTAAATACGGGTGTAATCGGTACTGGAAGAAAGAAACATTACGATGTAGTGATAAGGGAACTGACCCGATTCTTTATTGTCAATGGTATTAATGGATTGCCAATTAATGAATTCAAAAAAGAACATATTCTAAACTTTCGTGATTTCCTACGTAAAGAATATACTCTGGTTGAAAAATATCCTGAATTATATGCGGACATGAACAAACGAAACATACCTTCAAAGGAAAGAAGCCAAAATACAATTGCTGAGAAACTATTGTTATTACAAGCATTTATGATAGAACTTGAAAGCAATGATATTATTCCCGTATCTCCTTTCCGTAAAATAGGCAAAGAAAAAGAGTCTATTATGAAGCAACAATATGATGAACCTTTCTTTTTAACCAAAACAGAATTTAATGAAATTATTTGCAAAGAATGTCCTGAAGTATTGCAGCGAGTAAAAGACGTGTTCATAGTTCAATGTTGTTTCGGTTGCCGTATAGGTGATTTTAGGCGATTTACTTTTGATAATATAGGCGTTGAAGAAGGGATACCATTTATTCACTATCTACCTCAAAAAACGTATAGGGATGGATTGATACGTACAGAAATAAAAACTCCCATAATAAAAGTAGCCTATGACATTATAATGAAATATAAAGATACCTCAGCTAACAAAGCCTTACTCCCTTACTATCCTGAAGGAAATGGAGAAACTGGATATAACTACCAAATTAAAAAGTTACTTGAATTTTGTGGGATTAATAGGAAAGTTGCCATTTTTAATACCCAATTCGGAACAAACGAGTACAAACCTATATATGAGATTGCAAGCAGTAAACTTGCCCGTAAAACTCATGTGGATTTAATGAACAAGGTACAGATAGACAAATATGTAGCGGGTCTCCATGCTAAAGGTAGTGGAGCCGTAGATAGATATACCGGATTAGGAATAAAAGAGCGTTTTATTTTGATGTGTGCAGCTTTTGGATGTAATCAATATGGAGTTGACGATGATTTATCTATAATAGAATAGACCTACTTTGCTTTTCATGGTGTGTTTTAGATTGACACCGTCCCGTAGTTGAACCTACGGGGGATTTGAAACATTCTTAATTATTCATCTTTTTCCAAAATATCATAATCAACTCCATATTTATCCATCCCCTTCTCCCAAACATTATATGTAATATGCGGCAAATAATTGTGGTTCTCACTGATAACACTTTCATCAACCGTAAATTCATTACATCCTATAGCCTGATTAGATTTACAATATTTTTCAATTCCTTTCTTTTTATATAAACAACATAGCCTCTGATTATAGTAATTTTCTTTATAATATTTACATAAAAAACAATTCTTCACATTTTCATAATTCTTATATGCAATTGCCCAACCAAAGACAAAAGGGTTTATCCATGTAGTAGTATGATTCGTCAAATAATCGAATGTAATTTCAAATATAGCAGATGAATGTCTCTGAGTATATATTTTGCAATTACTACGATTACTCGGACAAAAGCCTTGCATAGAATCCAATAATACGAACTTATTAAGCATCAAACCTTCAGTTTCAGATATTCCACATTTACGTTTGAAATTATAAAAATTCACTCGTTCGTTCTCGGAAATTGTCCCACTTTGTATGATAGTATTCAACTCATATTCTGAATTTAGAACCACCTCAATAATACGTATCCCAGACACTAACTTTCCCTTTTCACACTGATGTGAAACTAAAATTTCGATGAAAACAGGTTCATGTTTATTCTCCGAATTGGTAAGAAGCAAATCTGCACGAAACCCCTTATATGTTTTTTCTCGAGTGATTACATTGTAATAATTCTTTAAGTTAAAAGATTGGCTCGATTCTTTCTCACAATAAGAAGAAAGGGTATTGTTATGGTTCCATAGACAATGTGCAAAATTAGGGCATCTATCTTTTGTTCTGAAAGAGATATTGAATGTCTCATCTGAATTAAACCACTCTTCAATTCTTTTCTTTGCAAGAGCATGAAGATAAGTTTCATAACTACAATCTTGTGGTCTTATCTTATGAGCATAATGCTTTACCTTAACAGAACCTTCTTTTACAATCATTTTCCCTTTGCAATGAGGACATAAATATTCTATTCCTTTCTGAGCATTTTCAATGTTAACGCAATTTTCATTATCATCAAGAGCATAGGTATATTTGAGTTCTGCCATAATATTAAAGATTTAACTAATCCTTCAACAAAATCTTTCAACCTATATAGCTGGGCTGTACCCCAAAGCAATACCAAAGCCAAAGAAGAATCCCGCCCAACCAAACAAAAACCACATCAATATGATACAGTTTCAATATCCGGCTAACCAATACGCCCAAAAGCTCTCCACAAAGTACATAGGCAGTAACCATAGTGACAAGCTGGTCGTTGGCAACCTTTATTAAAATCAAGGTTCCTATGACAGGAATAAGGGATGTGCAATTAATAAGGAGTTGTTGTTTGTCATTCATAATACAATACCTGAGATTAGGATACAAATATAAATATTATTTATATAAAAACCCCATATATAACGAAACACCTAACTAAATAGAGAAGAATTATTATTACAATAGGAAAAACAAAGAAAAAGGAGCGATTTACTCAACCGCTCCTCCAACAAATTCCTTCAACCGATAAAGTCGGATAATAACTGAAATACTTTGCAGTACAAAAAACAGCCATTAGTCTACCTTTACCTTATTTTTATGAGCTTGAGAGGTATCATACATTCGTTTGGTCTGAAATCCTTTTGTTATTTCTTCTTCAGAGGTAATCTCTTTCGATAAGACCCAAATAATCATGGGGCTTCCATCAACTTGGTCAATCCGATTGTAGACTTGCTCCAATTGCCAACCAAGTTTAGACATGAAGTTCATAGCTGAAACCATTGTGCGGAACTTTATCTCTTTCCCATTTTCATCTACGAACTTATTATCTTTCAAATCATCTTGTCCATAATCAATTCTTACACTTACAACACCCTTCTTTAGTGAATTTTCATCACCGATAAGATTGCAGTATGTCTTATACGGAGTTTGAGCAAACAATACAATCCCAACAAAAGAAAGGAAAGCAGCTAATAAAAATCTATTCATAGTATTATAAAATCAAAGTTACTCCACAAAAATACAAAACCAAGAGGTATTATCAAATAAAATATGCATAAAAAAGGAGCAGCTTATTCTGTCGCCCCTTCTATAAATTCAGTAATCCTTTTCGATATATCGTTGACTAAAATATCTGTTTTAACAATAAGAGATACAACGTTCCCTTTTGTCATATGAATCTCATCTCCTTTTTTTGTATGCCCAAATCTATGTACTATATCATTTCTTACCTCTATTTGCTTGTTTAAAATTTCCAAATTAACAGACATATCAAAAGCAACTGAAAATAAAGCTGCAACCTGTTTCGTATTGTGATAAATAACTTCCTTTGATTGCGCTATAAACATTTTTTCTTGCTCCAAATTATGCTTTCCTCTCAATATCTTTTTTATTTCTCTACTATATTCCAAATACTTTACATGGTTTGAGAGTACCTTTATATAAATATCATAGTTACTACAAACTTGCCCCATAAATGTATCAAAAAGAAAGTATTCTAAAGCACCAAAAACACTAACATATTGCTGCTGATAATATGTATTTTTTAAATTTTCAGGAACCTCAACTTCATTTATTAATTTTTCTATTAATTTAATATTTTGTTTATACTTATCACATGTAACCTCATGTTTTGTTTCAAACATGTAAATAAATCCATCTTCACCACCATAAAAAGTACACCCGCCTTTTATGTAATAGACAGTGAAAATAGAGCCATAGTCCTCTGTTATTTCTAATAGTCCGTTAGGTGGACATATAATTTCATCCACATTAGTCTTAAACATTTCATCTACACCCATCACTATATTTTGGGCATAAAAGATACCTTTCTTAACAAGTAAATTTCCATCAATATAAACTTTCCTATTCATAGAATTGCAGATCAACGTTATTTCACAAAAATACAGAGCAAGAAAAAAATCAAATAGAAACGGACAAAAAAGCCCCGACGGAAAACCGGTGCACGTCATAAATAAGTCTGAATTGTTACTGAAATATGAATATACCAATAAAGGCAGCTTATTGGGCTGCCTTTATTTGCTGTATTTCTAACTTCTCTTTATTATATAATGAATCTTTTGTTATAGATTCCGTTTTGCCTATTTTATCTATTACTGACCTACTTACACTTGATAATGTGAAAGCTAATATAGCATACATAACTATTAATATTATACCGGCTATAAAACGACCTGTTTTAAAATACTGCCACCAATTTATCCTTTGAATTAATAATGGCGAAATAAATAAATATAAAGATGCAAAAAGTAATAGTAATATCCCAAAGCCTATCGTGTTAGCTATTAATTGGTATAAATCCAACATTGTATTGTTTATGAAAATATTTACAATACCAAAAAGGAACGTAATAGCTGCTGTAAATATTGCTATTAAATCATAAGCTTTTTTATCTGATGTTTTAATATCATCTTTTATCTGAGTTATTTCTTTCCTTTCCATTGATAAATCGCAACGAAACCTCAAATACTCTTTAGTCCTATTAAATTGCTCTAACCGTTCTTTTAGTATATTATAGTTAATATATCTAGCATAAGCCGAAGGCACAAATAGTTTAATAGATTCATCACTTACACCATACATAGACTCCTCAAATGGTAATTGAAAAGGAAAAAACTGGTGAGATCGACTCCATTCATAAGATTCTTCGTATAAAACAATCACGCGGTTAAGTTCTTCCAACTTATCTTCTATAAGCCTATTATCAAAATCTTCTTGTTCTATGTGAAGTTCAATACATTTAGTAATAGCCTCTATAGCTTTCTCATATGGATGAAAATTTTTCACTCCAGTTTTTGCCTGTATATTCTCTATATGTCGAAGTTCTTCTTTTATTTGCTTTAGATTAGGATTGCATTTTTGTGTATAAAATGAAAAACGACAATTATGCAGGAAATTTAAAATAGAATTCAATGAGAATTTATTATATTCTTCTATTGAGTTACTAGGGTTTATAAACTCTTGTGAATTCCGTTTTATCTGATAAATATCAGAATATTTATTTAAAACAAAATCCATCTTAACAATATCAGACTTATCAGTAAGATTTTGTTTATAGTATTTCATTAACAAAACAAATGATTTCAGTTCAGGATTTGCTCCGTTAATATTATTCAAAAGTTCATTAGCTTTTAATTCTGAATCACATTCTTTTGTTACAAATCCGTCATAATATCCTATCTCTAATTCTTTAGGATTTATGCATACAGTATTTGATTCAAAATTAATATAAAAAGGAGTTTCTTTAATTTTGCATATTATGAAATGGCACTTGTGGAGCAATATTGCTAAAACAGTTCTTCTTTCCGAACTACCTTCAGAGATGTATTCCATTAATCTATTTCTACTTAAAAGTAGTTTATGGAATTCATCTTCACCAATAGGAAACCTATAATCAAATAAACATAGAGGAATTGTTATCTCTGGAAATAATTTAAGAATCTTATCAGTTGATTTAATGCTTTTCAGTTTATAGAAACCATATCTATATTTGTTTTCCTCAGTACTAAATTTGTTTTTCGATACAGTTACAAAATAATTATAATGTTGCAATGCATTATAGATAGAGTAATTTAAGTCTCTATATCGTGACAATAACTTGTCTACCTTTTCACTTCCCGACTCTGAAAGCGATGGAGGGGCATATTCCACTGTTGTCTTTTCCAAAAAGTTATTCAATACATCAAGAAAATTAGGGACATTAATATACTCCCCACAAATAATCGACTTGCTTAATAGTATAAAACATGTCTCAAAAAAACTATCAATCTGAGTATTCTTATTGAAAAAGACGACTTCTTCCTCACTACCGTTTGGAAGCCATGATTCTGGAAATTCTTCTATGAATTGATTATAACATTGCTCTAATATAGAACCCATCCTATTTTATTTATTCAAAGTATTTATTTCTATCGTTCCTAATCGATTCTACAGTCATTTTATAACTTGACATCTCCATTAACTTAGCGAAATTTATAGATTGCTTCCAACTTTCCCATTTATGTGTAATTTCCACCAAAGCAAAGGCATTCAATAATATAAGATGTTTGTTTTTTTCTTTCAAAGCATTAACAGCATCTTTTATAGAAATATAATCTTCTATTTTATAAGGTAACATTACATTTTCTTTTTTAGTAATTGACCTTTCTGTTACGATGTAGGATGGCAATTTTTTATCTTGAATAGCATTATATATATCACTCTCTACTGGACCGTATGGCAATGCATGAAAATTGTCAAAAACATCTAATAAATCCCTAGAGTCTTCTCTCTTAGGTACTGCAGCCAGAAATAGAAGTTTAAGCACGGATAACTTAGAACAGTTCTGAAAATTCATGGTTCCTTTACCCTCTTCTTTATACCATTGTTCAAAAAGAGACAACATATAATCAAAGGCAAATATTTTATTCATAATAAAGACTGTATTAAGTTTGTTATAGTAATGCTTTTACTATAGTTTTAGTTTGCAAATAAAGTAATTATTCTCTCTCATCCTATTTTTCGTTAACATTCTTAAGTAAATAGTAACATCACAATAGTTAATGTGCATACTTTGATCTACCACTGCCACAAATCATAACTCACCCCAGCTCCAACATAAAAACCACCCGGATATCCATACCCA
>NZ_QRME01000014.1:0-38562 GCF_003472565.1 Bacteroides sp. AM10-21B | reverse complement strand
ATAGGGCTGAATCTGTGGTGGGATTATTTGAGAGATAAAAAATAAAAGTCATATTTATGAATAGAAAAGACGAACTTAAACAACAAATTCTGGCTTTGACCAAAGAATATTATGCTGAAGTTCATGGGCACAAAAAGCCTTTTGACGCCGGCAAGAGTTTTGTGAATTATGGCGGTCGTTATTACGACCATGCCGAACTGGTCAATTTAGTTGATTCTTCCCTTGACTTTTGGCTGACTGCCGGACCATGGGCTCATAAATTTGAGAAGCGCTTTGCATCATGGCTGGGAGTTAAATACTGTTCTTTGACAAATTCAGGTTCTTCCGCCAATTTGTTGGCTTTTTCAGCACTGACATCGCCTTTGTTGGGTGAGCGGCAAATCAAGCGTGGTGATGAAGTGATTACCGTTGCTTGCGGCTTTCCTACTACTGTCACCCCCTGCATTCAGTATGGAGCTGTCCCGGTTTTTGTAGATGTCACTATTCCCGAATATAATATTGATGTGAGACAGTTGGAAGCCGCTTATTCCGAGAGAACAAAGGCGGTTATGATAGCCCACTCTTTGGGCAACCCCTTTAATCTGGCGGCTGTAAAGGCTTTTTGCGACAAGCATAACCTTTGGCTGGTAGAGGACAACTGCGATGCTTTAGGTTCTACTTATACAATCAATGGGGAAGAGAGAAAAACCGGTACGATCGGAGATATCGGTACCAGCAGTTTTTATCCTCCTCATCACATGACTATGGGAGAAGGCGGTGCTGTCTATACAAACAATCTCCAATTGCATAAGATTGTGAATTCATTCCGCGACTGGGGGCGCGACTGTTGGTGTGTAGGGGGTGTGGACAATACTTGCGGTTGCCGTTTTACCAAACAATTCGGTGAGCTTCCTTTGGGTTACGATCATAAATATGTCTATTCCCATTTCGGTTATAATTTGAAAGTGACTGATATGCAGGCTGCCATCGGTTGTGCGCAGCTGGATAAACTGGATGGAATTGTTGCAGCCCGCCGGAAGAATTTTTCTTATTTGAAACAAGGGCTTGAAGGTACTCGGGGTCTGATTCTTCCCGAAGCGCAGAAGAATTCAAATCCCAGCTGGTTCGGCTTTCTGCTTTCGGTAAAAGCAGATGCGGGATTCACCCGTAACGAGTTGTCCCAACATCTGGAAAACAAGAAGATACAGACCCGCAATCTCTTTGCCGGTAATTTGCTGAAACATCCGGCTTTTGACGGGATGCGTCGCTCCGGTGAGGGATTCCGTGTTGTCGGTAATTTGGACGGTACAGACTTTATCATGAACAACACACTCTGGATAGGTGTCTATCCGGGTATGACTCATGATATGCTTGATTATATGATAACCACTATTAAGGATTTTGTGAAATGAAAGCGGTAATACTTGCCGGTGGTCTCGGTACACGTCTGAGTGAAGCCACCAATCTGATTCCCAAGCCGATGGTAGAGATTGGCGGGAAACCTATCCTTTGGCATATCATGAAAACTTACAGCCATTATGGCATCACTGAATTTGTAATCTGTTGTGGCTACAAACAGTATGTCATTAAAGAATATTTTGCCAATTATTTCCGGCATAACAGTGACATGACTGTAGATTTGTCGAACAATACAACTACTATTCTTGACAATCATTCCGAGAATTGGAAAGTAACCATGGTAGATACCGGGCTGAACACCCAGACGGGCGGACGCATCAAGCGGGTTCAGAAATACATCGGCAATGAACGCTTTTTGCTGACCTATGGCGATGGCGTGACGGATTTGAATATTGCTGACACTCTTGCCGTACATGAGGCATCGGGGGCCGCTCTTTCGTTGACAGCCTATAAACCGGGAGGTAAATTCGGTGCTTTGCAGATAGATCTGAATACCGATAAGGTACTTTCTTTCCAGGAAAAGCCCGACGGCGACCGCAATTGGATTAATGCCGGTTATTTTGTCTGCGAACCGGAAGTGTTCGGTTACATACCGGATAATGACGATACATCCATATTCGAGCGCACCCCTCTGGAGCGGATAGCCAAAGACGGCAATATGCACGCCTATCGTCACACTGGTTTCTGGAAACCGATGGACACACTCCGTGACAATACGGAGTTGAATGAAATGTGGGATAAGGGGCAGGCTCCATGGAAAGTTTGGTAATGAACAGATGAAAATTCTTAAAACATTTGTCGGTTACAGATAAAATGTATTCCTTTGCTATATCTAAACGAGGAGAATACCCATGAAAGTTTCAGAACCTGCAGTTGCATACAATACCCCCTATCTTCAAGGTTTGAAGAACAGGCTGATTGCTTCCATCGATAGTACTACCGATGAAGGGAAGTTGCAGGAATGTCTTGAACTCCTGCACGAAGACACTATGCCTTGTTGCTTTACAGAAGAAGAATTGGACGAAGAAATCAGATTGTCTGAAGCAAGCGGCTTTGCTACTGACGAAGAAGTAGCAGCTATGTTTGCAAAATGGAAAATTTGAAGATAAAGTGGTATAAGCGTTCTCAGGACCAGTTTGATAAGATTGCTACATGGTATTCTTGTAATATGGGTGCTAAGGCTGCAATACATTTCTCCGAGGATGTTAGTAAAACTGCAGAAACTTTATCCCATTCTCCGCAAATAGGAATTTTAGAAGAAAGACGTAGTACTGACAAGATGAAGTATTACAGTATTTTGGTACATCCCAAATATCGTATTATCTATCGTTATACAAAAACGACTCTTTATATAGTAGCCTTTCATGCTACTATGATGAAATATAATTAATCATCCTATTGTAATTTATTCCATTCATTCATGATAGACATTTTCAATGCCTTCTATCATGGAAAGCGCGTACTTGTCACCGGTCATACCGGTTTCAAGGGAAGCTGGCTTTCCATTTGGCTACACGAGCTTGGCGCCGAGGTCATCGGTGTCGCACAAGACCCATTTACGGAACGTGATAACTTTGTGCTTTCCGGCATCGGAAGGAAAATCAAGGCGGATATCCGTGCTGATATCCGTGACGGTGAACGGATGAAAGAAATCTTCCGCCAATACCAGCCCGAAATAGTTTTCCATCTGGCAGCCCAGCCATTAGTACGCCTTAGTTATGACATTCCCGTCGAAACCTATCAGACTAATGTTATGGGGACTATTAATATTCTCGAAGCTATCCGTGCTACAGACAGTGTAAAGGTGGGCGTGATGATAACCACTGACAAGTGCTACGAGAATAAGGAACAAATCTGGGGCTATCGTGAGAACGAGCCTATGGGTGGTTACGACCCTTATTCTTCTTCAAAAGGAGCGGCGGAAATTGCCATCGCTTCGTGGCGCAGAAGTTTCTTCAACCCTGAAGAGTACAGGAAGCACGGCAAGAGTATTGCCAGTGTAAGAGCCGGGAATGTAATAGGCGGTGGCGACTGGGCACTGGATCGTATTATCCCGGATTGTATCAAGTCTTTGGAAGCAGGCAAGCCGATAGAAATTCGCAGCCCCCAGGCAATTCGTCCCTGGCAGCATGTTCTGGAGCCTCTCAGCGGTTATATGCTTCTTGCACAGAAGATGTGGGACGAGCCTACGAAATATTGTGAAGGTTGGAACTTCGGACCACGTACGGAAAGTATTTCTACGGTTTGGGATGTGGCTGCTAAAGTTGCCAAAAACTATGGCAGTGGTGAGCTGAAAGATATTTCAGCTTCTGATGCGTTGCATGAGGCGAAGTTGTTGATGTTGGATATCAGTAAGGCGAAGTTCCGGTTGGGATGGGAGCCGAGGATGAATATTGAGCAATGCATGAAGTTGGTGGTAGACTGGTATAGGAAATATCAGTCCGAAGAAGTGTATCGGCTGTGTGTGGATGAAATAAATCAATATTTGGAAAAATGAAACATTCATGTATCATTACCGGTGCTACTGGTTATATAGGTTCGCATTTGGTGAAATATTTATTAGAACAAGGGTGGGAAGTTCGTATTATATCACAGCCGGAATTTGGCTATGCCAATATTGAAGATGTAAAAGATAAAATTCATATTTTTGAATATGATCATGATATTAATTCTTTGATAAATTATTTCAGGTCTGTCAATGCGGAGGTTATTTTTCATCTGGCGGCAGCAGTCATAACAGACTATAAGCCGGAGCAGGTTCCTATTTTGCTCCAGAGCAATATTCAGTTTGGAACAGAGATACTGGAAGCGATGAAATACAGTTCGACTCGTTTATTTGTAAATACCGGTTCATATTGGCAGAATTATAATTCGGATATTTATAATCCTGTAGATTTGTATGCGGCAACCAAAGAGGCCTTTGAAAAGATACTTCAATATTATGTCGATGCCCATTCGTTTCGTGCTGTCACTCTACGTTTGTTTGACGTGTATGGTGAAGATGACAGACGCCCGAAGCTGTTAAACTTGTTGAAAGAAATAGCAGGTACAGGTAGAAGTATGGATGTGTCTCCTGGTGGTCAATACCTTGATATGGTACATATTTCGGATGTTTGTTCCGCTTATCTAAAAGCTTTTGAATATCTTGTTACAAATAACGATATATCCAATGGAATTTATGGAGTGTATACTGGTAACCGATTGACCTTGAAACAAATTGTGACAGAATTTGAGAAAGTGATGGATAAGAAAATTAATGTAAACTGGGGTAGCAGACCATATAAGAAAAGAGAAGTAATGAACCCTACTGCCGTTTACTCTCAATTACCCAATTGGCATCCTTCTGTAAAGTTGTTTAACGGTTTAGCTTTATTTAACAATTCGGGGGGGGTAATTTGTAAGTATTTATATTCTAACTTAAACCTTGCTGCCTGATGAAAAAAGAAACTCTTTATCTGATAGGCGGTAGCGGTTTTATAGGAAAGAATCTGGTACGTTGTTTGTCACCTTTTTATGATATTACTGTATTCGACAAATATATAGATATACAATTCTTCAATAATTATCCCCAAGTGCAAACTTGTAAGTTGGATCTTGTTGCAGCCAAAGTTTCGGCTGACTATTTTGTACCGGACTTTATAATCAATTTAGCATCAATTGTAACAGCGGAGAGAGATTTATCTTTGTTTGATAGTCTTATATCTTCCAATCTGAAGATTCTTCTGAACTTGTTTGATCGCTTTAGAAATAATGAAAGATTAAAGCTGTTTATACAATTTGGAAGTTCCGAAGAATATGGTTCTGAAAACTCTCCCTTCAAAGAAGAAAACCGGGAAAGTCCCAATTCTCCTTATGCTTTAGTGAAGCAATTGACAACGAATACAACGATAATGCTTCATCGTAATTATGGTTTTCCTGCCATGGTGGTTCGTCCGGGCAATCTTTTTGGTCCAGGACAGAATAAGGGTAAATTCATACCTTACGTAATAGAGCAATTGAAAAGAGGGGAACCATTGAAAGTTTCTCCATGTGAACAGAAACGTGATTTTATTTATGTGGATGACTTTGCGGAGGCTATCTATGGGCTATTGGATAATTCGGAAAAGTGTGTGGGAGAAATTGTGAATGTAAGTAGTGGGAGTAGCGTCTCGCTAAAAGAAATTATAGAATTCTATAAAACTGAGCTGCATTCCACTTCTGAAATCCACTATGGGGCTTTGCCTTATCGTGAGAATGAAGCGATGGATTTGAGGTGTGATATAGGGAAATTGAATAGTATCATTAGCATGACTAAACTGAAAGAATATTTATTGGATAATTTGAAAAAACAGAAAATATGAGATATTTAATAACTGGAGGCTGTGGTTTTGTAGGCAGCAACTTGGCTGCTGAAGTATTAAAACGCGGAGAAGAATTGTTTATTCTCGACAATTTATTCCGCCATGGAAGTAGTGAGAATCTAACTTGGTTACGTTCCTTGGGAGAATTTAAATATTATCCCTATGATACACGCAATATAAATGACGTGGAGACAGTCGTAAGAGCAGTAAAGCCTGACTATATTTTTCATTTGGCAGGACAAGTCGCTATGACAACATCCATAGACAATCCTCGTCTTGATTTTGAGACGAATGCTATCGGTACATTCAATGTGCTTGATTCAGTCCGCAAATATTCACCTGATACGGTAATATTATATTCCTCTACTAATAAAGTGTATGGTGATTTTGAATATTTGTCTTTCAGGGAAAATGACACCCGATATGTATGTGAAGAATATCCCTATGGTTTCCCAGAGACAATATCCTTGGATTTTCATTCACCTTATGGCTGTTCCAAAGGATGTGCTGACCAGTATCTGCTTGATTTTAACCGTATTTATGGTCTAAAAACAATCGTCTTTCGCCATTCTTCAATGTATGGTAATAATCAGCATGCCACCTATGATCAAGGATGGATTGGCTGGTTCTGCCAAAAAGCTTTGGAGATAAAAAACGGAATATTGAAGGAACCTTTTACAATATCCGGTACAGGGAAACAAGTACGAGATGTACTTCACGGTGAGGATATCGTAAATTTATACTTTTCTGCAAAGGACGTAGAGAAAGCGTACGGGCAAGTGTTTAATATCGGCGGTGGAATAGATAATAGCTTATCGTTATTGGAGTTGTTTAGGTTACTTGAGCAAAAATTAGACATTAAAATGCCATATACTCAATTGCCATGGCGAGAAAGTGACCAAAAAGTGTTTGTGGCTGATATTAATAAGGTGAAAAGAGTAGTTAATTGGAAGCCTAATATTGTAGCTAATGAGGGAATTAATAGAATGTTAGATTGGTTGCAATTATAAAAAATAAATGAAATTAGTAATAAAGCTATACCACCTATCACCAAGATGGGTGCAAAAGACTTGGCATTCTTTAAAAAAAAGAATCCTAAGATTAATTTCTCCTACATATCTAATAATAAAAAATCCTACAGATGTTCTTGAAAAAGTTTATAAAGTAAAGGATGACACATGGGAGAATTCTTACTATCCTGAATGTTATGGACATTGTAAAGAACAACACTTGTCTGTGTTTTCACCAGAAGAATTTATTTTTAAAGAAAAGAATGCTGTAATTAGTGTTGAGTCTGATGTTGTTATCACCTCAAAAGGAGTATATTGGGATAAATATAATGATGAAGAATTTTTAACTTGGGCTATCCCTTGTGATCAGAATGTTATATGGTATGATAAAAATTATATTGGAATAATTAAATATAGAAAAAGGTATGTGATATCGGGATTATGCTTGTCTCTAATTGGGGTATGGTCTTCTCACTGGGGACATTGTATGTATCAATTCTTGCCGAAACTTTTTACAGCAGGTGAGGCGGGGTTGCTAAATCAACCTATTACAATTATTATTGCAGAAACAGAAGATGCTGCAATAATGGAAATGGTTCATAATTATATATCTAACTATGGACAAGTAAAAATCTTATATGCAAAAAGCAATACTGATTATATTTGTGAAGAACTACTCTTTATGCCAACATCAGGTTCTAATTTTAATTCACCAAAGTTTAGGTTAGATTATCCATATTATATATCTCATCATGTTTTGGAGAAAACAAAACGCTATGTAATAGATCCACTTATAGAAAAGATAAAAGATAATCCGACTAAATATGAAAAGATTTTTCTGTCAAGAAGAGGACTTAGAACATTGGTTAACTACGATGAAGTCTATGATTATTTTAAAAGTTTGGGCTATAAAGAAATAGAAGGTTCTACACTTACGTTAGAAGAAAAAGCAGATATTTTTTATCATGCAAAGGAGATTGTAGGTTTATATGGTTCGGCATTTCTTAATCTTATGTTCTGTAATCAAGCTAAGAGTATAGTCTTGATTAATTACAAAATGTCAACAGATACGAGTTTATACTTGCAGATTAGAGACTATGTGCAAAGTCTTATAAATGTGACAGGACAAGATGACTCTGATGACTATCATACTAATTACTATATATCTTTAGAAAAGATAAAAAAGGTTTATCAGGAGTATATGAACTAATAATTATGGATGGACTCAAACAAAGGGCGATTAAAGGCGTTACTTGGAATGCAATCCAGTCATTAACAAACAAGAGTATTTCCTTTTTGTTTTTGATATTTATGGCGAGATTGCTGCTGCCTGCTGATTATGGTATGGTCGGTATGCTTGCAGTATTTATTGCCTTGGCGGATGCATTTGTTAATTGTGGGTTTGGACAGGCCATCATAAGAAAGCAAGACCGAACTCAAACAGATGAATCTACCGTCTATTATTTCAGTATAACAGCCAGTTTGATATGTTATGCGATTATTTATATCATTGCTCCATTTGTAGGCGATTTCTATAATATGCCGGAACTGAGCCCTTTATTACGATTTTTGGGATTAAAAATCGTAATAAGTTCATTATCCTCAATGCATGTGTTGAGGTATTCCATAGAGTTGAACTTCAAAAAACCGTCCATTGTTAAAGTATGCAGTAATATCCTTTCTGGTATCATTGGACTGTATTTGGCCTTTTCGGGTTATGGAGTATGGGCTTTGGCTATACAGCAAGTATTAATGGCTTTATTCTCCACCATATTGTATATCATAATATCGAATTGGCAGCCTATATGGGTATTTTCTTGGAGTTCATTTAGAGAAATGTTTTCTTTCGGTTCTAGGCTTCTTGGTGCCAATCTTCTTAATATTCTCTATGCTAATATGTCGGCTATATTTATTGGTAAGGCGTATTCTTCGGCAGATTTGGGTTTGTATTCTAAAGGGCAAGAGATGGCATCATATCCTAGCGATATTCTTTATGGCATTGTTTCGGCCGTCTCGTATCCATTGTTGTGTACAATGCAGACTGACAAAAATAAGATGTCAATGTCTTATAGGCAAATCATAAAAATTATCAGCTTCATTATATTTCCAGTAATGACAATTGTCTGTGTCTTGTCGCAACCTATCATCATCACTCTGTTTGGAGAAAAGTGGGCATCATCCTATATATATTTGGCATTATTGTGTTATCCTTATATGTTGGTGCCAATATGTACAGCAAATTTTAGTATTCTGCAAGTTGTAGGCAGATCGGATCTTGTGCTAAAACTTGAGATTATTACTAAAATGATGGGGGTTATTATGTTGATAATAACTTTACCTATTAGTGTCACTGCCATGTGCTGGGGTACAATCGTTAATGTTACATTATGTGTGTGCATAAATACGTATTATACTTCAAGATTTGTAAATGTAACACAAAAACAGCAGTTATTCGATTTAATAAAGCCTTTTATATCTTGTATAGCTATTGGTGCAATAATATATGTTGTTACTCTGATTATAGATAATAATCTTATTAAACTTGTCATAGGTGTTCCATTGGGATTAATACTATATGCTGGATGGTCAGCATTAATTGGCTCCCCTGAATTTAAGATGTGTTTAGATGTTGTCAAACAAAGGCATAAGTAATTTCTTTTATCATGATACATATAACAAATAAAATAGATTGTTGTGGTTGTAATGCTTGTGGAGATATATGTCCGCATGATGCTATCATATTTAGGACGGATCATGAGGGATTTTCATATCCAGAGGTGAAATCTTCATGTTGTGTTAATTGTGGATTGTGTGATAAAGTATGTCCGGTCATTCATTCAAACGAACTCAAAAGGAATGACTATAGGATTCCTATCTGTTATGCTGCACAATGCAAAAATTTGGAATCGCTATTTAACAGTACATCTGGAAGTGCTTTTGCAACACTCGCAGAGAAAATGTACAAGGAGGGGGGGTACGTCGGTGGAGCCATATTTAAAGAAGACTATTCTGTAACTCAGTTTATTTCATCTGATAAAGTTGATCTTGAAAAGATACGTAATTCTAAATATGCCCAAAGTGACTCTAGTGGGTTCTACATTGCGGTACGAACTTTGCTGAATGAGGGTAATAAAGTTCTTGTTTGTGGAATTCCTTGCCAAATGGCAGCTTTACGCTCTTTTCTAAAAAAGGATTATGATAATCTCGTCATTGTCGATTTGATATGTTTAGGTATTAACTCCCCAAAGATTCTGAAAAAATATTTGGAGTCACTTGAAACTAAGCACAATAGTAAAATTGTATATTACAAAGCAAAAAATAAGGAATTAGGGTGGCGGCAATTAACCACTAAGGTTGTGTTTGCTAATGGCGATGTAGAGTATGATAAGAAAGATACCAATCCATTTACACATGGATTTATTAGTACCCACGCATTTTCTCGTCCGTCATGTTATGAATGCAAGTTTAAAGGTAATCCGAGAATCTCAGATATCACCATTGGTGATTTATGGGGCGCAGAGAATATTGTAAGTGATGAATTTGATCACGACCTTGGTACTTCTGTTATTATGATTAATTCCGAAAAGGGAATGAAATATTACAAAAGTGTAAAATCCGCATTTAGAGAAACGGAGATTAGTTACGATGTGGTTCTTAGAGGAAATCCAGCCTTGGTTTCATCACTTTCAAAGCCTCGTTTAGATCGCGAACTATTTTATAATGATCTTGATAAACTTTCATTTGAGATGTTTGCGAAAAAATATATACAGGTTCCCGCAGAGAGATCTTTAACATTCAAATGTAAGGTGAAAAATATAGCAAAATTTGGATATAATATAGCAAAAGCATCAGGTTTTAATCCTTGTACATGGTGGAAAAACATATATTATAATTTCTTTTGCAGGAGTGTCAAAGCGAATATTTTAAAAGGGCAGTGTATAGTTATTCACAAGTATTGTATTCTTTCTATTTCAAGAAAAGCAAATGTTATATTGGAGGGCTTTTTGAATTTTGGTCACAAACGGATCAGAGGTTCAAAATTGGAGTCTAGATTGCTTGTTGAATCTGGAGCAATGCTCTTATCTAAAGGTGGGTCAATCGCATACGGAGCTGATATTGAAGTATTTAAAAATTCAAAACTTGAATTAGGAAAGGATATTGCACTAAATATGCAGGTCACAATAATTTGTGGCGAGCATATAACTTTGAGTGATAATGTATGTTTTGGAAGGAATGTTACAGTTCGTGACAATAATGGTGGTCACTTCATGTCTCGCAGAATCTATAAGGATAGGCGTCCTGTTTCAATTGGTCAACACTCTTGGATTTGTGAGCAGGCTATTGTCATGCCAGGGGCGAAGATCGGTGTCGGCGTTGTTGTAGGAGCGCGCTCTATGGTGAGTGGTAAACTGGCAAACTTTACCTTAGCAACAGGGGCACCTGCTGAAGTTGTTGATGAAAATATCTTTTGGAAAGCATAATCTCGAAATATTATAGAAGAATGATAGAATTTAAGCAACTCAAGCGTAACCTCAAACATGATATTAGCGCTCTACCATCCATAAAAGTATCTCTTCTTGGTGATACTGCCACTCAGTTCCTTGCAACAGCTATTCGTGGTGAAGGTATAGAGAGAGGTTATAACATTGACCTTTTTGAGGCAGAGTACAATCAAATAGAACGTCAGGTATTTGATCCGATGAGCGATTTTTATGCTCATGGTGCCAAGTACACTGTGATATTTCAATCTACCCATAAGTTGTTGGAGAAATACAGTCTTATGTCTGCTTCTGATTGGAACTCATTGGCTGCGGAACGCCTTGCTTTTATCCGAACTATATGTGAAAATGTGAGTGGCAAGATTGTCTACTATAACTATCCTGAAATTGACGATTCTATTTTTGGTTCGTATGCCAACAAGGTGGAGGGATCATTTACCTATCAAGTACGTAAGATTAACTACGAATTGATGAAACTTTCACAGGAATATCCTAATCTCTTCATTTGTGATATTGCGGGTATCCAGAACAAGTTTGGCCGTAACTTCATGTTCGACTCTACCGTCTATATTAGTACAGAGATGATTCTATCCGTTGATGTTCTCCCATATGTGGCTTCACGTACTTTGGACATTATCACAAGTCTTGAAGGAAAATTTAAAAAATGCCTTATTCTTGATCTTGATAATACTGTTTGGGGAGGGGTGGTTGGTGATGATGGATGGGAAAATATTCAGCTAGGACACGGATTGGGTATAGGTAAGGCATTTACTGAATTTCAAGAGTGGGTAAAAAAACTAAAAAATCGTGGTATCATTATCTGTATCTGTTCAAAAAATGACGAGGTCAAGGCCAAGGAACCATTTGAAAAGAACCCTGAGATGATTTTGAAACTGAGTGATATAAGTGTTTTTGTTGCTAACTGGGATAATAAGGTGGACAATATCCGCATTATTCAGAGCATACTGAACATAGGTTTTGATTCTATCGTCTTTTTGGATGATAATCCTTTCGAACGCAATATGGTTCGTGAAAATCTTCCTGAAATAACTGTTCCCGAGCTTCCAATAGATCCAGGTGAATACCTCGAATACCTTTATACTCACAATCTTTTTGAAACAGCATCTTATAGTTTGGCAGACAAGGATCGTACAAAGCAGTATCAAGTGGAGGCTCAACGTGTAGTAACATCTAAGAAATTCACTAACGAGCGTGATTTCTTGGAGTCACTTGAGATGGTGTCTGAAGTAACGGGCTTCAATCCTTTCAATACCCCACGTATTGCCCAACTTTCACAGAGAAGTAACCAGTTCAACCTGCGTACTGTTCGATATACTGAAGATCAGATTATCGCCATCCAGAATAATCCAAAACAAAAAGGTTTTGCTTTCACACTTGCGGATAAGTTTGGTGACAATGGTTTGATTGCTGTGGTGATTATGCAGGAGACAGAATCTAAAACTTTATTTATTGACACGTGGTTTATGTCCTGTCGTGTACTTAAACGAGGCATGGAGGATTTTATTCTTAACACTCTTGTCTCTTGGGCGATGGAAAATGGGTACAAGAAAATTATTGGTGAGTATCTTCCAACATTGAAGAATAATATGGTGGCAGAACACTATACAAGATTAGGGTTTACTAAAATAGAAGACTGTAAGAGTGCTCAATGGATACTTAATGTTGATGATTATACAAACAGAGAGTGTTATATACAATATAAAAGATGAGAGAAGGACGAACTTTGTATTTTGATTTTCTTAAAGGTATTGCAATTTTAATGGTAATTGCTATTCATACATCTGTATTTCAGAAAGTAGACAATCTTGAATCTTTTTTGCATACGGTGGTTAGAGAGACTTGTAATGTAGCAGTCCCCTTATTTCTTACTATTTCAGGATATTTTATCGGCAAAAAAGCAATATTAAAAGGATATACACATGTTGAATTCCTTAGTAAGCAATTGCCCAGAGTATATATTCCTTTGCTCATATGGTCTTGCCCAATGATAATAATTTGGATTGTTAAGGGACATAATGTTTTTTTATCTGTTACTAAAGGAATGTTATGTATGGCGCATGGACCATATTATTTCATAGCTTTAATAATTCAACTGTATTTATTAACACCTATCTTTATTTTTATCCGTGATAAATATTATTTATCTGGATGGGTATTTTTTTGATAATCAATATGTTATCTGTTGAGTGCTTAATCTTCAGCAGTGCCATGTCTAATCTGCCATTTGTCTTTGCTGTTAGTCCTTTTTCTCATTGGATGATATTTTACTATACTGGATTATGTTTTTCAAAGAACTCTCGAAATTATAGAGTAATGTATCCATTTTTAATTTTCATCTTGGGATTTGCATTGCAAATATATAGCACATTATACCTTCAAAGTATTGGTTATAATGGTACAGGAGTAAAAGTTAGTGCTTGGATATATGCTTGGGGACTGATTGTATTTTTATTCTCAAGAAGAATGGAAAATTTGATAAATAGAAAAAATATAATATATCATGTAATTGTCCAAATTGGATTTAGATCCTTTGGAATATATTTGGTTCATGTATATGTTCTTGCACTTATTAAAATGTGTATTCCCTTTGTAAATGAATCATGGTTGTTATACTGGATATTATCTTCATTGGTAACTATTAGTTTCGTTTCCATTGTAGGTAAATTCTTGTCTTATAAATTAAATAGAATTTTTGGCTTAATATAAAAACATCAATAATATGGAAAAAAATGAAATCCTAAATACGTTGCAGAATATATTTCGTGATGTCTTCGACAATGAAGATATTGAAATAACTGTAGATACCGTCGCAGAAGATATTGAAGAGTGGGACAGTTTGTCACATATCCAACTAATCAAAGAGATGGAAAAAATGTTCGGAATAAAGCTCACAGCACGTGAGATTATGTCTTGGGATAATGTTGGCGAGATAATAAATTCTATTCATTCAAAACTGTAATTTATGATGCTTACTAACAAAAGAGGACACATAATACCAATGGTGGGACTTGGCACCTTCCCCTTCCAAGGAAGGACTATGGCTGATATGATACTTAATGCATCTTCTGTGGGATATAGGCTCTTTGATACGGCTGATGATTATAGAGGCGAATCAGGTATCGGAATGGCAGTTTCAGAACTTTATACGATTGGATTAAGTCGCGAGGATATTTTTCTACAAACTAAAATTTCTGATAATAATGCATGTGAGAACGAGCCTTTGAAAGGAATGTTTTTTAATCCTAACAGTAAGTTTATGAAACGGCATACTGTAGAAAATATAGTACGTGAAAAGGTGGAGAACTCGTTGCGCGAGATGAATACAGACTACCTTGATTCATTATTGATTCATTATCCGTTTCCTGGATATATAGTAGATATTTGGAGAACAATGATTCAATTAAAGAATGAGGGTTTAGTCAGATATATTGGAGTTTCAAATTTTCACGAAAAGCATATGGAGGAACTCATAAAAGATACTGGAGTATATCCTGAAATCAACGAATGCTATACAAGTCCAATAGGTAGTAAAAAAGGTCTGGTTGATTACTGTAATCTGCATAATTGTTTATTTATGACTTATTCACCACTTATGGACGTTGCAGCAGGTCGGATTTCTATTGAAAGACTACGTCCTCTCATGATTAAATATAACAAAAGTCTTGCTCAGATTGTATTACGGTGGAACTTAGATAGAGGATGTTTCCCATTGCCAAAGACAAAAAATCCTATGCGCTTAAAAGAAAACTTTGATATTTTCGATTTTTCCTTGACGGTTGATGAGATGGATCTGATATCATCTCTAAATTATGATTATCAATATATTGTTGAATCCAAAACATGTCCAGGATTATGAGTTTAAAACAAAAAATCAAATTGGTGATTAATGGTATTATTAAAAGAGGGTACTGGTTTGACAATATTGCATTTCAAGATTGCCGAAAATTCTACAGATATAATACATTTAACACAAAGGTCGTTAATTTAGGATCTACGTCTGCTGTGGCGGCTTTTAATTATGAGGGTCTCGAAATACAATCGGCAAACTGGGCAATGAGTAGGAATCCTCTCTCAGGAGATTTAGCTATTCTTAAAAACTATTGTAGTTTTCTTGCTCCTCGGGATAGTTGTGTGTTAATTCCATTATGTCCTTTTAGCGCTTTGGCAGGTGGTTACAAATACTTGGATGATCGATATTATCCAATTCTTTATCCTACCATGATACCAAACTATTCATATATCCATGACGTACAGGTCCGAAGAAGATGGAATGAACCAATGTGGACTTACCCAATTTATGCTCCTTTTCTTGATTTATATAAATTTGTGTTCAAGAATAAAGAAAAAAAAATGTCGGAAAAGGGGATGGAGGAAGATGCTGCCATCAAGATTAACAGTTGGTGTTCTGAGTTCTCATTAAAAGATCTGTCTTCTACGTTTTCTTTAGTAAATATGGATGCGATATCTGATGCAGTAGATACTTTAAATCAGATTATATCTTTTTGTATAGAACATAACAGCAAACCTGTTATCGTAGTTCCTCCTGTATATGATTCTTTAGCTAAATTCTTCACTCCAGAAGTAAAGAATCGCCTTATTTATTTATTGGTGGATAGTATTGATGATAGAAGTGTTAAGATTTTAGATTATTTGGTAAATGAAGAATTTTCAAAAAACAAATCTCTATTTAAGGATAGTTTCTTACTAAATAGAAAGGGCTCAAAGATGTTTACTAGAAGAATATTAAAAGATCTTTGCATAATATAGAATGCTAATGTCTAAAAGTGTCGTGTAGGGAAAATAGATAAGGCGAAGAACTCTCGTTTGGCGAATCTATAGATAAGTTTTGCTTTAGATATATGACAAGAAATCAGAATCGTTATGAGTGCTTATCTTATTCATCTCTGTGATGAGTAGGAGCGAGCAACTGATGTCTCATATTGATGAGCTATTTGCAATACAAAAGTTGTAAATTTATCAAAACGAATAAAAAATGAAAATAGGTGTTTTAACGTTTTGTTCAACAGAAGATAATTATGGACAAGTTCTCCAGTGCTATGCTTTACAGTTTTATTTAAATAGCATGGGACATGAAACTTATTTGATAAAATATGATGCTTCAAGAAATGGAAAAGATTTATTGTGGTTTTTGTCATTACCTTATAAGATTCTTAGAAGGGTGTTATCTATAGTTCTTAACAAGAAAGACTATAAAATTTGGCAAGAATTTAAGGAATTTGAAAAACTTGCCAGTGAAGAGAACAGAAAACATCCTAGATGTTTTTCTAAATTTAAAGAACAATATATAAAGTCTTTACCGTTAATTTATAATAAGAAAGAATTATATCATACTCCTCCTAATTTTGATATTTATATTGTTGGGAGTGACCAAGTATGGGGTGGGATAAATCCTGTCTATTTCTTAGACTGGGCACCTAAAGGAAGAAAATGTATAGCCTATGCACCGTCGTTTGGTGGATTTCAGCTGTCTAAAACTAATTCAAAAATATTGAAATCTTATCTTTCTAAATTTGATGTTGTTACTGTTCGAGAAAAATCTGGGGTCGATATTTGTAAGCTATTGGGAAGAGGGGATGTGCAATTGGTTCTTGATCCTACTTTTTTGCTCTCCAAGGACGATTATAGATTACTATATAAGTCTACACGGACAAAACCAGTCAATGATTATATTTTTTTATATCTATTAGGAAATAAAATAGATTTTGATGTTAAAGACGTCTTTGAATGGGCTGCAAGATATAATTTAGAAGTAAAATATGTTTCAAGTCAAGGAAGAGTAGATAGCTTTAAAAAAGAATATCCTACAATAGAAGACTGGATTCAGTTAATAGAGAATGCTAAATATGTTATAACTAATTCTTTCCATGGTATGGTATTTAGTATTATAATGAATACTCCTTTTATAGTTGTTCCTTTAGCTGGTTCGTTTGTGCGCATGAATGAAAGAATTTATGATATTCTATCTCTGTTGAAACTAAAATCTCGCATTTATAAAGATAACTTGGATATTCTACTGTCGGAAATTGATTTTTCCTCTGTAAACACACTATTGAATGATAAACGTGAGGAAATAGCTTTAAATTTTAAAGATTGGTTTAAAAATTAATTGCATAAATGTAATTGTATGATACCTAAAATAATTCATTATTGTTGGTTTGGAAGAAAGCCGCTTCCGCCACTAGCTATAAAGTGTATTGAGTCATGGAAAAAGTATCTGCCCGACTATACGATAAAAGAGTGGAATGAAGATAATTTTGATGTAAATATTGTCCCTTATACTCGTGAAGCTTACGAGATGGGGAAATATGCCTTTGTGAGCGACTATGCCCGCTTTTATATTTTGTATCATCATGGAGGACTGTACTTCGACACGGATGTGGAGGTGATACGACCGATGGATGACCTTGTGGAACGTGGAGCGTTTATGGGGTGTGAAAATGAAGCGAAGCCCGGAGCGACTGCGTTAGCTGTCGCTCCGGGGCTTGGCCTGGGATGTAATCCGGGGCTTGGCCTGTATGCGGAAATCTTGGGGTTATATAGTGGATTGCACTTTAAGTGTGTTGATGGGGGATTAAATCTGAAAACAGTAGTGGAATATACGACCGATTTACTTGTTAATAAAGGACTCCAGGACATATCCACAGCGCAATATATTGGTGGAATCTGGATATACCCCAAAGAATTCTTCTCGCCTAAATCATATCATACCGGCGAAATCAATATTACTTCAAATACATATTCTATTCATCATTTTGCAGGTACATGGCTACCTAAATCTATAAAATTTAAATTGAAAATTAGAAAAATATTGGGAGAGAAATTCTATATTTTTTTGAAACGTTTAAAGGGCGTTTATAAATAAATCTGCTGAATATTATAATGTTAAGCCTTAATAAGTATAAATTGGCCTATCGGTTACTGATTGGTTATATTTATGTTATGCTATTTGCCGGTGTTGTGTTTAAATACATAGGTATTCCGAATGAATTAGGTTTTATATTATTAGCGGCTTTTGATGTATTACCTCTGATAATGTGGGCTTTATCTAATCCATCTTTTAGAATTAATACGAAAGAAATATTTGTGGACACATTACGATTTTGGGTTTTGTGTATATGCATATTTGCGTTGTTGTTGTTAAGTAATGTTAGGCACAATGGTAGCATAGGAGGGTGTTTGACTCATTATGGAGCTTTAGTCCGTTATATTCCTTTGGCCTGTAGCGTTGTTTCTATAAATAAAAGTATTAACATAAATGATGCTATTATTAAACATTTAAAAATTGTAACAATTGTATTACTTCTTATTGGGTATATATGTATTGCACTAGGTGAGAAAGCAGAGATTCTTTTACCTATATTGCCAGAAACTGCTACAGGATTGAGAGAAACACAAAATGGGAGTTATGCTGGTATTTTTGCTAATACGGTTGACTTTGCATTTGTTTTACTCATATTGTATACAATATTTGTCTACAGAGCCAGATCCCGAATATTATTATTGACAATATTGTTTTTTTTCCCAGTTTTTAAAACAGGTTCGGCCACTGCAACTGTTGCATTTGTGATTATAGCTTTTTTTAAACTAACTCAAAATAATCATATCATTAGATGGATTTTTATGTTCATTATTGTGTTAATATTAGGATTTTTGGTAATTCAATATTGGTGGGTTGTTGATGAAATCATTGAGAATACAAAATTGAGTCGGTTAGGAATGTTGACTTTGACAGGACCGGATTTTATTTCAGAATTTAGTCTTGATACTTTTTGGGGAGTGGGTTGCGATGGTTATGTCGTCCTTGATAAAGTAAATAGTTATCAAGATACAGTTTTAATGTTGGCTGCTTCGGAGGATGGTGATATTAGTGCTCTCGGTGATGTTTATTGGATTGCTTTGTTGGTGTATCATGGCATTGTTGGTTTGATGCTTATAATTTACATATACTATAATCTATTCAAAGCTACAATAAATAAAAGATATTCTGATTCAAAGTTTGACTACAGCCGTATTGTAAAATGGTTATTTTTTTTGATTGTATTTATTTCATTCGCTAATCAAATTATAGTGGTCAAAACCTTTGCAGTTTTCTTTTGGATTTTTCTTGCTATTGTATACAATAAGAAAGTTACTACTCAAACTAATGAAAATACTACAAATCAACAATTACAATTATCTTAAAGGTGGTTCCGAGAAAGTATATCAAGTAACAATAGATTTACTTAAGGCGAACGGTCATCAAGTGAGATACTTCAGTATTGCAGATCCAAGAAATGAAGAATTATGTGAAGGATGTGCTGTGAGTATTCAGAAATGGAGTGATGCAAAAGGACTTAGAGGAAAGCTGATAGGTGTTCGCAATTTTATATTTAATCGACAAGTTGCCCGGCAATTAGATTCTTTTTTGCGAGAATTCCATCCGGATGTGGCACATTTGCATATTTTCTATGGCAACTTAAGTAATGCTATAGTGGATGTATTGCGGAAGCATCATATTCCTATGGTACAAAGTGTACATGAATTTAGGCTATTGTGCCCTGTGTATACCTGCTTGGACTCTCATCTTGAGATTTGTGAAAAATGCGCAAAGGAGACTTTGAAACTTTCATGTGTATTGAAGAGATGTGTCAAAAACAACTTATTGATGAGTATAATTGCCGCTATGGAGTGTTCTGTGCGAGATGTTTTTTATAGTTATCAGAAAAATATTTCAGCTTTTATAATGGTCAGTCGTTTCATAGAGAATAAGCATATAGATTATTTTCCACAGATTGCTTCAAAATGTCATCAGATATATAATTCGATAGATGTAGATTATTATGAAAAATATGTTATTCCTACATACAGTAAAAAACGATATTATTTGTATCTAGGACGACTTTCTTATGAAAAAGGCATTAAAACTTTGATTAATGTTTTTAAAACAAAGTCGCATTTACATTTGAAAATAGCGGGAACTGGAGTAGCAGAAGACGAACTGAAGAAATATGTACGAGAGCTTGGTCTTTCAAATGTTGAGTTTCTTGGTTTCGTTTCTGGAGAAAAACTTCTGAATATAGTTTCCGCAGCTTACTTCACAATGATTCCGTCTGAATGGTACGAAAATAATCCTTTGTCTGTGATAGAGTCATTGGCGCTTGGCACACCAGTAATAGGGAGTGATATTGGTGGTATCCCGGAATTAATTGTTGAGGGTAAAAATGGTTTTTTACATAAACCTAAAGATGAGCAATCTTTAAATGAAGCATTACAGTGTGCAGAAGGTTTAAGCAAAGAAGAATATGAATTGTTTTGCACCTTTTCTGTTGATATGGCTAGAGAATTTTTTGATAACAGAGTATATTATCAAAAATTAATAAAATTGTACGAACAGATAACGCAGAGGAGTTAATCTTATAATTAAATATATGAAAATTTTGGTACATACTTTTTGGCTATCTCCCTATAGAGGATCGGAGTTTGCAGTTGCATGGGATTATATAACGACTATATCAAAATATCATGAATTATTTGTGATTTGTGGCTCATCAAGCTATACTCTTGGAGATTTTTCAGATTTAGATCGGTGGTTGGATAATAACACACTTGAAAATGTAACTTTTCTGAAAATAAAGCCTTCTCAAATATCATTAGTTTGTAATTTGGCATATAAGTATCATTTATCGTATTATAGTTTTTATTTTGCCTATAAACAATGGGAAAAAGAGGCTTATAAAGTTATTATGAGAAGCTCTATTATTTCAACCATTGATTTAATTCACTTTGTGGGTCCGGTGGGCTATAGAGAACCTGGATATTTGTGGAAACTTCCAAAACCTTATATTTGGGGGCCTATTGGCGGTTTTGAAAATATTAATTGGAATCTTTTAATGCATTTGAAAGGAAATCGTTTACGGCTTCTATTCCGTAATATAATTAATCCTCTTCAATACTATACAAATCTTCGGGTGAGAAAGGCTATGAAAAACGCTAATGTGGTCATTGCATGTACTCAAGGAAATGTAAACAAAATAGGGAAAATATATGGAAAGGAGGCATTTTATTTACCAGAGAATGGTATAAAATATATTCATAGACCGATAATATCTGTTCAGAAAAAAGAGAAACTTAATATTGTATGGATTGGTACTATGGAGGCTAGGAAAATGCCTAATATAGTCTTGGATGCTGTACTGAAAATGAAAAAAGTGAAGAATGTCGTTTTTCACATGATTGGTGGTGGTCCATTATTACCATGGTTTAAAAATTCTATTCGAAAACATGGACTTGAAGCAAATTTTGTAATTTATGGACAAGTTCCTAGAGAAAGAATATTCGACCTTTTGCCAGATTTTGATATACATATTATCACTTCTCTATTGGAAGCTAATACAACTGTGATTTGGGAGACAATGAGTTGGGGCATCCCAACTATATCATTAGATCATTTTGGTATGGCTGATGTTGTAAATGACTCTTGCGGTATCAAAATTCCAGTAAAAAAATATAGGCAAGTTGTGAACAGTTTGGCTGCTATTCTTGATAATCTGTCTATAAATTCTGAAGATATATTGCAACTAAAAAAAGGAGTATACCAAAATGCAGTAAAATACACTTGGAATAATCGTATTGATTTCTACGAAAGTTGTTATAAAAAAGCTATAATGGATTTTACCTTAAAAAATAAGTGAAAATGAATGTTTCAATTATCGGCACGGTAGGAGTACCGGCCAATTATGGTGGCTTTGAATCTTTAGTAGAAAATATCATTGGAGATAATTCTTCAAAAAATATTCATTATACTATTTATTGCAGTAGTAAGAACTACTCTCAAAAACTTCTTTCTTATAAAAATGCAAATTTGCAGTATATTCCTTTGAATGCCAATGGGAGTCAGAGTATCTTATATGATATAATATCTTTACTAAAGGCTACAACAAAGAGTGATGTAATTCTTGTTTTAGGTGTTTCCGGGTGTTGTTTCCTTCCTATATATCGGTTATTTTCCAGAAAACGTTTAGTTATCAATATTGACGGCTTGGAATATAAGCGCGATAAATGGGGGAAATGGACAAGACGTTTTTTGAAGTTCTCGGAGAAGATGGCCGTAAGGTACGGTGATGTGATAGTTGCAGATAATAAAGGCATTCAAGATTATGTGGCGAAAGAATATGGCAAGAAAGCCGCATTGATAGCTTATGGAGGTAACCATGTGTTGTGTGATATTTCGGAGATTGAAAATGAAGTGTTAGAAAAATGTGAACTGAAAAAAGGAGAGTACTCTTTTTCCCTTTGTAGAATAGAACCGGAAAATAACGTACATATAACCTTAGAAGCTTTTAAAACATCCGGTAAAAGACTAGTGTTTGTCGGAAATTGGGAAAGAAGTTTATATGGGAAAAAGTTATTGGAAACCTATTCTGACTGCAAGAATATTCATCTATTACCTCCTATATATGACTTGAAGATATTGAATGTATTGAGAAGTCATTGCTCTTTTTATATACATGGGCATAGTGCAGGAGGAACTAATCCTTCATTAGTGGAAGCAATGTTTTTCCAAAAACCAATATTGGCATTTGATGTCATATATAATAGGGAAGCAACAGAGCAAAAAGCTAATTATTATTCTTCAGCTGATGATTTGGTAAAGTTACTGCAGTTACCATATCCATCTTTTCAATTAAATGCAAATAGTATGATAGAGATTGCTCAAAGACGTTATCGATGGGAAGTTATTGCGCGACAGTATGAGATGTTATACGGTGAATAGAAACAATATATGTAATGGATATGAATTATAAACTTATTGATACTCAGAAAATCATTGACTACATAAACTCCTCTTTAGAAGAGATTAGGGTGGAGAATATCACTCAAAATTCCGGTGCTGACAAACTGCGAGTATATCCCGCACTATTCGAGTTAGAACAAGATGGGTTTATTGAAGTGCTGGAGCGAGAAGAGCTTGGTGCACCAATGGTGGTGTGTAGGCGAAGAGATTCTTAGACAAGTTCAGAGTGACTTTTATAATAAACGACAGGTAACAGCGGTTATTTTGTTTTAGGCGCAGCCGGAATCGCTTAGTTTAGTGATTCCGGCTGTTTTGTTTTATTTTCTTCTCTGATAATTCCCTGCCAACCAAAAAATCTTATTAACTTTGCGGGTCACTTTTGGAAACAATAAAAAAATAATGATATGAATATCTCTTATAATTGGTTGAAAGAGTATGTCGATTTCGATTTGACACCGGATGAAGTCGCCGCTGCACTGACTTCCATAGGATTGGAAACAGGAAGCGTAGAAGAGGTGCAAACCATTAAAGGCGGACTGGAAGGTCTGGTCATCGGAGAAGTGCTGACATGCGAAGCTCATCCTAATTCAGACCACATGCACATCACTACCGTAAATCTGGGACAGGGCGAGCCTGTACAGATTGTATGCGGTGCGCCTAACGTGGCTGCGGGACAGAAAGTAGTAGTAGCTACTTTGGGTGCAAAACTTTACGACGGTGATGAATGCTTTACAATTAAGAAATCAAAACTTCGTGGTGTAGAGTCCAACGGTATGATTTGTGCGGAAGATGAAATCGGCATCGGTACAGACCATGCGGGCATCATCGTACTGCCGGAAACGGCTGTGCCGGGCACACCTGCCAAAGACTATTATAACATTAAGAGCGACTACGTGCTGGAAGTGGATATTACTCCCAACCGCGCCGATGCTTGCTCGCACTACGGTGTGGCTCGCGATTTGTACGCTTATCTGGTACAGAACGGCCTGCCTACTTCTCTGAAGAAACCGTCTGTGGATGGTTTCGCCGTTGAGAACCAAGACCTTGATGTTAAGGTTACGGTGGAAAACAGTGAGGCCTGTCCGCGTTATGCCGGGGTGACTGTAAAAGGTGTAACCGTAAAGGAGAGCCCGGAATGGTTGCAAAACAAACTCCGTATCATCGGTTTGCGTCCTATTAATAATGTAGTGGATATTACGAACTACATCGTCCATGCATTCGGTCAGCCGCTTCATTGCTTCGATGCCGACAAGATTAAAGGCGGTGAGGTAATTGTGAAGACTATGCCCGAAGGTACTCCCTTTGTCACTTTAGATGGTGTAGAGCGTAAACTGAGCGAACGCGACCTGATGATTTGCAACAAAGAAGAGGCAATGTGTATCGCCGGAGTATTCGGTGGATTGGATTCCGGTTCTATGGAAACGACCAAAGATGTATTCCTTGAAAGCGCTTATTTCCATCCGACTTGGGTGCGTAAGACAGCCCGTCGTCATGGTTTGAATACGGATGCTTCTTTCCGCTTTGAAAGAGGTATCGACCCGAACGCTACCCTTTACTGCTTGAAACTGGCTGCGATGATGGTGAAGGAACTTGCCGGCGGAACTATCTCTTCCGATATAAAGGATGTATGCGCCGCTCCTGCCCAAGATTTCAGGGTGGAACTCTCTTATGAGAAGGTTCATTCATTGGTGGGCAAAATTATTCCGGTAGAAACTATAAAGAGCATCGTAACAAGTCTGGAAATGAAGATTGTCAGTGAAACGGCAGAGGGCTTGATGCTGGATGTTCCGCCTTATCGTGTGGATGTACAGCGCGACTGCGATGTAATAGAAGATATTCTCCGTATTTACGGTTATAATAATGTAGAGATTCCGACAGCCTTGAAGTCCAGCCTGACAACGAAAGGCGAATGGGACAAGTCCAACAGATTACAAAATCTGGTTGCCGAACAATTGGTGGGTTGCGGTTTCAATGAGATTTTGAATAACTCGCTGACGCGCGCCGCATATTATGACGGATTGGAGTCTTATCCCTCCAAGAACCTCGTGATGTTGATGAACCCGCTTAGTGCAGACTTGAACGCCATGCGTCAGTCTTTGCTGTTTGGCGGGCTGGAGAGCATCTCTCATAATGCCAACCGCAAGAATGCCGATTTGAGATTCTTTGAATTCGGCAACTGTTATTACTTCAACGAAGAGAAGCGTAATCCAGAAAAGGCGCTTGCTCCTTACTCAGAAGATTATCATCTGGGCTTATGGGTTACCGGTAAAAGGGTTTCCAACTCATGGGCACACCAAGACGAGGATAGCTCCGTATATGAATTGAAGGCGTATGTTGAAAATATATTTGCCCGTCTCGGATTGCAGATGCACGATTTGGTGGTAGGTAATCTTACGGACGACATATATGCTGCGGCCTTATCCGTACAGACAAGAGGCGGTAAGCGTTTGGCCACATTCGGTGTGGTGACAAGAAAACTACTGAAAGCGTTCGACATCGACAATGAAGTGTACTATGCCGACCTGAACTGGAAAGAGTTGATGAAGGCGGTTAAGAACGTTAAAGTAAACTATACCGAGATTTCCAAGTTCCCGGCTGTGAAACGCGATCTCGCTTTACTGCTTGACAAGAAAGTGCAGTTTGCAGAAATTGAGAAAATTGCCTATGAAACGGAGAAGAAGCTACTGAAGGAAGTGTCTCTCTTCGATGTCTATGAAGGCAAGAATCTGGAAGCCGGAAAGAAATCGTATGCCGTAAGCTTCTTGCTGCAGGATGAAAATCAGACGTTGAACGACAAAATGATTGATAAAATCATGTCCAAGCTGGTGAAGAACCTGGAAGACAAGCTGGGGGCGAAACTTCGTTAAAAAAAGTTTTATAATTCTCATATAACTCATAATTCATAATTTATAACTCATAAATATTTATTCCAATGGGAAGAGCGTTTGAATATAGAAAAGCTGCCAAATTGAAAAGATGGGGTCATATGGCTAAGACCTTTACAAGACTGGGTAAACAAATTGCTATTGCAGTGAAAGCCGGAGGGCCTGAGCCGGAAAATAATCCGACATTGCGTTCCGTTATCGCTACTTGTAAGCGTGAAAACATGCCGAAGGATAACATTGAACGCGCTATCAAAAACGCAATGGGTAAAGACCAGAGTGACTACAAGAGCATGACTTATGAAGGATACGGACCTCATGGTGTAGCTGTATTCGTTGATACTTTGACCGACAATCCCACTCGCACAGTGGCGGATGTACGCAGTGTATTCAACAAGTTTGGCGGAAACTTGGGTACAATGGGCTCATTGGCTTTCTTGTTCGACCATAAATGTGTGTTCACTTTCAAGAAGAAAGACGGAATGGATATGGAAGAGTTCATTCTTGATATGATTGACTTCGACATTGACGAAGATTATGAAGAGGATGAAGAAGAAGGCACAATCACCATCTATGGCGACCCGAAAAGCTATGCAGCTATCCAGAAACACTTGGAAGAAGGTGGATTTGAGGACGTCGGCGGTGAATTTACCTATATCGCAAATGACTTGAAGGATGTTGAGCCGGAACATCGTGAAACTATCGATAAAATGGTGGAACGTCTGGAAGAGTTTGACGATGTACAGACGGTTTATACCAATATGAAGCCGGAAGAAAGCGAAGAATAATGACTTATACTTACAAGACTAAAGGCACGTGCAGTAGTAATATCGAACTTGAAGTGGAAGACGGAATCGTAAAGGACATTGCATTCTGGGGTGGCTGTAACGGCAATCTGCAGGGGCTGTCCCGCTTGGTTACCGGAATGCCGGTAAGTGAGGTGATTTCCCGTTTGGAAGGTATCCGCTGTGGCGGACGTCCCACTTCTTGTCCCGACCAGCTTTGTAAAGCGTTGCACGAAATGGGATATTAAATCTGCTTTGATTAAAAAAGGGGGAATTTTTAAAAGAGGGGTGTCAAAACGAATTTCAGCTATCATTCTGTCATTCAGAACGGAGTGAAGAATCTCTTCTCCTTACATAATAAGAGAGAAGATTCTTCGTCACAAGTTCCTCTGAATGAAAGAATGATACCTGAAATTCATTTTAGTACATCCCTTTTTGATTTTGAACCAAGTTATAGTGTATTTGTTTTTTATTTGAGTACTTTTATACTCCCAAATAAAAACAACACAATGAAGAATATTTTTAAAGATTTACAACGGAAAGACCACAAACGTTATCTGGGTGGTTTGGACGTATTCAGATATATCGGTCCGGGACTGTTGGTTACGGTAGGTTTTATTGATCCGGGAAACTGGGCGTCAAATTTTGCGGCAGGTTCGGAATTCGGTTATTCACTGTTGTGGGTAGTGACCCTTTCCACCATTATGCTGATAATCTTGCAGCATAATGTGGCCCACTTGGGCATCGTCACCGGATTGTGCTTGTCGGAGGCTGCCACGCAGTACACTCCCAAATGGGTATCACGCCCTATACTGGGAACGGCTGTGCTGGCTTCCATATCTACCTCTCTGGCTGAAATATTAGGTGGAGCCATTGCACTGCAAATGTTGCTGGATATCCCGATTGTGTGGGGTTCGGTGCTGACTACGGTTTTCGTTTCGGTAATGCTTTTCACTAACTCCTACAAGAAGATTGAAAGAGCTATCATTGCATTTGTGTCCGTTATAGGACTTTCATTCATCTACGAGCTTTTTCTTGTCAAGATTGATTGGCATATGGCTGTACAGGGCTGGGTGACTCCTTCGTTTCCGGAAGGGAGTATGCTCATCATTATGAGCGTACTTGGTGCTGTGGTGATGCCTCATAATCTGTTTCTCCACTCGGAAGTGATACAGAGCCATGAGTACAATAAGCAGGATGATGCTTCTATCCGTAAAGTATTGAAGTATGAATTATTTGATACGTTGTTCTCCATGGTTGTGGGGTGGGCCATTAACAGTGCAATGATATTGCTGGCGGCTGCCACTTTCTTTAAGAGCGGAATTCAGGTAGAAGAATTGCAGCAGGCAAAATCATTGTTGGACCCGTTGCTGGGAAGTAGCGCTGCGATAGTATTTGCGTTGGCTTTGCTGATGGCGGGCATATCTTCGACGATTACGAGCGGCATGGCGGCAGGTTCCATTTTTGCCGGCATATTCGGTGAATCATATCACATTAAGGACAGTCACTCGCAGGTGGGAGTAATTCTTTCTTTGGGTATTGCCTTATTATTGATTTTCTTTATCGGTGACCCGTTTAAAGGATTACTGATTTCTCAAATGATATTAAGCATACAGCTACCGTTTACCGTATTCTTGCAAGTGAGCCTTACTTCATCCCGTAAAGTAATGGGACCATACGTAAACAGTAAGTGGAGCACATTTGTACTCTATACGATTGCAGCTATTGTGACAATATTGAATATAATGTTATTAATATCAAGCTTATAATGAAACATTCCCTGTTAAACGAAAGGTTCGTAACGATAGAATCTATAGCTTATTCTTTTGCGGATACATTTCTGGGAGAAATGTTGGTTGCTTCTACGTCTAAAGGCGTGTGTTATATGGCATTCGTAACCGGAAGCAGAGATGCTGCATTGGCCGAGATGACAAGCCGGTTTCCCGGAACTTGCTTTGAAGAACATACGGACGAGTATCAGCGCAAGGCCTTGAATGCTTTGTCTGCGGATAAGGATAATAGGGATGTTGTGCCTTTGCACTTGAAAGGAACTGATTTTCAGTTGCGTGTGTGGCAGGAACTGCTAAAAATACCTTTCGGTGAAACGGCTACGTACAGTGAGATTGCTGCCGCACTGCAATCTCCCAAAGCGTGCCGGGCCGTAGGGTCGGCTATCGGTTGGAATCCTGTTTCCGTTTTGATTCCCTGTCATCGGGTGCTACGTACGGATGGTGCTCTTGGTGGTTATCATTGGGGATTGGAACGTAAAATTCAATTGTTGGAGTGGGAGAAGCAGCATAAAGTAACTGAATAGATAAACTCAAAACAGACAGACATGAAGATTATAACTTACAATGTAAACGGTTTGCGCGCTGCCGTGGCCAAGGGGCTTCCCGAATGGTTGGCGAGTGAGCAGCCGGATGTGTTGTGCTTACAGGAAACCAAACTGCAGCCGGAACAATACCCTGCAGAAGCGCTTAATGCATTGGGCTACAAGCATTATCTGTATTCCGCCCAAAAGAAAGGATATAGCGGAGTCGCTATCTTGACTAAACGTGAACCGGACCATGTGGAATATGGTATGGGTATTGAAGAGTACGATAATGAAGGGCGGTTTATCCGTGCCGATTATGGCGATATGTCCATTGTGAGTGTTTATCATCCTTCGGGAACAAGCGGTGACGAGCGTCAGGCCTTTAAAATGGTGTGGCTGGAGAAGTTCCGGCAATATGTGGTAGAGTTGCAACACACCCGTCCCAAGCTGATTCTCTGCGGTGATTATAATATCTGCCATGAAGCAATAGATATTCACGATCCTGTTCGTAATGCCACAAACAGTGGTTTCTTGCCTGAAGAAAGAGAGTGGATGACCCGCTTTCTGAATGAAGGATTTATAGATACTTTCCGCCAGCTGCACCCTGACAAACAGGAATATACATGGTGGAGTTACCGTTTTAATTCGCGGGCAAAGAATAAAGGCTGGCGTATAGATTATTGCATGGTGAATGAGCCGGTACGTCCGATGCTGAAAGAAGCGCGTATTCTGAACGATGCGGTACATTCGGACCATTGCCCTATGATGTTGGAGATTACAGATTAAGATAATAAGATGATGAAAGACAGGATAGAGAAAGCCGTTGAGTTGTTTAAGAGCGGCTATAACTGTTCGCAATCGGTAGTAGCTGCCTTTGCTGATATGTACGGTTTTACGGAAGAGCAATCTTTGCGTATGTCCGCCTCTTTTGGCGGCGGTATCGGGCGGATGCGTCAGACTTGTGGTGCTGCCTGCGGTATGTTCTTGTTGGCGGGATTGGAAAAAGGCGCCGTAGACGGTAAAGACCGTGAGGGAAAAGCCGCTAACTATGCATTGGTACAGGAACTTGCTGAAGAATTCAAGAAACGTAACGGTTCGATGATTTGCGCCGAATTACTGGGGCTGAAAAAGCCGGAGGAGTCCTCCGTTCCCGAAGCCCGTACGGAACAGTATTATGCCAAACGTCCCTGTGCTAAAATGGTAGAAGGAGCTGCGACAATATGGGCTGAGTACTTGGAAAAACAGCAAAAATAAGATGATTTTAGCCGTTTTTATAACAGGAATATGAAAAAAAATAGAGTTAACGTGTTATATAACATAAAAATAGCTATCTTTGCCGCTGAAATAAAATCTGATTTCTTCTTGATGGAAACGGATTTTTAAGCATGTCTAACTAAAAATAAAGAGAAAATGTTAAAAGAAAAAGCTGGTGAAACTGCAGGAAAAATTTGGAATGCACTGAATGAAACTGAAGGTTTAACTGCTAAACAAATCAAGAAAGCCACAAAATTGGTAGATAAAGATTTGTTCTTGGGTCTTGGCTGGTTATTGAGGGAAGACAAGATTTCTACTCAAGAAGTTGAAGGCGAACTGTTTGTAAAGCTGAACTAAGAAAGAGATTGGAATGTTATAAAAAATGCGTTGATACATTTGATATGTTATCAACGCATTTTTTTTTGTCTTCTCCTTTTTGTATCTTTGCACACCAAAATTTTAGAAACGAATGAAAAAGAATATACGTAACTTTTGCATCATAGCCCATATCGATCATGGTAAGTCAACTTTGGCCGACCGTCTGTTGGAGTTCACCAATACTATCCAAGTAACTGAAGGACAGATGCTGGATGATATGGATTTGGAAAAGGAGAGAGGTATCACCATTAAGAGCCATGCTATCCAGATGGAGTATATGTACAAGGGCGAGAAGTATATTCTGAACTTGATTGATACTCCGGGACACGTGGACTTTTCCTACGAGGTGTCCCGTTCCATTGCTGCCTGTGAAGGCGCGTTGCTTATTGTAGACGCTTCACAGGGCGTGCAGGCACAGACCATCTCTAATCTTTATATGGCCATTGAGCACGATTTGGAGATTATTCCGGTAATCAATAAATGTGATATGGCAAGTGCCATGCCCGAAGAGGTAGAGGATGAAATCGTGGAATTGCTCGGCTGCAAGCGTGAAGAGATAATCCGTGCTTCCGGTAAGACGGGAATGGGTGTTGAGGAAATTCTTGCGGCAGTTGTCGAGCGTATTCCTCATCCCGAAGGTGATGAAGAGGCACCCTTGCAGGCTTTGATATTCGACTCCGTATTCAATTCTTTCCGCGGTATTATAGCCTATTTCAAGATTGTGAACGGTGTGATACGTAAAGGAGATAAAGTGAAGTTCTTCAATACGGGCAAGGAATACGATGCGGATGAGATAGGTGTGCTGAAGATGGATATGGTTGCCCGTCAGGAACTGCGTACGGGCGATGTAGGCTATATTATTTCGGGCATTAAGACTTCCAAAGAAGTAAAAGTGGGCGATACGATTACACATATAGCCCGTCCGTGTAAGGAAGCGATTGCCGGTTTTGAAGAAGTGAAACCAATGGTTTTTGCCGGTGTATATCCCATTGAGGCGGAAGACTTTGAGGACTTGCGCTCTTCTTTGGAAAAACTGCAACTGAATGATGCTTCACTGACTTTCCAGCCTGAATCTTCATTAGCTTTAGGCTTTGGCTTCCGTTGCGGATTTCTGGGATTGCTCCACATGGAGATTGTACAGGAACGTTTGGATCGTGAATTTGATATGAATGTGATTACCACTGTGCCGAACGTATCATACAATATCTACGACAAGCAAGGACACATGACCGAGGTGCACAACCCCGGCAGTATGCCCGATCCTACTCTGATAGACCGCATTGAAGAACCTTATATCCGTGCGTCCGTGATTACCACCACGGATTATATCGGCCCGATTATGACACTTTGTCTGGGCAAGCGCGGCGAGCTGGTGAAACAGGAGTATATTTCCGGTAATCGTGTGGAGATATATTATGATATGCCGCTGGGTGAAATCGTTATAGACTTTTACGATAAGCTGAAAAGTATTTCCAAAGGATATGCTTCTTTCGATTATCATGCAAACGGTTTTCGTCCCTCCAAACTGGTGAAGCTGGATATCCTCTTGAATGGCGAACCGGTGGATGCCCTTTCTACCTTGACGCACTTTGACAATGCATACGAACTGGGACGCCGTATGTGTGAGAAGCTGAAAGATCTGATTCCGAGACAACAGTTTGATATCGCCATTCAGGCGGCTATCGGTGCCAAGATTATTTCCCGCGAGACAATAAAGGCTGTTCGCAAGGACGTTACGGCTAAATGTTATGGCGGTGACGTGAGCCGTAAACGAAAATTGCTTGAGAAACAGAAGCGGGGTAAGAAAAGAATGAAACAGATTGGTAATGTAGAAGTGCCACAGAAAGCGTTCTTGGCTGTGCTGAAATTGGATTAGTTGCTAAAATCTCCTCTTTTAATTATCAAGAGAAGAGATTCTTCACTACGTTCAGAATGACAGAGTGATAGGGCTTTTACGTTTTGACACAACCTCTTTCCCGGAGAATGATGAAACCTTAAATCAAATATTTATGATAATTCTACGTACTGTGAAAAACATTTCATCGCTGAATATAGTGGCGAGCATTCTTTTATTTCTGACTGCTATCTTGGCTGCTGTTGTAGCCAACTCGTCTTTATCGCTGATATATCAGGATTTTTTGCTTCAAGAGCTTCATTTGCGTATCGGGAACTTCAATCTGCTTTCTCATGGCGGGCATCCGTTGAAGATGATAGAGTTCATAAACGACTGCCTGATGACTGTTTTCTTTTTGGCAGTGGGATTGGAGATAAAGCGTGAGTTGTTGGTCGGTGAATTGTCCTCTGTCCGAAAGGCGGCTTTGCCTTTCATTGCAGCATGCGGCGGTATGCTGGTTCCGGTTATCATCTATTCGCTTCTTGTAATTTCCGGTACTCCCGAAACGCGTGGTATGGCTATTCCCATGGCTACGGATATTGCTTTTTCTTTGGGAGTACTCAGCTTGCTGGGCAAGCGTGTTCCGTTGAGTCTGAAGATATTTCTAACGGCATTCGCTGTGGTGGATGATATTGGCGGAATATTGGTTATCGCGCTGTTTTATAGTGCTGACGTGGCATACGGATATTTGATAGTAGCGGCTGTTTTATATGTATTTCTTTACTATATGGGTAAGTTAGGAGTGACGCAGAAGATATTCTTTTTGTTCTTCGGTATAATTATCTGGTATTTGTTTTTGCAATCGGGCATACATAGCACAATCTCAGGTGTGATACTGGCATTTGTGATACCGGCGCGTCCCCGTCTGGATGCAGGTAAATATATCAAGCGCATTCGTGATATTATAGGAGAGTTTCCGGTTTCCAAATCAGATAATATCGTGCTGACTAATGCACAGATTGCTACGTTGAAACAAGTGGAACAGGCATCCGATTATGTTATTAGTCCGTTGCAGTCATTGGAAGACAATCTGCATGGAACTGTGAACTTTGTAATTTTGCCGCTGTTTGCTTTTGCCAATGCCGGTGTGGTGTTCAGCGGTAGCGGAAATATTGTGGGAGATGTAAGTGTGGCTGTGGCTGCCGGTTTGCTTTTAGGTAAATTCCTGGGCATATATCTGTTTACGTGGCTGGCGATAAAAAGCGGTTTGGCCTTGATGCCTGCGGGGATGAACTGGAGGAATATAGCCGGTGTTTCCTTGCTGGGCGGTATCGGCTTTACCGTATCTTTGTTCATTGCCAATCTTTCGTTTGCGGGCGAGTATCCGGAATTACTGAATCAGGCGAAGTTCGGTGTACTTCTGGGAACGATACTTGCCGGAATATCGGGCTATGTGGTATTGAATAAGGTGCTGCCGAGGGAAAAGTAAGAATATCTTCCCTTTCGGACAGCGTTCTTCATCTTTCAGAACATAGGTCTTTTTAAGGTTATTATCAGGCCTTTATTTTTCGTCTTCTTGTTCTGTATCTTCTTGTGCTTCTTCTTTGGGGAGCAGTCTTGCCGAGATGCGTTTCTTCGGAGTGAGGCTCATGTCTTTCAGCATTTCTGCTTGGCGGACTACGCTTCCATTGCCTTCGGACAGTTGGTTAAGCGCCTTGTCGTAGTCTTTTTGCAAGGCTGCCATGCGGTCGCCGAGGGTGAGGAAGGTATCGGTGAAACCCACAATCTTTTCGTACAGGGCCGTACCGCGCTTGATGATGGCCTGTACGTTTTTCACTTGGTTTTCCCGTTTCCACAGGTCGAGTGAAAGACGCAGGGCGCTGATGAGGTTAGTGGGGCTCATAAGTACGACTTTCTTGTTGTAGGCATACTCCCAAAGATTGGCGTCGCTTTGTATGGCAAGCAGGTAAGCGCCTTCTGTGGGGATGAACATCATAACGAAGTCCGGCGACTTGATGTCGTAGTGCGAATAGTCTTTCAGGCTGAGTTCGTCAATGTGGTTGCGTACAGATTGCAAATGCGCTTTGAGCCAGCGCATCTGTTCTTCGCGGTCTTCGGCGGATGTATAGGCGGCGTAGGCGGTGAGGGAAACTTTGGAGTCTATTATCATCTCTCGTTCGTCGGGATACTTGATGAGGATGTCCGGTTGCATCTTCTGGCCGCTTTCTTCGCTGACAATCACTTCACCGCGTTCGTCTTTGAGAAACTCCTGACGGAAATAGTGTTCGCCCTCAATCAGACCGGATGCTTGCAACAGACGTTCCAAAATCATTTCGCCCCAGTTGCCTTGCATCTTGGAGTCACCTTTCAAGGCGCGTGTCAGGTTGTTGGCGTCTTCACTGAGGCGGTTATTTAACTCCACCAGTTCCTTGATGCGCTCTCCCAGTGAAAAGCGCTCTTTGGCTTCGGTGCTGTATACTTGCTCTACCTTTTCCTTGAAGTCTTTTATTTTTTCGTCCAGCGGTCGCAGAAGATTGCCTAAATGCTCGGCATTCAGCTTGGTGAAATCTTCTGTCTTGCTTTGAAAAATGCGGTTTGAAAGGTTTTCAAACTCGGTATTCATACGCTTATGCAGGGCTTCGGCTTCTTCTTTTTGTTGTGCGAGACGTTGTTCCCATTGCCGTTGTTGTTCGGTGATGCGTTCTCCGAAAGAACGTTCCTGTTCGGCAAGGCGTTCGTTGAAGCTGTGTGCCTGTTCGGAAATACGCTCGGCAAACAGCCGCTCTTGTGCGCTAAGGCGTTCCGCAGCTTGGCGGCCGGCTTCCTGCAAGCGTTCCTCTGCAATGGAACGTTCGCGGATGATGCGCTCTTCGGCAGTACGGTTCAGTAAAGCTTCACGTTCTCCGGCGGCTTCTACTTGTGTTTTTAGGGCAGCGGCTTTTCTGCCGGCTATCAGATAGCCGATGATGGCTCCTGCGATAATCCCAACGAGTAATAGTGTGATATTCATAATTGTGTTTATTGTGTCAGTATCTCGTTCCCGTCTTCGGTAATAAGAATCATGCTTTCCCATTGGGCGGAAGGCAGACCATCGTCCGTGCATACAGTCCAACCGTCGGCTTCGTCAATAAAAACCTCGTATGTGCCCATATTAATCATCGGTTCGATAGTGAACGTCATGCCCGGTACTATCAGCATACCTGTACCGCGTTTGCCGAAGTGTTCTACATCCGGTTCTTCGTGGAACTTGATGCCCACGCCATGCCCACAGAGGTCGCGTACTACACTGTAACCGTTCTTTTCGGCATGCTCCTGAATGGCAGCGCCCACATCGCCCAATCGTGCCCAAGGCTGCGCGGTTTGTATGCCGATGTCACGGCACTCTTTGGTAACCTGCACCAAACGTTGCATTTCGGGACGGACATCTCCAATCATATACATACGGGATGCGTCGGAGAAATATCCTTTATATATGGTAGATACATCCACATTTACAATATCTCCGCTGCGCAGAAACTCTTTCGTACTGGGGATGCCATGACACACTACATCATTGATGCTGACACATACGCTCTTCGGAAATCCCTCATATTGAAAAGGAGCGGGGATGGCATCGTGGTCTGTCGTGAAACAATATACCATGTGGTCTATCTCTGCGGTGGACATCCCTTCGCGGATATTTTCTGAAATATAATTGAGCAATGCAGTATTTATTTTTGCACTTTCGCGTATGCCTGCCAGTTGTTCTTCCGTACGCAGCAAATGACGTGACGGTAATTTGTATCCCTCTCTCTTATAATATTGAATCTTAGCTTCTACTTCGTCGGAATAGTTTTTAGGAGCAAACCGGACTCCTTTCACGAACTTCTTCATTATTGCATATTTTATAAACGATGTGCAAAAATACGAATAATTTGGGTGCGAGTATTTATAATGTTTGAATAATTAGAAACCAATCTGTACTTTAATGATATGCGGACAATAAAAAAGGGATGCTGAACAAAGCATCCCTTAGGGCATATAAATGTTGTGTGCAAATTAGAATTCGTAGTGGAAACCGAATGAAAGGTCTTCGCTTGTAAAGTTGAAACCATAGCCGCTGTCTGTAGCCATATAATCGTCTCTGTAGCCCAAAAAGCCGCATTTGGCAACTAAACTGAACTTGTTATTCAGCTTAACGGCGATACCCGGTTTGAAACCGAGTTCAAAGCCGTTTACAGAATCACTTCCTTTTATCTTTTGAGTAGAGAAGCCGAAACCACCGTCAACGAACAGACGGACAACCTTGTTTTCATAATAAGAGTAACGTGCATATGGGGCGAGGCCGAAAGCATTGTATTTACCTTCGTCCAATTTGCTGTGTGCAAATGTCAACACACCTCCAACTGCCCATTTCTCGTTCAGGTTGTAACCAACTTCCGGGTTCAGTGCAAAAATCGTTGCATCGATATCTTCACTGTGCCACCAAGTTACACTTCCGCCAACATACACTTGTGCTTTTACTGATAAAGCAGTCATTGCTACAAATAATAAGATTGCAAATTTCTTCATTTTCCTTTTACCTTTTAGTTATACAAATTGTTATCGAATTATAATAAGAACGTGTCCGAACTCTGAATGACAGGATAGTTAAGCTCTTATTGACGCGTTCTTTTTCGGTACGCAAAAATATAGGTTATATTCATATTGTACAAATTTTTAGTTACTTTTTTATAAAATAAGTACTTTTGAGACATACAATGTATTACTTTTGCAGCGGTAAAAAGTTTGTTTTATAGGTTGTATTTTTTCAGATGAAGAAGAGTCTTATTGCGTTAGCATTCGGTACGTTGGGATTGGGGATTGCCGAATTTACAATGATGGGGATTTTGCCCTATGTTGCCCAAGATTTGAATATCAGTATCCCGGTTGCGGGACATTTTATTTCTGCCTACGCGCTGGGTGTTTGTGCCGGCGCTCCTATGCTGATTTTGGCACGTAAACGTCCGTTGAAACATATCTTGTTGGTATTGATGGCTTTGATGCTGGTAGGAAACCTGGGTGCTGCAATGGCTCCCGATTACTGGTTGCTACTGGCTGCACGTTTCATTTCGGGATTGCCGCATGGGGCATATTTCGGAGTTGCTTCCATTGTGGCTGGCAAGTTGGCGGACGAGGGGAAAAGTTCTGAAGCCGTATCCATTATGATAGCGGGCATGACAGTTGCCAACCTGTTCGGTGTACCGTTGGGCACTTCTTTGAGCCATATGCTCTCTTGGCGGGTTACATTCTTGCTGGTAGGTTGTTGGGGGTTGATAGTTCTTTATTATATATGGCGGTGGGTTCCGGCGGTGGAGGGATTGAAAGATACCGGCTTCAAAGGACAATTCCGCTTCTTGAAGACACCGGCTCCCTGGCTGATATTGGGAGCGACGGCTTTGGGTAACGGTGGTGTTTTTTGTTGGTATAGTTACATTACGCCATTGCTGACCAATGTCTCGGGCTTTAGTGCGGAAAGCGTGACGGCGTTAATGGTTTTGGCAGGCTTTGGCATGGTGGTCGGCAATCTGGTGAGTGGCCGGCTTTCGGATAAATATACTCCGGGCAAGGTGGGGACGATAGTACAGGGTATGATTTGCATTGTACTGTTGATGATATTCTTTCTGTCTCCCAATCCATGGTGTTCAGCTATATTGATGGCGCTTTGTACGGCGGGATTGTTTGCTGTTTCAAGCCCCGAACAGGTTTTGATTATTCGTGTGGCTCCCGGTGGAGAAATGCTGGGCGGTGCTTGTGTGCAAATGGCTTTCAACTTGGGCAATGCCATCGGAGCGTATGTGGGTGGCTTGGCTCTTAGTGGCGGATATCGCTATCCGGCATTGGCAGGCGTACCTTTTGCATTGACCGGTTTTATCTTATTCTTTATCTTCTACAAGAAATTTCAGGCGAAGTATTAAGCGTTTCAATATTTTTATGTATGTTTGCATAAACAGCTTTGTCTGCACAAGAACGAGAGAAATTAATAGATAAACCTGTTGGCGGAATTAATTTAGTGCATACTTAATTCTGCCAAT
>NZ_QRME01000013.1:0-99083 GCF_003472565.1 Bacteroides sp. AM10-21B | reverse complement strand
AAGGCTATAGGGCGATAAGGGGGTAAAGGTGTTATTCTATAACCTCATAAGGGTATTGGTTTTCTTCAAAGCTCTTTAGTTCTTCTATTATATCCACTTGCTCCAAGGTCAATTCAGCCTTATTCCAAGTGTCAATAATGTCATGAGCTTGTCTTGCCAATTCTTCATCATAAACTTCGCTATAGCAATAGACAAGAAGCCGGACTTTGAGTAACGATGCAGACAGTTTGGGAAGAACTTCCCAACTACGATCCAACACCTGCTGAATGTGTTGCTGCTTTTGCCCGTTATCGTAAATAGTAGCGGCAAAAGCTGCCAAAAGACCAAGGCATAATTCGGCTTCGGCCTCGGCAGTCTTACCACGAGTACCATAAAGTTCCAAGGCTTGTTCGTAAACGTCACGATTCAAACGTGTAAACTCGTCCACGTAAATAGGACTCCCGTCAAGTCCATAGGTAAGAAGCCGATGGGCTAAGGAAAATAATGAATCCATCGATTTATGAATTATAAATTATGATTTTATGAATTATAAGAGAGTAATTATTTCACCGGTTCTACTAAGGAAGGGGGGATAAAGGTGGTAGCAACAGCCATAACACCTTCAATATTAACCACTACACGACGGTCATGGCGAATACGTACAAACTCACCGATTACACCTTCGAATACACCGCCTGTAATACGAACTCTCTGGCCTTTTACCAAATGCAGTTCGGCAGGTTCTACATAAAGAATAGCTTCATCGTAAGTTCCTGCCACAAGAATAAAGCTGCGCATTTGCGCATCGGGAATAATTACCGGCCGGCAATACTCACGATTCATAATAAAACGTATGGGCATAGATGATTCCAATTCATCCTTCAAAGCGTCTATACGTTTGCGGGTAGAATGAACGAAAACAAGATTATGAATAGCCGGAAGCAATTTACGAAGACGTTTACCGGACTTTATGATATATTCATAACGCATCGGGATGAAATTCTCGATTTTCTCAGCATCTAAAATAGCTTTTAAAGCCAACTCACGACTATAAGAAACACGAATTGCAAACCAATTCATATCTGATAGAAAATTTGCAGATGAACGAGGCATTATTTAATGATAATCGTAAAGTCCAAAATTGATATAAAACCTTGTGAAAAGGGTGTTCTTTAGGGACACCGGAGTAGCGAAGTACCTACCGGCCAATTTATGTAATGCAGTTATTTTCAATAGTTTATTTAGCATACATCTTGTTTTAAAACTTCCTACCATCACGGAAAAAGAAGTAGAAAAACAGTTATGTTAGTCATTCGCTTATAAAAAGCTGAAAACGAAAGGGCTAAAAACAAAAAGTGTTTTTTAGACGTTCGTTTAAAAAACGTCAAAATTGTTCAATACATAAACCGGAGGATTTTAAATGAAACAAAAAAAATAATCAACCCTATTAGATAGAATTAAACATTTATCATACAACCACTTATAGGTGAAATAAAATAGCGATGAAATATATTTTTATCAAACATTTTGCACATATCAAAAACAACACGTATCTTTGTGCACATTAAACGAACGTTTAAAAAACACTTTCCCCCTACTCCATAAGCCTTTAATTTTCTGAAACTTACAACGACAATTTTCAAAACGACATTCCGATATTTGTATATTTCCATCATTAGCACTAACTTCGTATTTCATGACATGGTGTCCACTCATTAGGTATTGGCAAAAAGACATTAGATATGAGTAAAAAAACAAGTAAAAAGACAGATAAAAAAAACTGCCTGCAACAGTTATAACAAGAGTGAAACAACTATTAAACAAAAAGTTAAAGGAAATCAAGGGCCAAAAACAGGAGAGAAAATCATAATGATTTTCAAGGAGCGCAGAAAGCTTGAAACAGTATTATTGGAAATGTTTCTTGAAGGGGATATGGGAGTCGACCCACAGTATGGAACAGCGACGCTATGCCGATTTATAGCCGATTTGGACATACTGTATTCAAGGAATGGGAAGCCATTATCAATCAATACAATAAAAGGAGACATCAGTGAAATAAAGAAAGAAAAACTATACCAAACAACTGATAAAAAGCAAAAGAAAAACAGTAATATAAAATAACAAAACACAGCCGATAAATAACAATGGACAATCTGTCATGAAAAGGCCATATCTTTGCAACCGCTTTAGCAAAGATTGAGCCACACTAATAATAAAGATGCCGCTTTTCTGAAAAAGACGGCATCTTTTTTTATGCAACTTAAACGACAGCTAAAGAGTATTATAACTTATTTATCAATCCATTAATCAAACAAGATTATGAAAAAAAGAAAGCACACTTCACAACAGGAAGCGGTAAGAAAACGATGGAAAATCCATATCATGCAGGAAAAAGACTACACGGAAAACTGCGCCGGATGGATGGTAGAACGTATCGAGAGCCTCATAGACCATATGCAATACGGATGCGCACTCATCGCCTACCACAAACAGGACGGAACATTCAAACTTGTCAGGGCAACACTGTTACCCTACAAAAACGCGTTCAAGAAAGAATACGACATGGCTAAAATTACAGGCGCCGTTGCATACTGGGACATAGAACTGCAAGCGTGGAGAACCTTCCGGATGGAAAATTTCCTGGAATGGAGAGCGGTGGTCGGTTGAAAATTGATAATTGAAAGATGAAAGTTAAGAGAAAAAGGTTATGGCAATGAATTATGGGGGAATCATGTATTTCCCGCTAAACGTGAATTTCTTTGATGACGCACCGATAGAACTCGTAGAAGCCAAATGCGGGCTGGCGGGAATTACCGCAGTAATGAAACTACTCTGCAAGATGTACAAAGAGAAAGGATATTATCTGTTGTGGGACAAAGAGCAATGCACGCTGTTTGCCCACAAGACAGGGATTGAAGAGGAATCTATGGAGAAGATTATACAAATCCTACTGGATAAGGGATTCTTCGACAAGAAATCCTATGAAGAACAGCGTGTACTCACTTCCGCCTCCTTTCAGAAGGTATGGCTGGAAGCCACCAAACGAAGAAAAAGGGACTTGAAAGCACTGCCCTATCTATTGGATAGCTGTATGGGAAATGAAGAGGATTGTACGCAAAACAATGAGAATTGCACGCAACTTGCAGACATTTTACCCGAAAATGCAAGCAATTCAGAACAAAGTAAAGTAAAGCAAATAAAAGCAAAAACAGAAGAAGGAAGTCCCGGAGAGGATTTTCTTCTGCCTGTACCGGGGTATGCCTACAACAAGCAAACGCACAATTACGACGGGCTGATGTTCACCCTGCAACAGATGAGAATCATAAATCCGGAGGAAGTCAACGCGATTCTGCGCCTGTCAGACTACGGAAGGCTGAAGGGGTATGTATGGCAAGTGATACACAGCACACGATGGAGCGATATTGTCGCCAAAGGAAAATATCTCATTGCGGCGCTGGTGAAAGAGAAAAAGAAAAATATGCAGTTAACATCATTGGATACATGATGTTAACTGCATTGATATAACGATATTAACTAAATGCGCTCTATTCAGTTAACTTGATTGCCGCGATGATATTAACTTATACGTAAGTCTCAAGCAACTTCACGCTGCCACCTTCCGGAACGATTGTCACTTCCTGAATAGCTGCAGGCAACAGTACAGTCTCACCGGCGCACAGAGTTATTTCGTTCCGATTGTCATCTGTCAGGCGGCAAGTACCTTCCACACAAATAAAGATTACGAAAGAATCCAGTTCCGAATAGTCGCAAGTTATTTCCTCCGTCATGTCGTACACGGACGTAGTGAAGTAAGGGCTTGCTACCATTTCAACCGGCTCATTCTGTATGCGATCGTATTCTGTACGGAAATCATCCTGCACATCGGCAAAGTTAATGGCATCCATGGCTTGGCCGGTATGCAGTTCGCGGGATTTGCCGTCTTTATCCTTACGATTATAATCGAAGATACGATAAGTGATATCGGATGTTTGCTGAATTTCGGCAACAAACGCTCCGGCACCGATGCCATGCACACGACCGGCAGGAACATAAAATACATCTCCCGGCTCGATGGCACAAGTCTGGAGGACTTCGGCAAATGTTCCGTTATGTACTCTGTCTTTATATTCTTTCGGAGTTATTTCTTCGGAAAAACCGGAAATTAATTTCGCGCCTTTGTCCGCAGCAATAACATACCACATTTCGTTTTTACCAAAACTGTTATGACGCTTCTTGGCAAGTTCATCACCCGGATGTACCTGAATAGACAAATCCAACTTGGCATCAATAAACTTTATCAGCAATGGAAATTTGTTTCCAAATCGTGCGTAATTCGCTTCGCCCACCAATTCGTCTTTGTATTTACGAACCATTTCGGGCAAGGTATACCCTTTGTCCACACCATTGGCAACTACCGATTCACTATCTTCTACTGCTGAAACTTCCCAACTCTCACCTACATTCGGCAGAGTTTCATTCAAGTGCTTGAATGGGATAATCTTGTCGCCACCCCAAAGTGTTTGTTTCAGGATAGGCTCAAATTTTAGAGGATACATTCGTTGTTTTTAATTAGTACAATTCAATATTGTTACAATTCTTTTTTAGATTAACGCGACAAACATACAAAAAATATCAATTTGTATTCCAATTGTTAAACGCTAAACTTTCATAAAATGTTCTCCACATTTCTTCTCAATTACTTGGGGGAACAAAAGAATTTCTCTTTATTTGCAAGAAAATTAAATAATACCATTGAATTATGATAGACACTACCCCAACAGAAAGTAATTTGTCCGGTCTGGACAAAAAAGACTTTCAGAAGAATATCAACAATCAAAAAACAGATCTATTTATCCTCAAAAATGCTCAGGGCATGGAAGTTGCCGTAACCAATTACGGCTGCGCGCTTCTTTCGATTATGGTTCCCGATAAAAACGGGAAATATGCCAATGTAGTTTTAGGACACGACAGCATAGATCATGTAATCAACAGTCCCGAACCTTTCTTAAGTACAACGATAGGACGTTACGGCAACCGGATTGCCAATGGAAAATTCACTCTATATGGAGAGGAACACCAATTAACCATTAACAACGGACCTAACTCATTGCATGGCGGGCCAACCGGTTTCCATACCCGTATATGGGATGCGGTTCAGCCCAACGAATCAACTGTTATTTTCAACTACACATCTGCCGACGGCGAAGAAGGATTCCCCGGTACTCTGGAAGTGGAAATGACTTATCGTCTGGAAGACGAGACAAACGCTCTGGTTATAGAATACCGGGCAACAACCGATAAAGCGACCGTCGTCAATTTAACCAATCATGGTTTCTTTAATCTTGCGGGTATTGCCAATCCTACCCCCGATGTTCTGAATAACATCATCACCATCAATGCCGATTTCTATACCCCTATTGATGAAGTGTCCATTCCCACCGGAGAAATTCAGAAAGTAGAGGGTACTCCAATGGATTTCCGTACCCCTCACAGCATCGGTGAACGCATTAATGACAAATTCCAACAATTGATAAACGGTTCCGGATATGACCATTGCTACGTATTGAACAAGACGGAAAGCGGAGAGTTAAGCCTTGCCGCAACCTGTACCGATCCCGTCAGCGGACGTACAATGGAAGTATATACTACTGAAAATGGCGTACAACTTTATACAGGAAACTGGCTGAACGGATTCGCAGGTGCTCATGGTGCCACTTTCCCGGCAAGAAGTGCGGTATGCTTTGAAGCGCAATGCTTCCCGGATACCCCCAACAAAGCTCATTTCCCGTCAGCCGTATTACTCCCCGGAGATGAATACCAACAAATCACGATTTACAAGTTCGGTGTACAAGAGTAAATAAATGAACTAACTAACCTAATTATAAACTTATAAATTTTTCAAAACCATGACACAACAAAAACAGAATGGTAAACTCATCGCAATCATAACGATGATTTTCCTTTTTGGTATGATCTCATTTGTTACTAATCTTGCTGCACCGATGGGAATTGTACTTAAAAACCAATTCTCCGTATCCAACGCATTGGGTATGCTGGGTAACTTCGGTAACTTCATCGCATACGCAGTAATGGGAATACCAAGCGGTATCTTATTGCAGAAAGTAGGATATAAAAAGACAGCGCTCATCGCGGTAGCCATCGGCTTTATAGGTGTGGGCATCCAGTTTTTGTCCGGACACTCCAGTCCGGAAATGGCATTCGCCGTATATTTGATTGGCGCATTCATCGCAGGCTTCTCCATGTGCTTGCTGAATACGGTTGTAAACCCGATGCTGAACAAATTAGGCGGTGAAGGTAATAAAGGTAACCAGCTCATCCAAATCGGCGGCTCTTTCAACTCTGTAATGGCAACTATCACTCCGATGTTCGTGGGTATCCTCATTGCAGGTTCTATTGAGAAAGCCACCATTTCTCAGATATTCCCTGTGATGTACACGGCAATGGCGGTATTTGCACTGGCATTCCTTGTACTGTTGTTCGTTCCGATACCGGAGCCCAACGCCGCTACAACCACAGAGCCTATCGGCAAGTTGATGTCCGGCGCTTTAAAGTTCCGTCACTTCATCTTGGGAGCTATCGCAATCTTCGTATATGTAGGTATTGAAGTGGGTGTGCCGGGTACACTGAACCTCTTCTTGACCGACCCTGTAGAAAAGGGCGGCGCAGGCATCGCATCTACCATCTCCGGATTCGTAGTAGGTACTTACTGGTTCCTGATGCTGATAGGCCGTCTGGCAGGTGCATCATTGGGCGCTAAGATTTCCAGTAAAGCAATGCTTACGTTCACCTCGGCTTTGGGTCTGGTTTTGGTATTCCTCGCCATCTTCTCATCTACTGATTCTCTCGTAAACCTACCGGTACTCCAACAGAGCGCTACCGGCGGCTTGTCATTCGGACTTGCAGAAGTACCCATCAATGCCATGTATCTGGTATTAGTCGGACTGTGTACTTCCATCATGTGGGGCGGTATCTTCAACCTTGCAGTAGAAGGTTTGGGTAAATATCTGGCAGCCGCTTCCGGCTTGTTCATGGTTTTGGTATGCGGTGGCGGTATTCTTCCCGTTATCCAAGGTTTGGTTGCCGACATGGCAGGCTTCATGGCAAGCTACTGGGTAATCATCGCAGCCCTTGCATATCTGTTGTTCTACGGACTGATAGGTTGCAAGAACGTAAACAAAGACATTAAAGTTGATTGATAGATAATACAGGTAATAGATTTATTCACCTTAAAAAACAATATCATGGATATAGAATACGTAAGAAACCGTTTCATCAAGCATTTTGACGGAACAACAGGAGCTGTATATGCTTCTCCGGGTCGCATCAACCTAATCGGTGAACATACCGACTATAACGGTGGTTTTGTATTCCCCGGAGCAATCGACAAAGGTATGATTGCAGAAATAAAACCGAATGGCACAAATACAGTGAAAGCTTATTCCATCGACTTGAAGGATTACGTGGAATTTGGTCTGAACGAAGAAGATGCTCCCCGCGCCAGCTGGGCAAGATATATTTTCGGTGTATGCCGTGAAATGATTAAGCGTGGCGTAGAAGTGAAAGGATTCAATACCGCCTTTGCAGGTGATGTACCCCTGGGTGCAGGTATGTCCTCTTCCGCCGCATTGGAAAGTACTTATGCATATGCACTGAACGACCTGTTCGGCGACAATAAAATCGATAAGTTTGAGCTGGCTAAGGTAGGACAGGCAACAGAACACAACTACTGTGGTGTAAATTGCGGTATCATGGACCAGTTTGCTTCCGTATTCGGTAAAAAGGGCAGCCTCATCCGTTTGGATTGCCGTTCACTGGAATACCAATACTTCCCGTTCGAACCGAAAGGTTACCGCTTGGTGTTGGTAGACTCCGTTGTAAAACACGAGCTCGCTTCTTCTGCATACAACAAGCGTCGCCAAAGTTGCGAAGCCGCTGTTGCAGCCATCCAGAAGAAACACCCGCACGTAGAATTCCTGCGCGACTGCAATATGGAAATGCTCGAGGAAGTTAAGGCTGAAATCAGTGCGGAAGACTTTATGCGTGCAGAATATGTAATCGAAGAAATCCAACGCGTGCTTGATGTTTGTGATGCATTGGAAAAAGGCGACTATGAAACAGTAGGCCAAAAGATGTACGAAACACATCATGGCATGAGCAAGCTGTATGAAGTAAGCTGCGAAGAGCTTGACTTCCTGAATGACCTTGCCTTTGATTGCGGTGTAACCGGTTCACGCGTAATGGGTGGCGGATTCGGCGGTTGTACAATCAACCTTGTAAAAGAAGAATTATACGGCACATTCATTGAAAAGGCCAAAGAAGAATTTAAGGCTAAATTCAACAGAAGCCCGAAGATTTATGATGTTGTAATCAGTGACGGTGCACGTAGACTGGAATAAATAAAAACATGATAAAAGCAATAGGGTGATAAAGTGGGAAACCACAATATCACCCTATTTTTTGTTACTGGTACTGGTGGTTCATGACAACCTCTTCATACAAGGCAAGAAAGACGCGGGCGCTTTCATCCGAAGTTCATACCTTTTAGACATGAGTAGTTCACTAGCACATACTAATCACGCCCATTCCACTACATTCAACAATTTAATATCAAGTTTTTGTTCTATCTCTGCAATACTTTTAAAAGAAAAGTTTACTTTTCCAGATAAGATTTTACTAATATACTGCGGAGAAACTTCCAAGCGCTCTGCCAATCCATTTCGATTTAAACCGTTAGACTCCATATATTCTACTAAAGATAAAGCAATATTGCGTGACCATTCCAGCCAAGCTCTATTTTCCTTTCTCCATTTTGCATTTTCCTCGAAATGTGATGGAGAAACACTTTCGTGTTTCTTTAAAAAATCAATAGCTGTACTCATATTTAATCCTCCTTATTTAAATCGACAAAACTCTCTTTGTCAAAAACTCCATTAAGTTTGAGAAAAGCCTTACATTTATTCAGTTTCTCCAGTTCCAGAACCGTATGTTCCTTGTCCTGCATTAAATGAGTGAGCTTTATTGCTCCACCTGTAACGATATAAACATTAGCTTCAAGACGGATGGCGTATATTCTCAACCAACTGGCGTGCTTGTCTCAATTCCAATTCCGGGCTTTTCTTCTTGTCAATTCCACACATCCTGTATCTGTAATGTCAAGAGGGATAAACAAACCATCCAGATTTTCGGTATATGGAAACTCTAAAATAAGCTCCTCCAATTCATCTGCATCCTCAAAGGTATCTCGTATGGCTTCTGAAATCTTCTCTATATGGAAATGATTCTTCAAATCTTCAATGTTATCTTAAAAAAAATCTAACAGATAGTCCGTATTATTCCATTTCTCAAACAAAGAAGTCAGCTCATCAAATTCTTTGTCCGGTTCCTTAACAGCCCACAAATGCTCATAGTCTTCAACAACTCTTACAAACTTCATAAATAATGTTTTCTTTTCATAAACAAAGATACAAAAGAAAACCAATATAAACCTATAAGTTTAGTTAAATAAGGACCAGACTATTAAAGGAAGAAATCGGAAAATAGCCTCTCCCCTATTCGTTCAAAAACAACAATCCCCCTACTATATCTGAAGTGCCCCCAAAAAGTTGGACAAGTTATCTACTATAGATTTTGATAAAGAGTTCGGTACTGCACCGGACTCTTTCCATTTAATCTGATTTTAATTCTTTTATTGTTATAATAGTCTATATATTCTTCTAACGCATCTATGAGCTCTTTAGCAGATTCAAAAGTTTGAGCATATAGAAGTTCCGATTTCATAATTCCGAAGAAATTTTCAGCCATAGCATTGTCCAGGCAGTTTCCTTTTCGAGACATACTCTGAAGTATTCCGCGATCTTCCAACACTTTCCGATATCTGCAGTGTTGATATTGCCATCCTTGGTCAGAATGAAAAATAAGGCCGTTTGTGTTTTGTACCTTATCAAATACAAGGAATAACTTTGATTCTGTAAAACAATCAAAAAAAAGACAATAGCATAAAAGAAGGAAATTTGATATTGGTATCTGCTGAAGCTACAGGTTTAGGAAAGCCAATGGAAGCCGTTATAGACAAGATTAAAACATTCATGGGCAAGCCCTTATAACAGTCACTTACACGCATCCAGACGCCTTATCTGGCTTTGGAGAATGCTTTATGAATACTCATTCACTTTAAGCGAAAAAACAAGTAACTAGAAGTATATTTCAGGAATATTTGATATATTTACAGCATATTTAATAAAAACAAGAGCCTAATATCAGCATATTTAGCATATTAAAAGCATACTTAATCAATTAAAAAATGAAAGATAAAGTAAATATACAACCCAAAAGCAAGCCAGAGGGAACAGAAGCCATTTGCCAACTACTACAGGCTGCCCGGGAACAGACAGCGAAACAGCTTCCAGCTCTAGAACTTATAGTCCAGACAACAGAAGCAAAGGCAAAAGCGGAAAGCTTGGCAGCAGAAAAGGCTAAAGAATTTCAGGTTTTTCAGGAAGAGAACAACAGACTGCGCAACGAAATCAAAGTTCTTCAGGAGTATAAGGAAAAGACACAACGGGAACTCTGCCGTGTACGTGATAAACAGAAAACGATAGGGGAAAATAAAAGTAAATACACAACTATAAATTTCAAAATAAAAGTAAATATGAATACAAAGAATTTATTTGGAATGCTCCTGCCAAGAGCAAGTACAAAGGAACAGATGCTGAAGCAAGCCAGAAAAACAGTATGTAATAACTTTAGTAGTATATTTTACACTATTAATAAACAGATATTTACAATCGCAATCTTACTTTTCATACTGTTAACATCGTTCACAGCGGAACAAGACAAGCGCATAACTGAAGCCAACTACTTAAAGGAAGACAGCCTGCTATGGTATGGTTATGAGGAGAATGCAAATGCTATCTATCGGCTCATGAAGGAACACCCAGAGAAAAACGATTCGCTGGAAAACATACTTTCACTACTTTATTCAAAGGCTGCCATAGAGAATGTTGGTTTAGCTTTAAAGTATTTTACTGTTCCAAGCGGTCTGCAAAGAGTATATATGTTAAGAAATATGATTGGAAAGAAAACCCTCAAAAACATACTAAATGTTCTGCCGGATACGCTACAAAACACTTCTTACGCCAATTACATTCGCAATTATATAGAAACGCCTCAATTGTCCGAGGGTGACCAATATGTCAAATTCGAAACCCAGACGGCATCAGGAGAAAAATTCGACTGGAGAAGCATGGAGAATAAAAACCTACTTCTGCTGTATGACGGATTGAGCTGCATGGGAAAATACGGAAGGGATTACCTTAAAGAACTTTTGGACAAAACTGACCGAAAAGATCTGGATATCGTTGTATTCTGTTGCACCTCCAATCTTGAGCATCTAAAGGAACTTCAAAAACACTATCCAGATTTTACATTAATTTCTGATTTTCAACCAGAAGGCAACTCAATGAACATTATATACGACGCCCAATCCCGCCCCACTTGCTTTATTATTGACCGCAAAGGCATAATCCAGGTACGGTGTGAAGGCTTAGACCCAAAACTCATTGAGGACTATTTGAAGTCAGACAGGTGCTTGAAATAACCATTGGTTCCTGCTCTTATAAGCATATAAGGTAACTCATTTCAGTTTTTTCTTTTGACCTTGTTTTGATTGTGTCACGAGATCAAAACAAGGCGCTTTTATTTTTCCAATTTTATAATAGGAAAGCCTAATACCCCTGTATCAGAAGAACAGGGGACAAACCACCATAACGCAAGCAGTTAGTATATTTAAAATCACATACCCATTCCAAAACCCCGGCTCCTTTTCCTAAGCTGGTCAAGTTCTTCCTCCTGTTGCTTCTTCCGCTGCGGTGCCTGGTTAATTTCGGCACCTGGGAAATACTGTTTCCCTGTTGTTGGCTCTCTTCCCGACCTTGTCCTGGTGCGGTTCCTGAAGATTCCGGCTCCATTCGGTTTTCATCTTCTCCAGACTTTCCTGGTTCACACGTTCTGCCCACTCTTTTTTCTGAAAGATTTCTTTCGGGCTTCCGTTCTTCATGGTATTGAGATAGTCGAAAGTCTGTTCCGGAGCCTTCCGCATAGTGCTGCATCACATCATCACGGACATATTTTCTCATGGCTTAGGTCTGTTCCTTGTCGGTAGGACTTTCCATTCATGTATATACTAATTGAAAAGTGCACTACTTTTCAATTAGTATATACAGTGATGACAGAAAACAATAGGGAAAAATGAGAACAAAACTGTAAGGTGTAAAAGCAAACAGAATTGAAATGTTAAAAAACAAAATGGGGAGAGGTGATATAAACATTTGCATATATTTGTAAAATAATAATTAAGATTTCAGCTGAAGACGCATTAACAGTTCAGCTTCGATGCCTAAAGCTGCTTCAAAAAGTAATGCCGTTTTTTCTGTAATAGGCCGGCGGGCATTCAATAGATCATTTAAAACAGAATAAGTTAATCCCATCTGCCCAGCCAATTTACGTTGCGATATTCCTCTATACTCGATTTCATCTTTCAAAATTTCACATGGATGTGTTGGGCATGCGGAAGTAAGATTGTTGGCAATCATTTTGGGATCAGTTCCTGATATAGTTGTACTCATATCTACTACTATTTATAACAGTTTGACAGTTCTGTCATATTACATATTCTAGCGATAGTCTCGCCATCCTTGAACGGTTCATAGTTTGTAGTCAAGGTTACCACCAATGATCTTGTTGAAAATTTATATAATTTAACGGTTTCAAAAATAGATTATTTTCTTCCTGACTCGTATTTATTTTTGCGGCTAATATTTCAGCCAAATCACAACGAAGTAATACCCACTGTGATGAACCTTCAGCTTTCCAATAAAGGTGTACCATTGGAGTGCAATAACCTATACCATTTGATGTTTTAGGATATTCCCGATTTTGTCGTCTTTATGAAACTGGGAAACCGAAGCTTTCGTCATAACCTCGTCCATCAGTTTTATACAGGTTGAGAATTTCAGGAATGTCGAATTATCCTGTGGCTCATCCAGTTCAGGTATCGGTTCGGGGTCAGGAAGGTCTGTGCCGTTTTCTTTATCGCAGCCAATAAGCATACTTGCAACCAACAAGCCGAATAATAATTGTTTTTTCATATATTGTTTGTTCTAAAATGCAATTTATTATCTTTATAAAGATAGTGAACATTATTGATAAAAGCAAATAAAACATAGTTAACACACTATTTTACAATGTTTTATATTAAATAATCAAAGCCATTATCTTTAGTCATTTCCTTTTTCAAGACAATTTCGGTTTCCATTTTCTTAATAGCCGTCTTGAAATAAAAGTCAACTATCGGAGCAAGGTTACGCTCATCCCGACAGGCTTTAAGCACACCAATATATTTTTCCCTATCCTGCTTCTCAATCAGTATCATAGGCTGATTCATCTTGACCAGGATGAAGAAATGCTTATGGAACTGCGACGCAACCTCTACCGGATGTATAAGTGATTCCTCTATTGCCTTTTGTGTCAAAGCCAATAATCGCAGAGCACGTGCTATCAGTTCTTCATGATCCCCGAAGATTGTATCACCGGTCCCATATCGGTATTGGTGTATTCGCTCGGGACTGCATCTTTATACCGGTATGTCAGTGTATGTTGGGTTAGAATCCGGTGTGTATCTTTAACCAGCTGTTCGGCAAATGACCGGTCTGTCTGCCCCATTTAGGAACTCATACGCATTGAAGTGATCCAATATCTCAAATGCTTCAAAGAGAGTTTTACCCTGCGGTATCATTCCTAGTCCTTTTTCTTTCAAAGTTCTTATATCATCTACAGAGAAAGTGGTGCCCTCAATCGCGCAACTATGGGCTGAGAAGAGGATTTCATTATACTCTTTCAATAAAGTGTCTTACCTTTCAACCTCTCTTTCAAACATAACCATTCTATTTTTAATTATCCTCTATAAACTCATCCTCTGTATCACTCTGCAAATATACACACATTTTTAATCCAAGCATCTTAACACTTAGGTAAGCTGAACCAAAATGTTTTTTAGGTAAAGCAATAGGGTGATAAAGTGGGAAACCACAATATCACCCTATTTTTTGTTACCTTCAATTAACCTATCACCTTTTTAATAAATTCCTTCCGACGTCATCTGTATCCGTTTCATGGTTCCGTCTTCATTATAATACAGACGTTCTATACAGACTGAGCGCCGAAAACTTCCGCCGGCAGTATTGATGCTGCCATTGTGATATATGAAATACCAGTTGCCTTTAAACTCGATAATGGCTTGATGATTTGTATTGCAGTTACCTGCCAATTCATTCAGAATGCCTTTGTATTCCCAAGGGCCTGTAATGCTGCGGCTCATGGCATAACACAGCTTTTCGGGAAATTCTGCGGCATAGGAGAGATAATACCAATCACCGCGTTTATGAATCCAGGGAGCTTCCGTAAAGCGAGGAAGGTCGAGAGGAATAATAGGGCCGTCCAACTCTATCATATTCTTTTTCAGTTTGGCAAAATAGCACTGACTGTTACCCCAACACAAGTAAGCCTGTCCGTCATCATCAATAAAGACGGTGGGATCTATATCATCCCAGTAGCTTTTGCTGCGGTCGGTCGTCATATCATTAGTGATGAGGGCGGAACCGCGGGCATCGACAAACGGGCCTGTCGGCGAATCGGACACGGCTACACCGATAGACTTACCCGGAACGGTTTTATGCTCTACCGTCACATACCAATAAAATTTACCGTCGCGCCCTATTACCTGACTAGCCCAAGCCTCACCCTTTGCCCAAGAAAAGTCTTTCGCTTTTAAAGGTACGGGATGTTCCGTCCAGGTCTTGAGGTCGGGAGAAGAAAATACACACCACTCTTTCAAGTCGTAGTGCTCTGCCGGAGGAGGACATTCATCATGACCGCCATAGATGTACACTTTTCCGTCATGCACCATTGCCGCCGGATCTCCAATAAACTTATACTTTACTATCGGGTTTCCCGTAGCAACAAAGGTTGTGTCACTTTGTGCCGACAGCCCTTGCGGGACTGTCAGCATCAAAGAACCAACCCAAAACAAAAACCAGTTATTCATAATTTGATTTATTAAAAATTTAAAGAGTTAAGGGGAGTTAAGGAATTAAGAATTTAAGAATTTAAAGAGTTAAAGAGTTAAACTCATCAATATAATTAACTTATACTATCTGTCATTCAGAGCGTAGCGAAGAATCTACTCTCTGAATGTATGCGTAGGGAAGGGAAGAGATTCTTCGCTGCGCTCTGAATGACAGATACTGATAATATAGAATAATTCAGAGAATATACTTAAGGAAGTCAAAGGCCGATGGAACAAGTATTATAAGGAAGAGTATCGACCTTTAACTCCTATTTTAATATTTCAAGATATATACTGCAAATGTAGCGGGTTCCAAATCCACGTTCAATGCCTGTCCGCCAACATTCAGAGACGTTTCCTGCGGTACGATTGCCATCGGATTCTCAATCGTATTATCCTTATCCATGTCTGCGGAAGAAAGTTTGATGCAGCGGGCTCCCGACAGAACATCTTTCTTCTTCAGACCGTTAAACTTCAGTGACAAAGGTTGTACCTTATCCGAAGTATTGGCTACCTTCACAATTATTTCCTTCTTATTCTTGTCGCATACGGCACTTGCAAACAACCCGTTCTGCCCCTCAGCACCCGTTACAGGCTTCTTATCCATAGTCAGAGAGAGAACATTCGTACCTTTATGTGTTGCAAAAAGCTGCTGCACATAGTAGCTTACAGTACGTACGGAGTTCAGGTTGTCGAACCATATCATGTCCGGACGCCATTGCCAACCCTCTACATGGGCAAACAACGGTGCATAAGTAGCCATGTGCACAATATCCGCGTTCCGCTCCAATCCGGTCATAAAGGCTGCTTCGAGTAATGAAGCGTGGAAATGATTCCACTTCTTGCCTTTGCCGTGACACGCATATTCTCCGGCAAAAACTTTCGGGCCCTTACGGTCGTAGTTATCATAGCGTGCTCCCTGACTGAGGAACCATGATTCGGGGCGATAGAAATGCTCGTCTACCAAATCCGCTTTCAGTCTTTTCATCTCCGGCCAAAGATAATCGAACTGTTTTCCTTCGGAATCGGGACCGGAGCTGCCCACAATCTTGATGTCGGGATAGACCTTACGGATAGCCTTGACAAACGGTTCCAGATGTTCGGGATATTCTTTTCCCCACTGTTCGTTGCCGATACCGATAAACTTCAGATTGAACGGTGCGGGATGTCCCATTTCGGCACGTACTTTTCCCCACGGCGTATCAACAGCTCCATTCGCAAATTCTATCAAATCGAGTGCATCCTGAATATAGCTGTCCAAATCGCAAACAGCCACATGCGCATCCGCATTCGGGTTCTGGAATTGGCAAGCCAAACCGCAACTCAGTACCGGCAACGGTTCTGCACCAATTTCCTCGGAAAGTTGGAAGAACTCATAAAATCCCAAACCGTAACTTTGGTAATAGTCGGGGAAGAAACGATGCGGGAAAGTATAGTGCCAACGGTTCTCATTCAGCGGACGGTTCTCTACCGCACCAACCGACTTTTTCCAGTCGTAGCGTGATGCAATATCAGTACCTTCCACAATACATCCTCCGGGGAAACGGAACACACCCGGCTTTATGTCTGCCAATGCCTGCGCCAAATCCTTGCGAAGTCCGTTCTCATGTCCTTTCCAAGTATCTACCGGGAAGAGGGAGATATGTTCCAAATCCACTGTTTGCGGTGAAGCCAGGAAGATACGGAGAATGGCTTTCGGGTTAGTCACTTCCGACTTTAAGACCACTTGATATTTCTTCCACTCCTTTGAATCCACCGTTACCTCGGCTGTGGCAAAAGCCTGTTGCTCGCCCATGGATTTTGTATCGGCCAGTTCCACACGAATCTTGCTTGCTGCATCTCCTTCCGGTACACGTGCCCATACGGAAAAACGATACTCCTCCCCTTTCTTTACGCCGATACCGAAAAAGCCTTCATTGTCCAATCCCGTTTGCTTATGCGGATGTCCGGCATACGCCAGACGCACATAATGCGGGTTCCTTTCAAAAGGGCCGTCGTCTTTCAGAGACACTTTGCCGAATGTCTTCCACCCCATAAAAGGTTGTGGAAACTCAAACGAGCGGTTTTTCACAAGTTCGGCATACAGACCGCCGTCGGCAGCATAATTGATATCTTCGAAAAACAAGCCGTACATGGTAGGCTGAATTTCCGCACCGGGTTTCCCGGCTTGTATCACCAATTCATTTGTTTGTGCTTGAAGTGCCGAGCCTGCTGCAAGGGCCAACACCGCCAATAATCCTTTGTATTTCTTCATGGTATAAAAATGTATATATGATTATTTAATTCTCTTTCCCCATACAGACCTGCCACGACTGTCCAAGCCTGTGAAAAGAACGGTTTCCGTTTCGTTCTCCCAATCATGTCCGGCAAACACAATCAGATTATCCACGCACTCGCCTTCCAGCGTCAAAGATAATAATTGCTTTGCTTCCGAGAGACTCCAGTTTCCTTTATTTTTACCTAAACATCCATTTTTCTCAAAAGACAGTATGCTCGAAAGGTTCCACTCTTCGTCTTTAAGCTGACCTTCGCCCCACAAAATCTGCCCTGCCTCCAAACGACGCTCATAGGCAGGCTCCTGCACACGTACAATCTCCCACTCGCCTGCCATATCAGCTGCCGAAAATTTACGGGGAGCGCTACCGGCATAACGTTCGGGCGATACCACCGGCCAACCGTCAGGCGTAAAAAATACTTGACGCAAATGGAGATCCATCATCTGATTATGCGGAGACAAACGCCCCTGATGCGCCATGAAATATTGTCCCTCATCCGATGTAAATACGCCACAGTGTGCCGTACCCGCCCATCCCGGATGATTATTGAAACGGTACGGAGCGGTCAGTATCGGAAAATTGTTGGTAGTATCTTTCAGTTCCACACCGAAGAAATCGGTGAACGGACCTTCTGCCTTATCCGAACGTCCTACCCGCACGTTATAAGTGGTCATCAGCGGATCGTACGAAACAAACAGGTAATATTGCTTCAGTTCGGAATTATAAATAATTTCGGGAGCCTCCAGGTTATCTTTCCAATAAGTGGCGCGACGGGCGGTAAGATGTCCTTGATTTCCCTCTTTGACAGGAAGTCCCGTTTCGGGATTCAACTCCACACAGTACAATCCGCCGAAGAACGAACCGTAATGCATCCACCACTTCCCGGTAGCGGAATCAACAATGATACTCGGGTCAATGGCGTTCATGACCGAAGTTTCATCGGTCTTGACCACACAACCGCGTTGCGTCCACGGACCTTCGGGTGATGCGGATTCCGCCATACCTATATAGGACGTGTTGCGACCGAAAGCCGACACACAATAATAGAGCCTGTATATATCGCCAAAAGGAATGATATAGGGGGCCCAGATATTGGTAGCCCCTTTGCCGCCTGTATGAGCGTGTACCCATTGTATGGCTTCCTGCGGTATTTCGGGAAAAGCCCAACCGATGAATTCCCATTGAACAAGGTCTTTGGAACGGCGCATTTGTATGTAGCCTAACGGAACATCTTTCTCCTCGGCTTCCTTACGGTTCTCACCCAAAATGGCATCGGTGGAATACATATAATAATAGTCGCCCAGTTTGCGGCACGACGGATCGTGTACATTGTAAGTTCCCCACGAGCGGTAATTGTCCATAGAGGACAAAGCGGAATAGTCATCCTGCCAAGGATTGGATGAAGCCACAGGAGCAAAAACCGGAGAATTGCAACCGGCAAATGAAACTCCCATAGACAGGACAACCATACATAACAAATTTCTCATAATATCAGTAAATAAAAAATTACATTGCAAATGTACGCCATGCCCAAAGCACAAGAGGTGGATATATGAACTTTTGAGGTGGACAATCCGACAACTTTACAAAAAAGACCGCAGACTTATTAGGGTTGTCACAAGTAATCTATTAACTTTGCTTTCGCTAATACCAATTGATAAAACAATGCATAAGTTTTTCCACCTTATTATATTATATATCGCTTTGGCAAATCCCGCTTTCCTGCGGGCGCAGGAGTCTTTTACCGACCGGTACAACACTATCTATATAACCATGGACGAGGGGCTTCCCAGTAATTTCGTCGACGATATATACAAAGACAGGCAAGGCTTCCTTTGGATTTCCATGTCGGGCGGCGGACTATCCAGATACGACGGTTACGAATTCATCAACTTCACTCCGTCCACCCCGCATTGCCGACTCAAAAGCAACTTTATCCGCAAAGTCCACGAAGACAACTTCCGGCGGCTTTGGGTTGTTTCGGAAGGAGGTACGGATATTATCGACCTCACAACCATGCAATCCGTACTGCCCCATGACTCCCGCAAGCTGTTGGAAACGCTCGTCAAGCAACCCGCCTCCATGATTACACAAGATATCAACGGATGTATCTGGCTGTATTGCGGCAACAGCCTGCACCGCATCGCTTTCCGCACCAACGGAGATATAGAAAGCATCCATTCGCTGGAAGTCTCCAACCCTTACCGATACGACATCACTTTTAAGGATGTTGAAAGCGAGGGAAAAGTATGGATAGGCATCAACGGCCGATTATACAAAGTGGGCATGACCGCACAAGGCACACTGAAAGAAACGCTGATTGCCGATTGCCTGAGTTTTGCGCCGGACCTCTATTTTACGGACTTCATAGCCAAAGAGAGTGAAGTTTGGATTACCACCGACAAAGGGCTGTACCGATATAATAAAAATGAGAACATAGTGAAACAATATGTGCATATTGCCGGCAATCCGCATTCCCTCTCACAGAATTTCCTGACCTGCCTTGCCGTAACCAACGACAAACAACTGCTGGTTGCCAGCCTGAAAGGTATCAATATATACAATCCTATAAATGATAACTTTGAGCGCATAAGCGACCGGGCATCCAATACCGGCAGCAAAATGCTGAACAGCAATTTCATCAACTGCATCACCGTAGAAGGGAAACATATCTGGGTGGGAACCGAAAGCGGCGGCATCAACAAAATGACAGCCAAACGCCTGTCCATACAGAATTACCGATACGATAACAAAAACCTCCAAACAATTTCCCACAATCCGGTGAACGCCATTTACGAGGATTATAGCGGCAACTTATGGGTAGGTACGGTAGAAGGAGGATTGAACAAAAAGGCGGCGGGCAGCGACAACTTTATCCACTATACGCACGAAAGCGGCGCACTTACCCACAACTCGGTAAGCGCCATCACCGCCGACGGACAGGGCAGATTATGGATTGGTACGTGGGGCGGCGGCATCAACCTTATCAATCCGCAAAACCCGCAGCGCAGGATAGAAGCAATCACCGCCGCGAATGAAAACAACTACCCCATCGACTTTATCGGAGTGCTGACCTACGACTCCATCAATAACGGTATGTGGATTGGAGCCAACCAAGGATTATTCTTCTACGACCTCCGGCATAAGCGGCTCCGCTCTCCGCTCGCCAATGGCGCAGCCGAAAACATACGCGGCTGCATCGGTTCTATCATAGACAAAGACGGACAGCTGTGGATAGGCTGTCTGGAGGGCGTCTATATCATCGATCTCCACTCCTGCCCCGCTTCGTCGCCGGACGGAGTTTTCCTGTACCGCCACCTGAAATACAAACTGGACAATCCGTCTTCCGGGCTGATAGAAAAGATATGCTGCTTCTACGAAGCTCAGGACGGCACATTATGGCTGGGAAGCAATGGCTACGGCATATACAAACGCAGGCAAAACGAACGCGGTGAGGAACAGTTCATCTGCTACAATTCCCTGCACGGCCTGCCCAACAACAGCATCCGCAGCATTCTGGAAGACGACAAAGGATGCATCTGGATAGCTACCAATAACGGGCTATCACGTTTTCAGCCTGCAGAAAACCGTTTCGTCAGCTACAACCGGCAGGACGGTCTTGCCGACACCCAGTTTTACTGGAACGCCGCTTACCGTTCCCGGCACAGTAAGCTCTACCTCGGCACAGTATCCGGGCTGGTTGCCATAGACTGCAACCTGCCTACCGTACCCACCCAGTCTTCAAAAGTACGGTTCACCCGCTTGAAGGTAGGCAACGAGGAAATCTTCCCCGGCACCGACCGACTGCCGCTGGATATTGCCGTAAGCAAGGAAATCTGCATTCACGAACGTGAAAAGTCTTTCTCACTGGAGTTTTCCGCACTCAACTACGAGTCCGACAATACCGCGACCTACAGCTACCGCCTGCTTGGTTTTGACAACCGGTGGATACACGTACCCGGCAACCGGCGTTTTGCAACCTACACCAACTTGTCTCCGGGAGACTATACGCTGCAAGTGAAATATACGCCCTACGACCAAGCCGAAGAAGAGAACATAACGGAACTTCAAATCACCATCCGGCCCTATTTTTACAAGACGGCATGGTTTATATTGATTATAATCGTACTGGTCGCACTCGCCGTCTGGCAATTCTACCAATGGCGCATACGAAGCCTGAAAGAGCAAAAGGAAAGGTTGCACCTGAAAGTGGAGCAACGTACCCATGAACTGAAAAAACAAAAACAACTGCTGGAGGAACAGACCGAAGAGCTATCCCGCCAAAACCAGATGCTGAAACAACAAAACGAGAAGATTACCCGGCAGAAGGCGCAACTCACCAAGATGACACGCAAAATACAGGAACTCACTCTGGATAAAATTGCGTTCTTCACCAATATCACACACGAATTCCGCACTCCGATTACTCTGATTATAGGCCCGATAGAGCGTGCACTAAAGCTGAGTTACAATCCGCAGGTAATTGAACAGCTGCACTTTGTAGAACGCAACTCCAAATATCTGCTATCGCTCGTCAACCAGCTTATGGACTTCCGCAAAGTGGAATCGGGCAAGTTGGAAATAGTGAAAACGAAAAATAATTTCCTGAAATTCGCCAATGAGCTGATAGTTCCTTTTGAGGTTTTCGCCAAAGAAAGGGGTATCACGCTGAAGCGTTACTACCGGATGCCTTTGCCTGAAATATCCTATGACGAGGAAGCGATGCACAAGGTCTTGACTAATCTGCTGAGCAATGCCATCAAGTTCACCCCCAACGGAGGAAGTGTATCTCTGTTCATAGCCTTGCTGCCATCTGCCGAAGAAGGCAAGTCAACGCTTTACATCTGCGTCAGCGACACCGGAAGCGGCATTCCCGATGAGGATACAAACAAGATATTCAACCGCTTCTACCAGTCGCAAGGACAAACCAAATATCCCATGTACGGACAGGCGGGAAGCGGCATCGGGCTCTACCTGTGCAAACGCATCGTACAAATGCACGGCGGTGAAATCCATGCACAAAACAACCGCACAACCGGTTGCTCACTACGCATTCTCCTGCCGGTAACTCCGGAAAACAGCACAACGGAGACAATAGCCGAAAGCACCCCGCAGCTTACGGTGACCGATACGGTACAGACATCCGAGAGTACCGGAAAGGGCCTGTCCATTCTGATTGTAGAAGACAATGCGGATATGCGCGGGTATATCCGTTCCATCCTGCGGGACAAATACAATGTACTCGAAGCCGCCCACGGAGGAGAAGCCCTGTCCATACTAAACTCGCATGCGGTAGACTTTATCATCAGTGACCTGATGATGCCCGTTATGGACGGCATCGAACTGTCCCGCCGGGTAAAGGAGAACTTCACCATCTCCCATATTCCTTTCCTTATGCTGACCGCCAAAACATCACAAGAGTCACGTTTGGAAAGTTACCGCATAGGGGTAGACGAATATCTGCTGAAACCGTTTGATGAAACACTGCTGCTTGCCCGAATAGAGAATATCCTTGAGAACCGCAAGCGCTATCAAAAGAAGTTTGCCATTGACATGGACGTAGATGCCTTGAATATGGAAGAAGAGTCGGGCGACAAGAAGTTCCTCAACCGCATCATGGATGTCATTAAGGAGAACTACAAAAATTCCTATTTCGAGGTCAGCGATTTCTGCGAAGCGGCAGGTGTAAGCAAGAGTCTGCTGAACAAGAAACTGCAAAGCCTTGTCGGACAATCCGCCGGACAGTTCATACGAAACTATCGCCTGAACATTGCCCGCGAAATGCTGCTGAAAAACCGGGAGAACAAAAGCATGAATATTGCGGAAATTGCATATGAAGTAGGATTCAACGACCCCAAATACTTCACCAGATGTTTCACCAAATATTTTAATGCAACACCAAGTTCCTTGCTCAATGAGGAAGAATTCTAATTTTCAACAAACGCCGTCAGGCTGTATAAGTTATTGGAGTTCCTCTACCACCCAACGTTCAATATTGCGCGTGGTGTTACTGAAGTTCACCCCTATCTTGAGCACTTTGCGGCTGTCCGCGGCAAAAGGCAACGCATACTGCTTATCATTGATTTGATGCAAAGCCTCTTCGGCAGTGCCATCCAGTTTGAACTCCATGACATAGATGTACTTGTCGGTTTGCAGCACCAAGTCTATTCTGCCCTGCGAAGTGTGGTATTCCGCTTTCACATAAAAGCCCACCAGCCTAAAGACGATGAAAAGTACATTCTGGTAGTGCAGTTCCAAGTCCTTCACCAGTTCGTAAGGCGTATCGGCGCCTCAATCTTATTGAAACGAGTATAATAAGGGATAAGGAACTTCACAAAACCCTCCTCCACCTCACGATTAGGAAAACCGAGACGGTAAAGGCCAAACTCTTCATTATACCCCTTTATCGTGAGATAACCGCTCTGGAAGATTACAGGCAGCGGTTCTTCATCACCATAGATGCTGTTCAGCACATCGGCATACGTTTCGGCGTGTGCCATATGCTCCAAGTCGTAATGATAACGTTTCAACAGCTCTATCAGGTAAGTAGGCGTTCCCGTCTCGAACCAGTAGCTGCCGAACTCTTTGCGGTCGAAAGCATTCAGCAAACTGAACGGGTTATAGATGCCGATGGAGTTTTGCGTAAAGTGGTAACCGTCGTAATACTCACGAAGTTTGTCCCGGAACTGTTCGTACGTCATACCCTGCGCTTCGGCAAACTCGTGCATTTCCTCTTCAAGATTCTCTTGCAACTCCTTGTCGCTGATTCCGCAAATATCAATGTACTTGTTCCACATTGAAAGGTCATTCAGATTGTTCAGGTCACTGAACACGCTGACCTTGCCAAACTTGGTGACACCCGTCAGCAAGGCAAACTTGATACAACCGTCCATGGTCTTCAGTACTCCGTAGAAAGGTTTCAGCGCATTGCGGTATTCCTTCTGCAACTCCTGATTGCCGATGGCCTGCAACATGGGTTTGTCGTATTCATCCACAAGGATTACAACACGCTGTCCCGTCTGTTCGTAGGCACGCGATACCACTCCTTTAAAACGCAAGGCAGAAGTTACTTCAGACGGACGGGTTCCATATTGCGATTCCCACAGTTCCAAATGGTCATTCAATATTTTGTCCAAACTGTCAGGAGCATCATACTTGCCAATATTCAAGTCAAGATGAAATATGGGATATTGTATCCAGTCTTTCTCCAGCTTCTCAATAGCCAAACCGGTAAACAGCTCCTTCTTCCCTTGAAAATAAGCCTCGAGGGTAGAGATGAGCAAACTCTTTCCAAAACGGCGCGGACGGCTGAGGAAGTAGTAACTGCCTGTCTTTACCAACTGATAAACCAAAGCCGTTTTATCAATGTAGAAATATCCCTCTTTACGGATTTTCTCGAAGTTCTGTATTCCGATAGGATAGATTTTGTTGCTCATATTCTCACGCTTTATGATGACCTTTACATTATTACAAAGACAAAGGTACAAAAAACTATGTCACACACTCTTAAATGGCTACTAAAAATTAAATCCGGCATACTTAGTCAGCCACTCCATGCAAATTGACTCTGAACAATTTTATTTTAGCATTAAATACTCAACGGCTACATTTGAACGTAAGCGTTCAAATAATCACTACTCGTGCAAGAAGTATTCAGCTAACAAGACTTGTTTTGATATATATCATAATTCATTTTGATATACATCAAAACGGATTATCATGTATATAAAAAATAGGGAATATTCTTGAGTTTCAGTTTGCACCTGTATCCCCCCTATATACAACCCCGGAAAGCAATATAACTTCCGCCTACAATTGCAACTAATTTATTTCATAAGGCAAAGACTGAGCTCATACTTCGCAACAAGCGATCACAGCAAGCCGGGAAACGTTCTAAGGCAAAAGAAAAAAGCTGGTTTTAATGGTCGCGTAAAAGCAAATACTAAATTTTATAGACATACCATGAATTGACAGCAATAATGTATTTTCTACACTTATTTTTCATTTATCCACCTCTAAAATTCATTTGTCCACCTTTATGCGTACATTTGAACTTAATTTTGCGGCACTACTATGAGAGTAGGATTATTTGTTAAACTATTAATATCTAAATTATGAAAGCAAGAAAGTGGCCGTCGCTGATTATAGCGGCTTTTACAATCCTTTCGCTCGGTTCATGTGAAGATTGGGGACAAATGGACCCGCCTGCAGGTTCCGATGTTTATCCTAAACTTGAACAGGTACTTAACCTGAAGTTCGACGGAGACAGAGTAAACTCCGAAGAAATCCAAACCTTCGCCTATTCCGGAGGCGATGTTCCTTCACTGGTTACAGATGAAAAGATGGGACAAGTACTGTGCCTTGACAACGGATATGCCCGCATATTCAATCCGTATAACAAGGTTAAGGTACAAAATGCCGTATCACTCGTATTCTACGTCAAGCAAGCCGGAACGGCAGAAATGACGGATGAAGACGAAATCGCCGCCTATACACAAGACCTTACCGGCGCCCTCTTTTCTTTTGAAAACCAAAATGGCACTCAACGTATGTTCATCACAGCCAATGGCTGGCTAAGCTATGAGGGTGAAGACGGCAGGTATGAGGCCAACAACCCGAATTCTGCCAATACAGGATTGCTTACCCCCGATGTATGGCACTACGTTGCATTGTCCGTAACCAACACAGGCTACTTTGTATATGTAGACGGCAAAAAAAGAATCGAGCAAAATGTAACCGATTTTGATTTCTCCAAGATTGTACAGTTCATGGCATCCGTACCTTATATATATATGGGATACGGGTCAGATACACAAACAAAGAAATTCTATCTGGATGATGTGAAGTTCTATCGCAATACAATTACAAGCAAGGAATGGACAGATCCGAGAAAACCGGACGGCGGTGAAGAAAGTTCACCTTACATTACTATTGGTAACACAGATTACACTTCCAATTTCTTTGAACCTAAATCAGAACAGCTTGTACGCTCCGGTGACTGTATTTTCCATTACCAGTTCTACAACTACAATAATTCCGGAGACAACTGGAATAACTGGGTATTGGCTGTTACAAACGGAAAAGAATTCGGAGCTGACGGATATGCGGAATACTTTGTTCTCCGTGCCGATGCTTATGGCTGGGGAGATTCTAATTACAATGCCGCCAATATAATCCACGGATTTAATTGGGACACTTTCGTTGCTGATATGCAAGGAGCTTTAGTAGATATGACAATCACAAGAAACGGTTCTAAAATCAATGTCTCAGTAAAAACAAAAACAGCATCCGGTGGGGCTTTGGCAGATTATTCATTTAGCTATGACGGCGTAAGTACTACTGACATAGGTACATTCATTACCGTAGACCATTCCTATATAGAATTGTCCAAAGCTGAAACCTACTACGGAGCAAGTTACTCAATCGGAGATTACAGAATAGGTGCGCAAGATTGCAGCGCAGGTTGGTGGACTGTATTCTCTCAACACACCAAGATAGAAGGCACAAACTCTGCTCTTCGATATCAATTCAAGAACTACACTAAGGGAGACGAAAACTTCAAAAACTGGCTTGTAATCCTCACTAATGGTAAAGACAGACCGGAAAGCGGCTATGAAGAATATCTGGTACTACGTTCCGATGCCTTTGGCTGGGGAGCCCGCTATAATGCAGACAACATGACAAGCGGTTTTGACTGGTCTACTTTTAAAACAGACATGAATGGTGCAGAAGTCGTATTGGAAATCAAACGTGCAGATGGGCGTGTAGATGTAATCTCTAATGTTACAACCGCAGCAGGAAAAGCACTTCCCACTTACAGCATTTATTTTGAAGACTTAGAAGAAAGTGCGGAACTCGGAGCTTTCCTTACTATCGAAGGTGGTTATATTGATATGGAGTCGGTAGTAACTTATCCATTTATAGATGTGGAATAATCTTTAACTGATATATGTATATGAAAAATAACAAAACAAATCATAAAGCGTGCGGGAGCACATTTTCCCGCTTGCTGTTGATGCTTGCCCTGCTTCTGACCGGACAAACCCTCTTTGCCCAGTCCAAGCAAGTAACAGGTGTCGTAAAAGATGCCACCGGCGAAACCGTTATCGGCGCCAGTGTATTGGAAAAAGGAACCACCAACGGTGTAATCACAGATTTGGACGGTAACTTCAAGCTGACTGTAAGCAAGAACAATGCCATTCTGCAAATATCATATGTAGGCTACCAAACACAGGAAGTCAACGTGAGCGGAAAGACTTCTATCATCGTTACCCTGAAAGAGGATTCCGAAATGCTGGAAGAAGTTGTCGTAGTAGGTTACGGTGCGCAGAAGAAAGAGAGTGTGGTAGGTGCTATCTCACAAGTGTCTTCCAAAGACCTGCTCTCTACTCCCGCTGCCAATGTATCGCAAGCTATTTCCGGTAAAATCTCCGGTGTGATTACCTCACAAACTTCCGGTGCTCCGGGTGCTGACGATGCGCAGATTTACATCCGTGGTCGCGCAACCTTTGCAGGCGATGCACAGCCGCTTATCTTGGTGGATGGTGTAGAACGTGCTTTCTCCCAAATAGCACCTGATGATATCGAAACAATCTCTGTATTGAAAGATGCCTCGGCAACTGCCGTATACGGTGTGCGTGGTGCAAACGGCGTTATGCTGATTACCACCAAACGCGGTAAGGAACAGAAACCGGAAGTAAGCCTCACTGCCAACTGGCAGATTCAGAGCCCTACCCGCACAGATACTTACCTCGACTCTTACCAGTCGGTAACCTTGCTGGAAGAAGCCTTGAAAAACGACGGACTGAGATCGCAATACAGCACCAATGACATCGAGATGTTCCGTAAATCATCAAACGGTGAACTAAGCGGCATTGACGCCATGCTTTATCCTAATGTGAACTGGTACGATGAAGTACTCCGCAGTACAGCACCCGCCCAACGCTATAACGTAAGCATCCGTGGCGGTACGAAGCGTATGCGTTATTACGCTTCCGGCGAACTCTACGACCAGCGTTCATTGGTAAGAAACCTTAGCAACGACAGATATGGCAACAGTTCAAGCCCCAGCTACCGCCGCTATGCTTTCCGTGCCAATACCGACTTCTTCCTGACCAAAGATCTTACGTTCTCCGTAAACTTCGGTACTCGCTTTGAAGAACGCAGAGGATCCAATACCGATGAAAGCAGTAACTACAGCGAAACATTCTACGAACTGAACCATACACCGGGATGGATATTCCCCGTAACTTATGAAGTGAAAAGCGGTGAAAGCACCCGCAGCCTTTACGGAGGTAGTTCGCAATACCAAAACAATATCGTTGCAGCACTTGCCGAAGGCGGTTACTACCGTTCTGTAAACACCATCAACGAAACCAACTTCATCGTTGACTATGACATGGACTGGCTGACCGAAGGACTGAGTGTGAAAGGTATGCTTTCTTTCGACTACGAAAACCTGCACCGCAACAACTACACAAAGGAATTTGCCACTTACGAACTGAACAACCGAAACAATCCGGATTTGTACACCTCGTACAATCAGTTCAACGCAGATACCGAAATGACCAATAGCAGCGAGTTCACTTCTATCTACAAACTTTATATGGAAGCGCAAGTGAACTATGCCCGCAAATTCGGCAAGCACGACGTAACCGCCATGATGCTGTATATGCAAAATGACTATCGCAACAAAGCAGACTTGGCTGCCCGCTATCAAGGTATGGTAGGTCGTGTGACTTATGGCTACGACGACCGCTACCTGTTTGAATTCAACGCCGGCTACAACGGTTCGGAAAACTTCATGCAGGGCAAGCGCTTCGGCTTCTTCCCCTCTTTCTCCGCAGGCTGGCGCATCAGCAACGAGCAGTTTATGGAAGGAACCAAAGACTGGTTGAACAACCTGAAAATACGTGCTTCCTACGGTCAGGTAGGTAACGATGTATATACCAAAAACGGAGTGAAACAACGCTTCCTCTATGAACAGAAATGGAGCCAGATAAGCAACGACTATTACTTCGGAACAACCGGACAAACCGGCGTCTACGAAGCACAGTACCCCAACTACGGAGTAACTTGGGAACGTGCCCACAAATATAATGTAGGTTTGGAATTCGGACTGTGGAACGGAATGCTGAATGGTAACATAGACCTCTTCTACGAAAAGCGTAACAACATCCTGACCGACTACCTGACCCGTCCTGAATGGGTGGGAGTGATAATGGCAGCCGGCAACTTGGGTGAAACCAAGAACAGCGGTTACGAAATTGAGTTGAAACACTCCAATCATATCGGCAATGACTTTACATATACCATAGGGTTAACTTACTCACATGCACGCAACGAAATTATCAACATGGACGAACCCGACTCCAAAACGAGCTATCGTAAACGGGAAGGACATCCTATCAACCAATATTTCGGATTGCAATGCGACGGCTTCATCACCCAAGCCGATATAGACGGCGGCGAACTGCCCATATCCCGTCTGGGAAATGTACAGGCAGGTGACCTGAAATACCGCGACATGAACGGTGACGGCTACATCGACGAACAGGACGAAACATTCATCGGATTCAGCGATATTCCCGAAAATACTTATGCACTGACTTTGGGAGCCAACTACAAGAACTGGGGATTCAGCGTCATGTTCCAAGGTGTAAACCACGTAAGCCGCTACTACGATGCTGAAGCCATGTTTGCCTTCATCAACGGCGGTAAGGTGAAAGAACATCATCTGGATCGTTGGAATCCGGCACAATCGGAAGAATATAATTTGGCTCACGCCAAATATCCGCTGTTGCACTACGACAGTTATGGTGACCACAACCAACGCCAGAACTCTTTCTTCTTGAAAAACGGTGCATTCATGCGCCTTAAAAATATTGAACTGAGTTATACCCTACCCACCATGTGGGCCAAGAAAGTGGGTATGAGTGATTGCCGCCTGTACGTCAACGCCAACAATCTCATTACTTGGGATCATCTTGACGGTCTGACAGACCCTGAAAGCAACGGCTCCAACCGCTACCCGATTATGAAAACCATCAACTTTGGTGTAAACATTAAATTCTGATAGAATATGAAGAAGACATTATTATATAGCATATTTGCCCTGAGCATGGCATCTGCGACACTGACCTCGTGTGAAGATATGTTCGGCGGCTTTCTGGACAAACAGCCCAGTAACGACCTGACAGGCGAAGAAGTGTTCAGTGACTGGAATATGTTGGTACAGTTCCATGCCGATACTTACAATTTCTTCCGCCATGGCGCCAACCGCATTGACGACACTTGGCTGGATGCCGCCACCGACTTGGCGGAAACATCTTACGGAAAAGGAGTAAAGACCTCTTTCAATCTGGGCAACTTCTACAGTGCAGCCGGTGCAAGCGAACTGACTGCCACTTGGGAACATTACTACCGCGGCATCCGCAAATGCAACATGGTTATCACCCGCATTGATGAAGTGCCTAAGAATGCAAGCGACAGTGAATCTAAATACCAATCCGATAAAAAGACTTATGTAGCCGAAGCCCGCTTCCTGCGCGCATTCTTCTACTGGGAAATGTTCCTTCGCTACGGTCCTGTACCTATCGTTACGGAAGTTCTGGATCCGGAAGGCGACCTGCTGAGCAACTACACTACCCGCCCTACCGTAAAGGAATTTGTAGTAGACTTCATTATGAAAGAGCTGAAAGAATGTGAAAGCAGTTTACTGGATTACTCTACCGCATGGGGCACAAGCTACGCCGGACGCGTTTCACAACCGATGGCTAAAGCCTTGTACTCACGTATCGCACTCTATATGGCAAGTCCGCGCTACGCATCCGAATCAGGTATCACGTGGCAGAATGCCGCTGATGCCGCCCAAAGTTTCAAAGATGTTTACGGCGAAAACTTCACTTTATTCCAGACAAGCGGAGCCACTGAAGGAGAAAATTACACCAACGCTATCCTGAGAACCACCTATACAGGTAATAACAAGGAAACAATCTTCTTCCGCAACGATGTGATGATTGGCTGGGCCGGTATCAAAAACGATACTCCTGTAGGTGAAGGCGGAAACGGCGGCCTGTGTCCGTCACAGAATCTGGTGGATATGTACGACATGGCAGACGGTTCTTCTCCTTTTGCCAACTACGATTTGACCGGTGCTCCGGTATATGACAGCAATACAACGTACGGTATCCCTGTTCCTACCATCAATACAGCCAGCGGATATGACGATGCCAATCCTTGGGCTAACCGCGATCCTCGTCTGGCAGCCAGTGTGCTTTATCAAGGCAGAGAATGGGGTAACGGTACTATCAATGTGATATTCGGACAGCGCGACAATCCGATAGGCAACGCCAACTCCACCCCTACCGGTTACTATGTATGCAAATACATACCCGAAAGTATTTTGGGCGCGGAACATTCACAGACATCCTATCGCCTCTGGAGTTTCATCCGCTACGCTGAAATCTTGTTGAACTATGCGGAAGCCATGAATGAAGTGCACGGACCTTGTCAGGAAGTGTACGATGCACTGGATGCAATCCGCCACCGCGCGGGCATCACAGGAAATGTAGCCGACCGCACCGACCTCACTTCATCCAAAGACAAGATGCGTAACTTCATCCACAAGGAACGTACCATAGAACTTGCCTTTGAAGAGCACCGCGCTTGGGACGTACGCCGCTGGAATGTAGCTACCGAAGCTCTCTCACGCGACATCTACGGAGTAGAAGTAGATACAGACGGAACCATCATGCGTAAAATAGCCCAAAAACGTGTATTTGAAGACAAGATGTATCTCTATCCGATACCTGAAGGGGAAGTTTGGAAATCAAACATTGAGAATAATCCGGGTTGGTAATCCTTAATCGAATATATTATGTATACAAAGACAAAACATATAATAAATAAGCTGGCAGGAATCAGCAGACTCCTGCTGTTGGGACTCCTGTTGACAGTGAGCGGCATTGTCCGGGCACAACAGGGTGAACAGACATTAAAGGGCCGCATCGTAAACCAGGAAGGCGATCCCATTCCGGGTGCGGTGATAAATGTTGCCGAACAGAGCCGCATCGCTCTCTCTGACGCAGACGGTTACTTCAGTCTGAAACACGTGAAACCTGCCGACGAACTGAATGTAAGCAGTGTAGGTTACAAGAATACGACTGCCATAGCCGAGTTTAGCGATGACTTCAAAATCACAATGGAACTGGATATCAATGAATACGAACGTACCATGCCGATTCCCTTTACCCGCAAGCAGAAGCGTTTTATGACCGAATCAACTTCCACCGTATCGGGTGAGCAATTGCAGAAGTACCCTATCACAGTGCTTCAAAATGCGTTTAGTTCCAGCGTAACGGGTATGGAAACCTATGAATGGTCCAGCGAACCGGGTTGGACGGAAACCGCCATGTATATCCGCGGTATCCGTACTATGAACGAAAATGCACGCAGCCCGCTGATTATTGTGGACAACGTGGAACGTGACCTCTCATTCCTTGATGCATTCCCCATTGAAAACATCACTGTCCTGAAAGATGCCGCAGCCACTGCCATTTACGGTATGCGCGGTGCAAACGGCGCCATCTTGGTAACCACCAAACGCGGTGAAAGCGGAAAGACCAAGATAGACTTCACACAGGAGGTAGGCTTCCAGATGTTGAGTAACCGAATGGAATCTCAGAATGCCTATAATACGGCACTTACACGTAACCGTGCACGCTACTTGGACGGTTCGGACCCTCTGTTTACCGAAGAACAGATTGAGAAATACCGTCGTGTATCCAACGGAGAACAACTGGAAGGTATAGATAAGTACAAATACTTCAATACGAACTGGTTCGACCAATTGTATCGTGAAGCTGCTCCTATCTACAAGACCAATGTGCAGATTAGCGGCGGTAACAGTCGTGCACGTTATTATGTATCGTTCTCATACTTGCGCCAAGAAGGTATGTGGAACAGCCAATGGACCAAGTACAACGAAAATTACAATACGCAGCATATGCTGAACCGTTACAACCTGCGTTCCAATCTTGACATTGACGTAAACAAGTACTTGAACGTATCACTGGATTTGGGCGGACGTATCGACAATATCACACAGCCTACTACCGGTGTGTTCTCGCTGGTTACTTTCGGCGCTGTGGAAGCCAATCCTCTGGAACCTGTCTACACACCTAACGGTGAACTCTACTACTCTGACACGGCAAAGAACCCAGCTTACCTGTTGGCATCATCCGGTCAGGACAAGAACCGCCGCCGTAACCTCTACTCTACTGTCAATGTAACCGGTGACTTGTCATCATTAGTACCCGGACTGAAAGCGAATGTCATGGTGAGCTTCGATGCCTTTGACGTATTCCAGTCTTACCAGACCAACAGTATCAATACATACAGTTATGACTATACAAACCCCAATGTGGTAGATCCGTCACAGTTTACACTGACGCAGACCAATACTTACAAAGCATTGACCAATCCGGATGCCAACGAACGTGCCAACTACTACAATCTGAACTTCAATGCCGGACTGAACTACAGCCAAAGATTCGGAAAGCATAGCGTTGATGCACGTGCCTTCATCCGCACCTATCAGAACAGAGAGAATGTGCGCGACGCCAATGACCACACACCAAGCAAGCTGTCGTCCAAACGTTACCTCTCCTACAACGCTCAGGCAAACTATGTTTATGACAACAAGTACATCTTTTCAGGCAACCTGTCACGCATGGGTTTTGATGACTATGCTCCGGAAGAGCGTTGGGGAACATTCTACGGTGCATCTCTCGGTTGGGTGGCATCTGAAGAATCTTGGCTGAAAAACAAGAACATCGACCTGCTGAAACTTCGCGCTTCATACGGCCGTGCGGGACAATCGTCTACAGGTGTTGTCAGTGACCGTTACAAGTATCAAAGTACATACGGTGACGGAACAGACTACAGCTTCGGTACTTCCAGCTCCACAATTCAAGGTATTACCGAGACTTTGATCGGTAACCCTAACAATAAATGGGAAATCTCGGACATGGTGAATGTAGGACTTGACTTTGACTTCTGGCACAGAAAGTTATACGGTTCATTCGACGCTTTCAAGGAATGGCGTTCGGATATTCTCGTAACCCGCAGCAATACCCCTGCCATGCTGGGAGCCACCGTATCCAAAGACTCTTACGGTAAAGCCGAATCAAAAGGTATAGAACTGACCATCGGACATCAGAACCGTGTAGGCAAGGTGAACTATTTTGTAGAAGGTATGCTGACTTGGAATACCAATAAAATTACAGAGATGGACGAAACCGAGCCTAACGTGGAATGGCAACGCAAGACAGGAAAACGCATCTTCGACGGCACTTCCGTACAGGGATTGTATGAAAATGTATTTAACAATACTGTAGGCGGTTGGAATATCTACCAGTTCCAAGGCTGGGCCAGCGATGCCAGCCTTGTCGCCACCAGCCAGCAAGACGCTATTGACCATCCTGAAAAATATCCGTATAATACATTTGCCGGCACAACAGGCCAGAAGCTGGGTACAGCCGTATTCAAAGACTTGAACGGCGACCGCCAGATAGACAGCAACGATATGACCCCCAGCGGTTATACCATCATTCCGGAAATCACTCCGTCCGTAACATTCGGTGCTGAATATGCAGGATTCGATGTACGCGCCACCCTGACCGCCTATCTGAACCGTTCCGTATTCCTCTCTCCGTCTATGACTTACTCCATCTGGGGTAACAACAGTACCCACGAGGTAGTCAATACTTGGGGATATTATACAGACGATCCGACAGACCCGCGCAACATCAATGCCAAGTATCCGCGTATCTCTTATTCCGGATTCAACACGGTAGACAGTGACCGTGACACCAAAACCTACCAAAACGACATTTGGGTGGTAAACGGCAATTATCTGTCACTGCGCAACATCGAAGTGGGCTACTCACTGCCCAAGCGATTGCTCGCAAAAGCCGGTATCACCAAATGCCGCCTTTACTTCAGCGGTTATAACCTGTGCAACTGGAGTCACCTGCCCGACAATATGGACCCTGAAAAACCGATGAGTTACTGCTGGTGGTATCCTAAAACTCGCACATTCTCCTTCGGTATCAACGTAGGTTTCTAATCCATGATAAAAAAACAAAACTGAAATGAAAAAGATTAAAGCATATATAGTTGCGGCCCTGCTGATGGCAGGAACCTCCGCCTGCAGCGACTTTCTTGACAAGGAAGTGGACCTGACACTTTCGGATGAACAAGTGTTCAGCAAATATGAAAACACACGCGGTTTTCTGGCAAGCATATACGATTATCTGCCCGATGCATTCAGGGGCTTCAACGACGGGAATTACTGTGCACCACGCGACTGTATGACCGATAACGCAGTCTGCTTCTGGACAAGTAATTATTATAACGGCATTTTGAGTGACGGCTACACAGCCATCACTCATCCCCTCTCTTCCTATTTTTGGGGACGTGATTGCAAAGGTATCCGTATGGCAAACCTGTTTCTGACAAATGCCCGCGAAGACGTAGTAGGTAATTATGACAAAACCGGTGATGACAACCACCTATACGACCGCTACATAGCAGAAGCCAAGATGCTGCGCGCTATCTTGCACTTTGAGCTCGCCTCCTGGTTTGGCGATGCCCCTATCATCGGCGACGATGAAGAAGGAAATCCTATTGTATTCGAGCAAAACGATCCTCGCATGAATCAGGCACGTACCAGTTGTGCGGAAGTTATGAAGTGGGTGGCCGACGAATGTGACAAGATAAAGGATGTATTACCCTTCCGTTACAGCAACGAAAGTGAAAATTGGGGACGTGTCAACGGTGCTTCCGCTTATGCACTGAAAGCAAGAGCCCTCCTCTATCGTGCATCTCCTCTTAACAATCCCACCAACGACCTGACTTGGTGGCAAGAAGCGGCTGATGCGGCTGTTGCGTTCATCACCAAAAACAATACTCAGAACAAGCCGTACAAGTTGTATAAAACAGCTACTGACGATCCTAATCTGAACTATTATGAATGCTTCACGACAAATCCATATTACAACGACGAATATATCTTATCACGTTCTGTATGGACTACATCTTTAATTGAGCAGTATTTGGCTCCTTGCGGATTCAAAGGTACACTGCAATCAAACGGACGTACCAATCCGACACAAAACCTTGTAGATGCCTATGAAACTATCAAAGGACTTCCTATTGATGCCGACAATTCACAATACGACCCGCAGAATCCATTTGCCAATCGCGATCCGCGCCTGGAACAAACTATCTTGCACCATGGCTCAATGTGGGGAGACGAACAGAATGAAGAAAACCGTGCGATAGACGTATCATATCCCGACGGTGCAGACTACGAAACTCAATTTGGCGGTACACTGACCGGCTACTATACCAAAAAGTACTTGCACAACATTGCTTTCGGAGCACAGTCTATCTCCACCAACGCCCATGCTTGTCCTATCTTCCGCTACGGCGAAATCCTGCTGAATGCAGCAGAAGCCATTAATGAAGCATCCGGTCCTGCACAAGCATACCAATATATAAATGAATTGCGTGCACGTGTAGGAATGCCGGCTTATTCAGGTATGACGCAAGAACAGTTCAGAGAACGTATTCGCAACGAACGTCGCATCGAGCTGGTATTTGAAGACCACCGGTTCTTTGACGAACGCCGCTGGAAGCTGTTTGAAGGACAAACACAAAGCAGTGAAACAAACCTGCCCCGCTATAAACAAGTATATAATCTGTATGGGGTCACCATCACCGGTGAAGGGACATCAAACGATCCGACCGTATATACTTACGGTACGGCAAATGCTCACCCAACCCGTACTTTCAACAGCCCGAAGAACTACTACATCCCCATTCCGGACGATGAAATCAAGAAGCTGCCGAACCTGAAACAAAATACAGGCTGGGAGCTCTCTACAAGCTCTACAGAAAGTGCTGCCCAATAAGAACAAGGCCATTACTAATAATTAAAGATTTGAATCATGACCAAACATTATAAATATCTAATCACTCTGTTCGCAGCCGCTCTCCTTTGGGGAGCGTGCAGCGACGATGAAGTTGACTACGGGACATCCGGCATCAAAATGGAAGTACCCGCAGCTGCCGATATAACTTCAACAAGTGCTGTGCTCAGTACCGTATTCAATATCCGCGATGATGTGCGCTATACAAGCGCCGGGTTCTGTTATAGCAAAACCGCAACACCTACCATTTACAACTCTACAGTAAAAGGTTCTGTTACCAACGGAATATTATCCGCCACACTCGAGGGATTGGCTCCGCAGACCACTTACCATGTACGTGCCTTTGCCGGTGTATATCAGGGAGACGTGGTTTACTCACCTGAATTCAGCCTTACCCTTGCAGAGGGAACGCTTGATGAAGCGCTCGCTGCTTATGAAGCACCGGCATACGCCGATAACTATAAGAATATTTCCGCATGGACAATGCGCAACCAATGGAACCTTGCCAATGTGCACGACCCTTCTGTAATGCTTGCCGAAGACGGATATTATTATATGTATCAGACTGACGCTTCTTATGGTAATGTACACGAATACGGAGGTCACTTCCATGCACGACGCTCCAAAGACCTCGTGAACTGGGAATATCTGGGTGGAACTATGTTGGAAATTCCTGCATGGGTAAAAGAAAAGCTCAATGAATACAGAGCAACAATGGGACTGGAAGCTATTGCCGAACCATCCTACGGATATTGGGCTCCTGTTGTACGCAAGGTAAAAGACGGCTTGTACCGTATGTACTACTCCATCGTAATAAATAACTATATCAAAACAGGTGCGGAAAATACGGAAGCCGATTTTGATAATTCATGGACCGAACGCGCTTTCATCGGATTGATGGAAACATCTGACCCTGCAAGCAATGAATGGACCGACAAAGGAATGGTAGTATGTTCCTCTTCCGATAAAGGAATGGACTGGACCCGTCCTGCATTGACAGACTGGAATGCTTACTTCAAATGGAATGCCATTGACCCCTCCTACATCATTACTCCGGAAGGTGCGCATTGGTTGATATACGGTTCATGGCACAGCGGTATCGCAGCTATGGAACTGGATGCCGAAACAGGAATGCCGAAACAAAGCTTAGGCGTACCTTGGGCTGAAGGAAATACTCCGGCAGAATACGGACAGATTATAGCAACCCGCGGCAACAGCCGTTGGCAAGCCAGTGAGGGACCGGAAATCATTTACAATGCCGAAACCGGATATTATTATCTGTTCGTAGCTTATGATGCATTGGCTATACCTTACAATACACGTGTATGTCGTTCCAAAAGCATCACCGGTCCATACCTCGGTATTGACGGCGCAAACGTAACTGAAGGAGCTGATATGCTTCCGGTAGTAACTCACCCGTACAAGTTCCAAAACAGCGACGGTTGGGTAGGCATTTCGCACTGCGCTATCTTTGATGACGGTAACGGCAACTGGTACTATGCTTCACAGGCACGCCTTCCGGAAAGTATAGATAACGCCATTATGATGGGACATGTGCGTAGCATACGTTGGACAAAAGACGGCTGGCCTCTGGTTATGCCCGAACGTTACGGAGCTGTTCCGCAAGCAACCGTCACAGAAGAAGAACTGATTGGAAACTGGGAACACATAGACCTGTCCTACAGTTACGAAGTTCAAAAAGAATCAGTAACCATGACACTGGCAGCCGACCACACCGTAACTGAAGGAACATGGAAAGGCAGTACATGGAGCTATGATGCAGAGAATCAAATTCTGACAGTCAACGGTATCGACCTCTACCTGCAACGAGAGGTAGATTGGGAAGCCAGTCCGAGAACACATACTATTGTCTATGCCGCTTATGGAAATAATAAGACTTATTGGGGCAAGAAAATAAAATAAGTATCCTTTGATACACTGAAACAGCTTTGAAATATACAATTTTCAAGGCTGTTTCTTTCTTTTATGTTACATAACATATTAAAGTGTACATCTTACACCAAATAAAAGTGTTACTTTTACACCCGAAAGAAGATAAGAATCTAATTTTCAAATTAAATAACACCATGAAGAATCACATTTTTATTGCCGGAATGGCTACATTAATGTTGGCCGCCTGCGCCCCAAAAAATCAAACGGAACTTACCCTTTCCGGTCTTAACCCGACAAAATTCCAAACTGTAGTGAACGATGCCCAGACCAATCTTTATACCCTAAAGAATAAGTCAGGCATGGAAGTATGTATCACCAACTTCGGCGGTCGTATTGTATCTATTATGGTTCCTGACAAAAACGGTGAGATGAAAGACGTTGTTCTCGGTTTCGACAGTATAGCCGACTACATAAACATTCCAAGCGATTTCGGTGCATCCATCGGACGCTATGCCAACAGAATCAATCAAGGTAAAATTGTGTTGGACGGAGATACGATTCAATTACCGAAAAACAACTTCGGGCACTGCCTGCATGGTGGTCCCAAAGGATGGCAATACCAAGTATATGAAGCCAATCCCATTGATGAAACGACATTGGAACTGACACGAGTTTCTCCGGACGGAGACGAAAACTTCCCGGGTAACCTGACTGCCAAAGTGCTCTTCAAACTGACAGACGATAATGCCATAGATATTAAATACAGTGCCACTACAGACAAGAAAACGGTTATCAACATGACAAACCATTCTTATTTCAACCTGTCCGGTGACCCCTCTAAAGCTGCCACAGATCATATCTTATATGTGAATGCAGACAGCTACACCCCCGTAGACCGCACTTACATGACTACCGGAGAAATAGTGCCGGTGAAAGATACTCCCATGGATTTTACTACTCCCAAAGCAGTAGGCCAGGATATTACCAATTTTGACTTCATACAATTGAAATACGGTAACGGATACGACCATAACTGGGTACTGAACACCAACGGAGACGTAAAACAGCTTGCAGCCAAATTAACTTCCCCCGAAAGCGGTATCAGCTTGGAAGTCTATACTGACGAACCGGGTATCCAAGTATATACAGGTAACTTCTTGGACGGAACCGTAAAGGGCAAAAAAGGTATCGTTTACAATCAGCGCGCTTCCGTATGTTTGGAAACACAACATTATCCGGACAGCCCCAACAAGCCGCAGTGGCCTTCTGTAATCCTGGAACCGGGACAAACTTACAACAGTGAATGTATTTTCAAATTCTCAGTAGAAAAATAACTTTAAGTTTAACACTAAAAACATAAAACAAAATGAACTGGAATTCAAATGAGTTTATATGGCTCGACTGGACAATTCTCATTGTCGGCATTATGGCTGTGATATGGGCTGTATGGCGTGCCGTACAGAAGGACAAACGTATGCAACAAGGAGCAAGCAGTGAAGACTACCTGTTTGGTAAGGGAGAGCCTTGGTACATCATTGGTGCAGCTATTTTTGCAGCCAACATTGGCTCAGAACATTTGGTAGGATTGGCCGGTACCGGCGCTAAGTCAGGAGTAGGTATGGCCCACTGGGAAATGCAAGGCTGGATGATCCTGCTCTTAGGATGGCTTTTCGTCCCTTTCTATCAATTATTAAATAACAAAATGGGCAAAATCATTACAATGCCCGATTTCTTAAAATATCGCTATACACCGCGTACAGGTTCATGGCTTTCCATTATTACGCTGATTGCTTATATATTGACTAAAGTCAGTGTAACAGCCTATACAGGGGGTATATTCCTGGAATTTCTTTTGGGGCTTCCTTTCTGGTACGGAGCTATCGGTTTGATTGTTCTTACTGGTATTTTCACTGTATTGAGCGGAATGAAAGGAGTTATGACTCTTTCTGCTATCCAGACCCCTATCCTGATTATCGGTTCTTTCCTTGTACTTTTCTTAGGGTTATCCGCTTTGGGTGGAGGAAGTATCGCTACCGGCTGGACAGAAATGATGGATCACGCACGCAATGCAATGAACGTAGGTACAGACGGACAAGCTTACGGTGCCAACCATATGTTCCATTGGAGCGAAGCTGACCCGATGTATCAGGAATATCCCGGTTTTTGGGTATTCATTGGTGCTTCCATTATCGGATTCTGGTATTGGTGCACAGACCAACACATTGTGCAACGTGTACTCGGACAACGTAAAGGAGAAGCCAATGATGTGGTTATGAAACGTGCCCGCCGAGGTAGTATTGCAGCCGGTTACTTTAAGATTCTGCCTGTATTCATGTTCCTCATTCCGGGTATGGTAGCAGCTGCTTTGGCTGCCAAAGGAGAATTTGATATGTCCAACACGGATGCAGCTTTCGCTGTTATGGTAAAAGACGTACTGCCTGCCGGAGTAAAGGGCATTGTAACAATTGGCTTCATTTGTGCATTAGTCGCATCATTGGCAGCATTTTTCAACTCTTGTGCCACGCTCTTCACTGAAGACTTCTACAAACCGATGTGCAAGGGAAAGAGTGAAGCTACATACGTGTTAGTAGGTCGTGTGGCTACAGTAGTAGTAGTCATCCTCGGTATGGCATGGATTCCGGTAATGATGAGTCTCGGCAGTCTTTATGATTACCTGCAAGGTATTCAGTCATTACTTGCTCCGGCAATGGTAGCTGTATTTGCTATGGGTATATTCTCTAAACGAATTACTCCGAAAGCCGGTGAAGCTGCTATGATTATAGGATTTATTATCGGTATGGTACGCTTGCTTACCAATATTCTTACCAACACAGGCAAAGATGTTATGTCCGGTTGGTATTGGGAATATACCACTTGGTTCTGGCAGACAAACTGGCTTATCTTCGAAATATGGTTGCTTGTTTTCCTTATCGCACTAATGGTTGTAGTGTCATTCTTCACTCCGAAACCTACCGCCCAGCAGATAGAAGCTATTACTTTTACCGGCAGTTATAAGCAGCTGATTAGACAGAGTTGGAACAAATGGGATGTAATCGCTTCTTTGGGCGTAGTTATTCTTTGTGCTCTGTTCTATGCGTATTTCTGGTAATCAAAATATTATAAAATGACGAATTATTATAATATAAATCCCAAGTTCTATATAGCTGTCGACTGCATCATTTTCGGCTTTAACGAAGGAGAACTAAACTTGTTGTTGCTGAAAAGAAACTTCGAACCGGCAATGGGCAACTGGTCATTAATGGGCGGGTTTGTCCAAGAGAGCGAAAGCGTGGACGATGCAGCCAAACGGGTTCTCGCCGAACTGACAGGACTGGACAACGTCTATATGGAACAGGTCGGTTCTTTCGGCGCTATTGACCGCGACCCCGGTGAACGGGTTATATCCGTTGCCTACTATGCGCTGGTCAATATCAATGAATACGACAGGGACTTAGTACAGCAGCACAACGCTTTTTGGGTAAACATCAATGAGCTGCCGCCACTCATCTTTGACCATGCTGCAATGGTGGAGCAAGCACGTGCATTGATGCAACAGAAAGCATCTACCGAACCTATCGGTTTTAACTTGTTGCCTCAGTTGTTTACGCTCTCGCAACTGCAAAGCCTGTACGAAGCCATTTACGGCGAAGACATCGACAAGCGGAACTTCCGCAAACGGATAGCCGAAATGGATTATATAGAAAAAACGGATAAAATTGATAAAACAAGTTCCAAACGCGGTGCCGCCCTATACAAATTCAACGAAAAGGCATACCGCAAGGCACCGAAGTTTAAAATTTAATCATTATGTTAGAAGAACTGAAAGAAAAAGTATTTCGTGCCAACCTTGATTTGGTGAAGCATGGACTCGTTATCTTCACATGGGGAAATGTATCGGCCATTGACCGCGCAACAGGCTTGGTCGTCATCAAACCCAGTGGAGTAAGCTATGATGATATGAAAGCGGAAGACATGGTTGTTGTCGACCTCGACGGAAACGTAGTGGAAGGCAAATTGAAACCTTCTTCTGACACCCCTACCCACGTAGTACTCTACAAAGCATTTCCGGAAATCGGCGGTGTGGTACATACACATTCTACCTATGCAACCGCTTGGGCACAGGCGGGTTGTGATATACCCAACATAGGAACTACCCACGCTGACTATTTCCATGATGCCATTCCCTGCACTGCCGATATGACGGAAGAGGAAGTAAAAGGAGCTTATGAACAGGAAACCGGCAATGTTATCGTAAAACGTTTCGAAGGATTGAACCCGGTTCATACCCCCGGAGTACTGGTAAAAAATCATGGTCCTTTTTCTTGGGGAAAAGATGCACACGATGCGGTACATAATGCCGTAGTTATGGAGCAAGTTGCCAAAATGGCTTCGATAGCCTATGCTGTCAACCCGCAACTGACCATGAATCCTTTACTGGTAGAAAAGCATTTCAGCCGTAAACATGGCCCCAATGCTTACTATGGACAGAAATAAGTATAAAAGATAAAGTAAAAGTATAAGAAAACCAATTAAATTAAAAACAGTATGAACGCATTTGATCAATATGAAGTATGGTTCGTAACAGGAGCACAGCTTCTTTACGGAGGTGACGCAGTTATCGCAGTAGACGCACACAGTAACGAAATGGTAAAAGGCTTGAATGATTCCGGTCGCCTGCCGGTAAAAGTGGTATATAAAGGCACGGTAAACTCTTCCAAAGAAGTAACCGCAGCCTTCAAAGCCGCCAACAACGATGAAAAGTGTATCGGTGTCATCACTTGGATGCACACTTTCTCTCCTGCCAAAATGTGGATTCACGGTCTACAGGAATTGAAGAAACCGTTACTGCATTTCCATACACAATTCAACAAAGAAATTCCTTGGGAGACAATGGATATGGACTTCATGAACCTGAACCAATCAGCTCACGGTGACCGTGAATTCGGCCATATCGTTACCCGTATGCGCAAAAACCGCAAGGTAGTTGTAGGACACTGGCAAGATGAAAAAGCACAGAAACAGATTGCTGCATGGATGCGCGTAGCTGCCGCATGGGCTGATGCACAAGATATGCTCATCATCCGCTTCGGTGACCAGATGAACAACGTAGCCGTTACAGACGGTGATAAGGTGAGTGCCGAACAAGTACTGGGCTACCACGTGGACTACTATCCTATCAACGATGTTATGACTTATTATAACGCTGTTGATGATGCTGATGTAAAAGCACTCGTAGCCGAATACTTCAAACTTTACGACCACGATGCCGCACTCGAAAAAGAAGGTACAGAGGCTTATACCAAAGTATGGAACTCTGCAAAAGCTGAAATCGCTATTCGTCGTGTATTGAAAGACACAGGCGCTAAAGGTTTCACAACCAACTTCAACGATTTAGGCGATTTTGACCAAATCCCCGGTCTGGCATCTCAGAGACTGATGGCAGAAGGTTACGGTTTTGGAGCAGAAGGTGACTGGAAAACAGCCGCCCTCTACCGTACGACTTGGTTCATGAGTCAAGGCATGCCTAACGGATGTTCTTTCCTTGAAGACTATACGCTGAACTTTGACGGTGACAAGAGCGCCATTCTGCAAGCACATATGTTGGAAGTTTGCCCGCTGATAGCTGAGCAGAAGCCGAAATTGGAAGTACACCGTCTAAGCATCGGTATCGACAGCGAAACAGCCCGTCTTGTATTCACCAGCAAACAAGGTGAAGGTGTAGCTGCAACTATTGTAGACTTGGGTAACCGTTTCCGTCTCATCGTAAATAAAGTGGAATGTATCAAGAGCAAACCGTTGCCGAAACTTCCTGTAGCAAGTGCCTTGTGGATTCCGATGCCTAACCTCGAAGTAGGTGCTGCCGCATGGATTCTGGCAGGCGGTACACACCACACCAGCTTCTCTTACGACCTTACCGTAGAATATTGGGAAGACTTTGCAGAAATGGCAGGTATTGAAATGATTGTTATCGACGAGAATACCACTATCAGCGAGTTCAAGAAAGAATTACGCATGAATGAGGTATACTATATGTTGAATAAAGCGCTTTGCTAAAAATCCCGGGTATGTGTCAAAACAGTATGTTTTGACACATACTTTATATTTACTTTGAATTATTACTTATGAAAACAGATGCAAAATCAACCATCGAAACAGGCAAAGCCGTCCTCGGCATAGAGTTCGGTTCGACACGAATAAAAGCTGTTTTGATTGACCAGGAAAATAAGCCCATTGCTCAGGGAAGCCATACTTGGGAAAACCAATTGGTTGACGGACTTTGGACATATAGCGTCGAAGCTATCTGGTACGGACTGCAGGATTGCTATGCAAACCTCCGTGCAAACGTAAAGAGCTTATACGATACAGAAATAGAGACTCTGGCTGCAATCGGTGTCAGTGCCATGATGCATGGTTATATGGCATTCGACAGGAAAGAAGAAATTCTCGTTCCGTTCCGCACATGGAGAAACACCAATACTGCCCAAGCAGCCGCAGCTTTATCCGAATTGTTTGTCTACAATATTCCATTGAGATGGAGTATTTCTCATCTGTACCAAGCAGTTCTGGATAATGAAGAACATGTTAAAGACATTGACTATCTGACCACCCTTGCAGGATTCGTTCATTGGCAAATAACCGGCCAAAAGGTATTGGGTATAGGTGATGCATCGGGTATGCTTCCCATAGATCCCGCCACTAAGGACTATTCCGCAGAAATGGTAGCTAAGTTTGATAAGCTGGTTGCCCCGAAAGGCTATGACTGGAAACTCTTGGACATCCTGCCCAAAGTGTTGCCGGCAGGTAAAAATGCAGGCTTCCTCACACCGGAAGGCGCCAAAAGGCTTGACGTATCAGGTCATCTGAAAGCCGGAATACCGGTATGCCCGCCCGAAGGGGACGCAGGTACAGGAATGGTTGCAACCAATGCTGTAAAGCAACGTACTGGGAACGTATCGGCAGGTACATCATCATTCTCTATGATTGTTTTAGAGAAAGACTTGTCAAAGCCATACGAAATGATCGATATGGTAACAACTCCTGACGGAAGCCTTGTAGCCATGGTACATTGCAATAACTGTACTTCCGACCTCAACGCATGGGTTAACTTATTCAAAGAGTATCAAGAGTTGCTGGGTATTCCCGTAGATATGGATGAAGTATACGGCAAACTCTATAACCATGCACTCACAGGCAATGCGGATTGCGGTGGTCTTATCTCTTACAATTACATTTCCGGCGAACCGGTAACAGGACTTGCAGAAGGACGACCGCTGTTTGTACGCTCGGCAAACGACAAGTTCAATCTCGCTAACTTTATGAGAGCCCATCTGCATGCTGCAGTAGGAGTTCTCAAAATCGGCAATGACATTTTGTTCAAGGAAGAAAAAATCAAAGTTGACAGAATCACAGGACATGGCGGTTTGTTCAAGACCAAAGGTGTAGGTCAGAAAATCCTCGCCGCAGCCATAAACTCACCTATTTCCGTTATGGAAACAGCCGGTGAAGGTGGTGCTTGGGGTATTGCTCTACTTGGCTCTTATCTTGTGAACAACGACAAGCAACAAACTCTTGCCGATTTTCTGGATGAAAAAGTGTTTGCAGGCGATGCCGGTATTGAGGTATCACCGACAGCTGAAGATGTAGAAGGCTTCAACACATACATAGAAAACTACATAGCAGCCTTACCCGTTGAGGAAGCAGCTGTTAAATTTAAAAAGTAATTCCTATAAAACAGCCGGCTGCCTTAAAAGAATACTTTCTCGAATAAAAGGTAAAGGCTTAGGAACAATAATGAACGTAATCGTAGCGGGAGAAACTTTTGACTGCCACATGGGTGCTGTCGGCATCAAAGCAACTCCCGATACATTCGTTCACATACACAAAGTTATTCTTCATACTATAAATACCTGATACAATGAAATCATCACTCACCTGTCTACTACTTTTCTTCTTTCTTTTAACCGGGAAAGCTCAAACCAGACAAGAAGTGTCCTATTTCCCCCTTCAAGATGTCAAGCTGTTGGAAAGCCCTTTCTTACAAGCACAGCAGACCGACTTACATTACATAATGGCTATGAATCCGGACAAACTACTCGCCCCTTTTCTGCGCGAAGCCGGGCTCACCCCTAAAGCGCCAAGTTATACCAATTGGGAAAATACCGGACTGGACGGGCATATCGGCGGACATTATATTTCCGCACTCTCCATGATGTATGCCGCTACCGGAGACACAACCGTATACAATAGACTGAATTATATGCTGGACGAGTTATATCGTGCACAACAAGCTGTAGGCACAGGATTCATCGGAGGAACCCCCGGAAGCCTGCAACTTTGGAAAGAAATAAAAGAAGGGAACATCCATGCCGGAAGTTTCAACCTTAACGGCAAATGGGTTCCCCTGTATAATATACACAAGACTTATGCCGGACTTCGTGATGCTTACCTTTATGCAGGGAGCGATCTCGCCCGTCAAATGTTGATTGCCCTCACAGACTGGATGGCGGATATTACGTCAGGACTCACAGACGAGCAAATGCAAGATATGCTACGCAGTGAACACGGAGGACTGAATGAAACATTTGCCGATGTTGCCGACATCACAGGTGACAAGAAGTATTTAGAACTGGCACGCAAATTCTCCCATAAGACGCTTCTCGAACCTCTCACCAAAGACGAAGATTGTCTGACAGGTATGCACGCCAACACACAAATACCGAAAGTCATCGGCTACAAACGTATCGCCGATCTCACCCAAGACCATGATTGGGATCATGCCGCACATTTCTTCTGGAATACGGTTGTCAAGCATCGTTCCGTCTGTATCGGCGGTAACAGTGTGCGTGAGCATTTTCATCCGGCAGACAACTTCACATCCATGCTCAATGATGTGCAAGGTCCTGAAACCTGCAACACTTACAATATGCTTCGCTTGACGAAGATGCTTTTCCAAAGCTCTCCCGACAGCCGCTTTGCCGATTATTACGAACGTGCCCTATATAACCATATCCTTGCCTCCCAGCAGCCGGCAAAAGGTGGCTTTGTTTACTTCACCCCTATGCGTTCGGGACACTATCGCGTTTATTCGCAGCCGGAAACATCCATGTGGTGCTGCGTAGGTTCCGGACTGGAGAACCACACTAAATACGGAGAGTTCATTTATGCCCATACCGAGGATACCTTGTATATAAACCTATTCATCCCCTCCCGCTTGACTTGGAAGGAGAAAAATCTGGTGCTCGCACAAGAGAGCCGTTTCCCCGATGAAGAACAAATCAGATTCCGGGTGGAGAAAAGCACTAAGAAAGCATTCAGCTTTAAGTTCCGTTATCCGGCATGGGCAAAAGGAGCAAGTGTTTCCGTTAATGGCAAAGTACAGGATATAACAGCCCAACCGGGAGAATATCTGACAATTCATCGTAAATGGAAAGCCGGAGATGAAATCACCCTGAACCTACCGATGCAGGTTACTCTGGAACAAATACCCGACCAAGAACAGTTCTATGCTTTTATGTACGGGCCTGTCGTACTTGCCAACCCTACCGGTACCGAAAATATGGACGGACTCTATGCAGATGACAGCCGTGGCGGACACATTGCTCACGGCAAGCAAGTATCTCTGGAGAAAATACCGATGCTGATAGGTTCTTCCGAATCACTGTCCCAAGCAGTCCGAAAGACAGATGACAAACAGCTATCATTCAACTATACCGGAAGTGTGTACCCGGCACAGAAAGAAGCGCTGAAGCTGATACCTTTCTTCCGCCTGCACGATTCCCGTTATGCGATTTATTTCCATCGGGTGACCCAAACAGAGGCAGAAAGCATCCGTAAAGAAATGGAACTGAAAGAACGCAAAGCCATGGAACTTGCCAATCAAACGGTAGACATCATTTTCCCCGGTGAGCAACAACCGGAATCTGATCATGGCATCCAATACGAGCAAGCGGAGGCAGGAACAAACAAAGACCGTCATTTCCGACGTGCCAAAAGTTGGTTCAGTTATAATCTGAAAGTAAAAGAAGAAGCCGGTCGACTGATGATTGTCACACGAAAAGAAGATAAAATGAAAGTCTCAATTCTCCTTAACAATGAGAAACTGACCGTTAATCCTACAATCAGCGAACCTGATAAAGAGGGTTTCATAACAGTCTGTTACCCCTTGTCTCGGAAATTAAGCGCCGGCAATTATCCGATACGGTTCAGTCCGGATGAAACAGAATGGACTCCCGCTATCTATGAAATCCGTTTACTTAAATAAGTGCTAAATTTATTCATACATATATTTACTCACATCATATAACTATAACCGTTATGAGAAACAAACTATTATTCAGCAGTGTTTTATTAGCTGCATCTGTATCTTTGTCTGCACAACAGAGTGCTACAATTACGCTTCATGCCGACCAAGGCACACAAGTTATTCCTAAAGAAATCTACGGCCAGTTTGCCGAGCACTTGGGTACTTGTATCTATGGAGGACTTTGGGTAGGAGAGAATTCCGATATACCTAATATCAAAGGTTACCGTACTGATGTATTCAACGCCTTGAAAGAACTTCAGGTTCCCGTTCTTCGCTGGCCGGGCGGTTGTTTTGCCGATGAATATCACTGGATGGACGGTATCGGTCCCAAAGAAAACCGTCCCAAAATGGTAAACAATAACTGGGGTGGCACTATCGAAGACAACAGCTTCGGGACACACGAATTTCTTAACCTCTGCGAAATGCTGAACTGTGAACCGTATATTAGCGGAAACGTAGGCAGCGGAACTGTTGAGGAACTTGCCAAGTGGGTAGAATATATGACTTCCGACGGTGACTCTCCGATGGCAAACCTGCGTCGGAAGAATGGTCGTGACAAAGCATGGAAAGTGAAATACCTCGGCGTAGGTAACGAAAGCTGGGGTTGCGGCGGAAGTATGCGTCCCGAATACTATGCCGATCTCTATCGCCGCTACTCTACTTACTGCCGTAACTATGACAGTAATCGCCTGTTCAAAATAGCCAGTGGCGCCAGCGATTATGATTATAACTGGACGAAAGTCCTCATGGACCGTGTAGGAAGCCGTATGAACGGTCTTTCACTCCACTATTACACCGTTACCGGCTGGAGTGGCAGCAAGGGTTCTGCCACAGAGTTCAACAAGGACGATTACTACTGGACTATGGGCAAATGCCGCGAAATAGAAGATGTTCTGAAGAAGCACTGCGCTATTATGGACGAGTATGACAAAGACAAGAATGTAGCCCTTCTACTCGATGAATGGGGAACATGGTGGGATGAAGAACCCGGCACTATCAGAGGACATCTCTACCAGCAAAACACAATGCGCGATGCATTTGTTGCTTCCTTGTCCCTTGACATTTTCCACAAATATACCGATCGTCTGAAAATGGCAAACATCGCCCAGGTTGTCAACGTGCTTCAGTCCATGATTCTGACCAAAGGAAAAGATATGGTACTGACCCCTACCTATTATGTTTTCAAGATGTACAAGGTGCATCAGGATGCCACTTATCTGCCCATTGAAGGTAATTGTAAGCAGGTTACCGTACGCGATAACCGTACATTACCCCTCATCAGCGCTACAGCATCTAAAGACAAGAACGGAAAAATTCATATTTCTTTGTCAAACGTTGATGTAGATAACGAGCAGGAAGTTATTGTAAATCTGCCGGGAGTACAAGCTAAAAAAGCTGTGGGAGAAATGCTGACTTCTGCACAGATAACTGACTACAATTCTTTTGAAAACCCTGACAAAGTGAAATTAGTTCCTTTCAAAGAGGTAAAAATCAATAAAGGGGTAATGAAAATAAAACTTCCCGCCAAATCAATTGTTACTGTTGAGTTACAGTAAATCAGCGGTAAAGGCTTATTGTAATTAAAACGATAAGCGAATAACAGGGACAAGAAAAAAGAGACACATTCTATGTTGCGGATTACGCATAAAGAGTTATCTTTGTCCCTGTTAAAATTAACAAGCAAGAAATCAATCCATTTGTAGAATATTCAAATTATAACAATATTTTAATAATATGAACGACAAGAAACTTATGAACCTCGCAGCGGACAATATCCGTATCCTTGCTGCTTCTATGGTCGAAAAAGCGAACTCCGGACACCCAGGCGGTGCTATGGGAGGCGCAGACTTTGTGAATGTACTCTTCTCTGAGTTCTTAGTATACGATCCTGAGAATCCAGCTTGGGAAGGTCGTGACCGCTTCTTCCTCGATCCGGGACATATGTCACCGATGCTTTATTCTACATTGGCACTGGCCGGTAAATTCACATTGGACGAATTGAAAGAGTTCCGCCAATGGGGCAGCCCTACTCCGGGACATCCCGAACGTGACTTGGCACGCGGCATTGAAAACACTTCCGGCCCGTTGGGACAAGGACATACTTTTGCCGTTGGAGCAGCTATTGCAGCCAAGTTCATGAAAGCTCGTTTTGAAGAAGTAATGAACCAGACAATTTACGCATATATTTCCGACGGTGGCGTTCAAGAAGAAATTTCACAAGGTGCAGGCCGTATCGCCGGTGCACTGGGTCTGGACAACCTCATCATGTTCTATGATGCAAATGACATCCAACTCTCTACCGAGACAAAAGATGTAACCATTGAAGATACTGCAAAGAAATACGAATCATGGGGCTGGAAAGTTCTCAAAATCGACGGTAACGATGCAGATGCTATTCGTGGCGCACTCAACGAAGCTAAAGCAGAGACAGAACGTCCTACACTGATTATAGGTCATACCGTTATGGGTAAAGGCGCACGCAAGGCAGACGGTAGCAGTTATGAAGCCAACTGTGCTACTCACGGTGCTCCTCTGGGCGGTGATGCTTACGTAAATACTATCAAGAATCTGGGTGGCAACCCTGAAAACCCGTTCACTATCTTCCCGGAAGTAGCCGAGCTTTATGCCACACGTGCTACCGAACTGAAGAAAATCATGGCAGAAAAATATGCAGCCAAAGCCGCATGGGCTAAAGCTAACCCGGAAAAAGCTGCCAAACTGGAATTTTTCTTCTCCGGTAAAGCTCCTGAAGTAAACTGGGCAGCTATCGAGCAAAAAGCCAATTCGGCTACACGTGCTGCATCAGCTACTGTACTTGGCGCTCTTGCCACTCAAGTGGAAAATATGGTAGTTGCTTCTGCCGACTTGTCCAACTCTGACAAGACAGACGGTTTCTTGAAAAAGACTCATGCCTTCAAGAAAGGTGATTTCAGCGGTGCATTCTTCCAAGCAGGCGTATCCGAACTGACAATGGCTTGCTGTTGTATCGGTATGGCTCTGCATGGCGGCGTAATCCCCGCTTGCGGAACATTCTTCGTATTCTCCGACTACATGAAGCCTGCTGTACGTATGGCCGCTCTAATGGAAGTTCCGGTTAAATTCATTTGGACACACGACGCATTCCGTGTAGGCGAAGACGGTCCTACTCACGAACCGGTAGAACAGGAAGCTCAAATCCGCTTGATGGAAAAACTGAAGAACCACAAGGGGCACAACTCAATGTTGGTACTTCGTCCGGCTGATGCAGAAGAGACAACCGTAGCATGGAAACTCGCAATGGAGAATACATCTACCCCGACAGCTTTGATTTTCTCTCGTCAGAATATCGTCAATCTACCCGCAGGAAACGACTACAGCCAAACAGCCAAAGGTGCTTATATCGTAGCCGGATCAGATGAAAATCCGGATATTATCCTTGTAGCTTCCGGTTCGGAAGTATCTACACTGGTAGCCGGTGCAGAACTGCTGCGCAAAGACGGTATCAAGTTACGTATCGTATCTGCTCCGTCAGAAGGTTTGTTCCGCAGCCAAGCTCCGGGTTATCAAGAAAGCATTATTCCTGCAAATGCAAAAGTATTCGGCCTGACAGCCGGTTTACCTGTTACACTGGAAGGTCTGGTAGGTGCTCATGGTAAAGTTTGGGGACTGGAATCATTCGGTTTCTCCGCTCCTTACAAAGTATTGGACGAAAAGCTGGGCTTTACTGCAGAAAATGTATATAAGCAAGTAAAAGCAATGATCTAACAAAAGAGTCATTTATATTATGAAAACAATAGGAATCTGTTCCGACCATGCCGGATACGCATTGAAACAATACGTAAAGCAATGGCTCGAAGCCAAAGGCTGGGAATATAAAGACTTCGGCACTTACTCTCCCGAAAGTGTGGACTATCCCGACTTTGCACATCCGTTGGCACTGGCAGTGGAAGCTGATGAGTGCTATCCGGGTATCGCTATCTGCGGTAGTGGAAACGGAATCAACATAACGCTGAACAAGCACCAAGGTATTCGTGCCGCATTGTGCTGGACAGCAGAAATAGCCGGGCTTGCCCGTCAGCACAACGACGCTAACGTACTTGTTATGCCGGGACGTTTCATCACCAACCAAGAGGCGAATGAAATCATGACCAAGTTCTTTTCTACTCCGTTCGAAGGCGGACGCCACCAGCGGAGAGTGGAAAAGATACCTGTAAAAGAATAGCTATCAGCTAAAAGCAAACTATTTCATCCCGTGAGACGAATTCATTTATTCATCTCACGGGATATTTTTTATCTCGCAAAGCCGGCTTCCCTTCAACTCAATCAATTATTACACACTTTCAATCAAAAACTCATCTCTGTCATTTGGAGAGTTTTCCTATTTTTGTCAACGTAATCTAAGTACCATTTTAAGAACATAAAAGAAAAACGCATGAAGAAAGCAATCGGATTCATTTCTCTCCTTCTATCGATAACTCTGGCAATGGCCAACCCGATAGACTTTGACAAAGCCTTCAAGGAAAGCGCTAAAATTGAAAAACAAATCAAGAGAACCTCTTTCCCAAATCGCACTTATCTCATCACAGACTTTGGTGCAAAACCAGATACTCCGGACAATCCTTGCCACGAAGCAATTAACCAAGCCATTGTAATATGCAGCCTGAACGGTGGCGGAACAGTGGTAGTGCCTAAAGGAACTTTCTTTACCGGTCCTATCACCCTAAAAAGCAACGTGAATTTCCACGTGGAGGAAGGTGCCGTACTAAAATTCTCCACCGACCAAAGCCTTTATTTTCCTGCAGTCATTACCCGTTGGGAAGGCTTGGACTGCTACAACGCCCGTCCGCTGATATATGCATACGGCGAAACCAATATCGCCATTACCGGTAAAGGTACGATTGACGGTCAAGGCTCCAATGACACTTGGTGGTCTATGTGTGGCGCACCACGCTATGGCTGGAAAGAAGGAATGGTTGCCCAACGCAATGGCGGACGCGAGCGTTTGCTAATGTACGGTGAAACCTCTACTCCCATCTATAAACGTATCATGAAGCCCGAAGACGGTATGCGTCCGCAGCTTATCAACCTTTATTCTTGCAACACAGTATTAATAGAAGATGTCACCCTGCTGAACTCACCGTTTTGGGTTATCCATCCATTATTCTGTGAAAGCCTCATCGTACGCGGCGTACACGTGTTCAACCGCGGTCCCAACGGAGACGGATGCGACCCGGAATCCTGCAAAAACGTATTGATAGAGAACTGTACTTTCGATACGGGCGATGACTGTATAGCTATCAAATCCGGACGTAACCAAGACGGTCGTAAATGGAATATCCCCAGCGAAAATATCATTGTACGCGGCTGTTTTATGAAAAACGGTCATGGAGGTGTAGTTATCGGCAGTGAAATATCCGGTGGTTACCGAAACTTATTCGTAGAGAACTGCCGTATGGACAGTCCGGACTTGGACCGCGTAATCCGCATCAAGACCAGTACCTGCCGGGGTGGATTGATAGAAAATGTGTTCGTACGCAACGTCACTGTCGGTCAGTGTCGTGAAGCCGTACTCCGTATCAACCTGCAATACGAAAACCGCGAGAAATGCAACCGCGGTTATACTCCTACCGTACGCAACGTACATCTGAAGAACGTTACTTGCGAAAAGAGCAAATTCGGCGTTCTCATCATCGGACTTGATGATAACAAGCACGTTTACAACGTAAGCGTGGAAGACTCCCGCTTTAACAATGTGGAAAAAGGAGGTAATCAAATAAAAGGAGCAAAAGACATTACGTTCAAGAATTTGTATATAAACGGAGAACTTGTAAAGTAAGACAACCACATTTTCATATAGTTCAGCCCGGAACCTTTACATTGTGACAAAAAGCAATAAAGATTCCGGGCTATTTATTCCCCTTATTTTCTTATTTTTAGCAGATAAGTTGACTATTGTCTTTAAATAAAAACTATCTTTGTACTTCAATAATCCGGAACTCAGAATGATATGGAGCAATTAAATACCATAAAAGAGCTTATCAATCAGGGAAATATAGAGCAGGCCATCCTTCAGCTTGACGAAATACTTCAAACCGATTTCCCCGAGAAGGACGAAGCCTATTACCTCCGGGGGAATGCTTACCGCAAGCAGAGCAACTGGCAGCAGGCGCTGAATAACTACCAATATGCCATTGACCTCAATCCGGACAGTCCCGCCCGGCAAGCCCGCAACATGGTGATGGATATTCTGAATTTCTTTCATAAGGATATGTACAATCAATAAATAAAAGAACGTAATTATGGCAAAAATCAAAGGAGCAATCGTAGTAGACACCGAACGTTGCAAAGGCTGCAACCTGTGTGTCGTGGCTTGTCCGCTCAATGTAATAGCCCTCACCAAAGAGGTGAATGTAAAAGGGTATAATTATGCCCACCAGATATTGGAAGATACCTGTAACGGATGTAGTTCGTGTGCAACTGTATGTCCGGACGGATGTATCTCGGTTTATAAAGTAAAAGTAGAATAAATAAGAAGAATATGGCAGAAGAAGTTGTATTAATGAAAGGAAACGAAGCCATCGCCCATGCAGCCATTCGCTGTGGCGCCGACGGATACTTCGGTTATCCTATTACTCCCCAATCAGAAGTATTGGAAACACTTGCCGAACTGAAACCCTGGGAAACCACCGGCATGGTAGTGCTCCAGGCAGAAAGTGAAGTGGCAGCTATTAATATGGTATACGGTGGCGCCGGAAGCGGAAAAATGGTGATGACCTCTTCATCCAGCCCCGGTGTCAGCCTCAAGCAGGAAGGTATTTCCTACATTGCCGGAGCAGAATTGCCGTGTCTGATTGTAAACGTGATGCGTGGCGGTCCCGGACTCGGAACCATTCAGCCAAGCCAGGCCGACTACTTCCAGACCGTAAAAGGCGGCGGTCACGGTGACTATCGCCTCATCGCCCTCGCCCCCGCTTCCGTACAGGAAATGGCGGATTTCGTAAGTTTGGGTTTTGAGTTGGCTTTCAAGTACCGCAACCCGGCTATTATCCTTGCCGACGGTGTCATCGGCCAGATGATGGAAAAGGTGGTGCTCCCCGCACAGAAACCTCGCCGCACGGATGCCGAAGTTATCGAGCAATGCCCGTGGGCCACTACCGGAAGAACCAACGGCCGCAAGCCCAACGTCATTACCTCTCTGGAACTGAAACCGGAAGAAATGGAGAAGAACAACATCCGCTTCCAAGCCAAATACAAGGAAATCGAAGAAAACGAAGTACGTTTCGAAGAGATTCATTGCGACGATGCCGAATACCTGATTGTAGCCTTCGGTTCTATGGCACGCATCGGTCAGAAAGCTATGGAACTGGCCCGTGAAGAAGGTATCAAGGTCGGTATGCTCCGTCCTATCACCCTGTGGCCGTTCCCAAGCAAAGCCATTGCCGCCTATGCCGACAAGGTAAAAGGTATGCTGGTTACCGAGTTGAATGCCGGACAGATGATTGAAGATGTCCGCCTGGCTGTAAACGGTAAAGTGAATGTGGAACACTTCGGACGCCTCGGCGGTATCGTCCCCGACCCGGATGAAATTGTAATTGCATTGAAAGAAAAACTGATTAAGAAATGAATCCTGATAAAATAAGAAACGTACTGAATATCCTCTTCATGGTACTTGCCCTGGCGGCTATCATTGTGTACTTTGCGGCAAGAGACGACTTCAAACTATTTATATACGTTTGCGGCGCAGCTATATTCGTAAAGCTCATGGAGTTTTTCATACGGTTCACCAACAGATAAGGAGAAGTGATTATGACAAAAGAAGATATTATCAAACCTGAGAATCTGGTTGCCAAGAAACCGACTCTGATGAACGATAATCCCATGCACTACTGCCCGGGATGCAGCCACGGTGTGGTTCACAAACTGATTGCCGAAGTAATCGAAGAAATGGGAATGGAAGATAAGGCCGTAGGTATCTCCCCGGTGGGATGCGCCGTATTTATCTACAATTATATAGATATCGACTGGCAGGAAGCCGCTCACGGACGCGCTCCCGCACTTGCCACCGCTATCAAGCGCCTGTGGCCTGACCGTTTGGTATTTACCTATCAGGGCGACGGCGACTTGGCTTGTATCGGTACTGCCGAAACAATCCATGCGCTGAACCGCGGCGAGAACATAACCATTGTTTTCATCAACAACGCCATCTACGGTATGACCGGCGGACAAATGGCTCCTACTACCCTTGTGGGCATGAAGACCTCTACCAGCCCCTACGGACGCGACGTGCACTTGCACGGTTATCCCCTGAAGATTGCCGACATTGCCGCCCAACTGGAAGGTACGGCCTACGTCACCCGCCAGAGTGTGGAAACCGTTCCCGCCATCCGCAAAGCGAAGAAAGCCATCCGCAAGGCATTCGAGAACTCCATGGCAGGCAAAGGTTCCAACCTCGTAGAGATTGTTTCTACCTGTAATTCCGGCTGGAAGATGTCTCCGGAGAAATCAAACAAATGGATGCAGGAGAATATGTTCCCCTTCTATCCGTTAGGTGACTTGAAAGATAAATAATGATGCTAAAAACAGAAGAACAATGAAAGAAGAAATCATTATAGCAGGCTTCGGTGGACAAGGTGTATTGTCCATGGGAAAGATTTTGGCATACTCCGGACTGATGGAAGGCAAAGAGGTGACTTGGATGCCGGCTTACGGACCGGAACAACGCGGCGGTACGGCAAACGTTACCGTCATTGTAAGTGACGAGAAAATCTCCTCACCTATTCTGAGCAAGTATGATGCGGCTATCATCCTGAACCAACCTTCGCTGGAGAAGTTCGAGAGTAAGGTAAAACCCGGCGGTGTGCTTATCTATGACGGCTACGGCATTATCAACCCGCCCACACGTAAGGATATCCACGTCTACCGTATCGATGCCATGGATGCCGCCAACGAAATGAACAACGCCAAAGCATTCAACATGATTGTACTGGGCGGTCTGTTGAAGATTGCTCCCATCGTAACTTTGGAGAACGTCATCAAGGGGTTGAAAAAGACACTCCCCGAACGTCACCACCACTTGATACCGATGAATGAAGAGGCTATCAAGCGCGGCATGGAACTGATTAAAGAAATGTAAAAAAACACATCATCCGCTCAGGGCAAACAGATGATGTGTTTGCCTTCAACAGATGATGTATTTACTATAAACGGATGATGTATTTTTGAGTGATACATCATCCGTTTTTTATTGCCCGGTTATCTGTGTAAAAACAATGAATCAGACAGACTCATGATTACCAAGATTCGGGTATTGCAGCATAGTCCGTTAGTTTTGTGCATTGATTAAAACATCTTTGGTATTCCTGCAAGGCTATGAACTCCGCAGGGTAATTCCCGCGTTCGTACAAGTGCACCTTTTTGCCTTCTATCAGAGTATAAGGAGACTCACCCTCTATATTCGGAGACTGTGAAAAAGTCCATCCCACATTCATAAGCTTGCGGTTGTTATCAAAAAGTCCGGTAGGAATGGATGTCAGTGCCTTACAATTCATAAAAGTACCCTCTACTTGCTGGAGCTTGGTATTCTGTTTGAACAGGTTTCCGGGTAATGAAGTCAGCAACTTACATCCGGCAAACGCGTAAGAAAAATCCTGAGCAAGCGGACAACCGGCAAACAATGCCTCAGGAATTGCTTGCAAAGATTCGCATTCTTGAAATACTCCCAATCCTCCTCTGTAACTATCATCGCGCAGCTTGCTCATACCCAAATAAAGCACTTTTCCGCAATTGGCAAACAGCGTTGCGGGAATACTCTTCAAACTTGTACAATGACTGAAAGTACCCTCAAACGATGTCACCTCTGTATTGTTAGCAAAGAGATTGGCAGGAATATTCTCCAACGAAGTACACATAGCGAATGTTGTAGAAAAGGTTGTCGCAGCCTTACATCCGCTGAATATATCTTCAGGAATCTCCTTGAGCAATCCGCACTCTATAAAAGTCCGTTGGAATGAAGTTGCTTTCACACAATTCTTAAACAATCCTGCCGGAATGCTTTTCAAGTTTTTACAACTGCCAAATGTATAGTCAAAACTGGTGGCATTTACCGCATACTTAAAGAAACCATCCGGGATGGACTCGATGCTTGTATCCGTAAAACTGCCGCCATAAGGTTCTACACCAAAATGCTCCACATTGCGAAAAGCGCCCTCTGTATCGGCAGCTATGGATTTCAGACTACTAAAACCGCCGAGGTCAATCCGGGTAAGTCCCGTATATCCCCACTGCTTGACAGCCAGCAACGTATTCTCTTTTGCCTCACGTATATATGGCACTAATTCGAGTGAAGTCAATACTCCTGAAAAATGTACCTCATAGGTAGTGGCGCTCTGCACATTATATTTATGGCTGATACCCTCCGGATTAAATCCTTCTACCTTATTTACAGTACCGTCTCCCCAATCTATTGTCCCTTTGAGGTTGTGGTCACTGAAAGGAAGTCGGACAGTAAAGTCGTTCACTGCGTTAGCACTCACTTCCAACACCAAATCATGCTTGCTATCGAGCATTGAGGTAGTAGCTTCCTCCCTTACGTAATCAGCTTTTCCATCTCCCGACTTATGAAAAGGAAGCAGATAGAGATAGTAAGTTGTGGCAGGCAGCAAACCGTCGAAGTTCAAGGTGAATTCTTCCGCACCTTCGGCAAGCGAAAGTTCTTTCGACTTTGTACGGTCGGAAAGGAATTCCTCTATGAGTTTATCCGATTGCAACTGCTTGTCCGAAAGCCCGTAAAGCACAGAACTGACTTGCGGATTCGCCTGAAAGCGGAACACCAGTCCACCTACTTCCATCTGCTTATCGAGCAAGCGGCACACAGCTCCCCGCTCTTGTCTTAATACAACGGCAGCCAACTGCTCTTCATCATGCGTAAGGAAACGCAAAGTTACTACACGCTCCTTATCTTGCGTATTGGGAAAGACTGTCAGTAGCAGACGGCTGTCGTCATCTGACCCGGACAGCATTATGTCCTCAACAACCGCAATATCTTCTTCTTGCTCTTCCACGCCCGGCAGTTCCATTATCAGCAGAGGCGGTTCTATCAGGTTTGTCTTGAAGTTCACGGCAAAGTGACCGTGCACAAAAGCCGGTAAGGGAAGTTCTTGCGCTTCCAACTTCACATAGGGTGCTTTGCCATCGAAGGTCTGATCGAAACTGACCGGAATATCTCCCGACTCGGTGGTACCCTTCTGCTCTATCGTAATAGTGAGAGTAGAACCGCAGGTAATTTTGATATAGGCTTTACGGTCTTTCCCTGTATAGTTCTTACGGGTAAAAACAGTTATCGTATAGTCACCCGCTGCATTGCCACTGTACTTATCGAGGCTAACCCAGTTTGCATCGTCTCCATCGGCCTTAGTGGAAGCCATTGTTACTTCTGCTGTCCAAGCCCCGTCGGTAGTGAAATGTATGCCGCCATCAGGAGCTGTTTCGTCTGCAAAAATTGTCTGATTGGAGGTCGTACCGTCAGTAAGACGTATGCCACCCGCTTCGTCTTCCTCACTGCAACCGCCCAGCAGGCAGATACAGAGAAAAGAAAGAAATAGTTGAAACTTATTCATAAGCAATATCTTTATGTAAGTCTAATACTCCATTGTCCAGGTATAGACATTCTTATCGCTACCCGCATCAACTGTTCTTTTATCCGATGTAGTATACTTATAGCCTTCCTCCGGATTGTTGGGATTATTCAGCTCATTGCCAACATGAACCTTATACGTTGTCTTCTTCATGGTAAAGGCACGTTCAGTCTTTATTCCGGTCAGACACTTATCCGCATCATACGTATAGCTCATCACCAAGTCCTTATCAGACCACTCAATAGAGATATATGACGCATCGACAGTGACGTTCGGAGTTGTATAGACAGGAGACACACTGCTCCACTCGTCATAGCGCAAGGAGTTAGCCGGAAGCACTTCCGGTGCATAATCGCTTGTCTTGCCCAGACGTCCGATAAGATAAAGGAAATCATAATCGTCATCATCCTCCAAAATCCACATGACATCTACCGATGCATTATTGGGGTACCGGTTGGCATATGCCTTATCCATATCGATGTTAAGGGTTCTATCATCGTCGGAAGCCTTACCGTTGACATATTCGTACTTAGACAAAAGCCCGTTAGCATAAGAATATTTCACATAGCTGGTTTCGCTGCCGGCATCCGCATCTTTCCACTGCGCCAGACGGTTATCGTCCGTATAGCTGAAGCGGATATAATCTTCAAACCGTCCTGCTTCTTTGTCGTCGGCTTGCAGATTGATTACATTTCCCTGTTCATTGAGGATGGCAATGTAATCTTCATCATACAAGTGATTGCCGTCTTCAACCCATTTCTCACTCATTTTGATTCTGCCTGCTGTTGCGTAGTCAAAGGTCATCGTACTGATTTGCGTACGGCGGTCAATTTCCTTTCTTACAAGTTCCTTCACACGCCCTTTATCATCATAACTGAAAGTAAACAGTTTCTCTGACGTATAATTATCAGAATATTCCGGATACTCCGCTTTTAGTGCATTATCCACCAACTTGTACGCAATCTTCTTTACCGCCTTTGCTTTTACCACCTCTTCCCCGCTCTCTGTTTCCGCTTTCTGCTCAACGGTGATAGTCAGTACTGTTTTACCCGCAACGATACGGATCTCCGCCTTCCGGCTTTTGCCGGTAGTGTTAGGCGTCAGTGTCAGATTCAAAGTAAACTCACCGGCGCCCCCACTGTAAGCGCTCAGTTTCAGCCAATCCACATTGCTGCCTTCAGCTTTCGTTTTCACTTCGTCTACGGTTGCCGTCCAGGGTTCGGTAGCGGTAAACTTGATACCTTCGTTTTTCTGCGTTTCGTCCGCATATACGGTTTGGGTAGTCTGGGTGGTCTTATCCAAAACAACCGCGCTTTCTGTCGTTGTATCCTCACCATCGCTGCAAGCCCACAGGACTACCACAGCTAAAAAAGCAAAAAAACATTTCTTTATCAACATATTGTATATTATTTAAGTAAGTAAGTAAGTGTTGAAATTTAATTTATATCAAGAGCATTTGTCATTCAGAGCGAAGCGAAGAATCTCTTTTCTGTGTATACATCAAGAGAGTAGATTCTTCGCTACGCTCTGAATGACAGATAGTATAAGCTAATTATGTGTATTCACTTAACTAATATTAATTATATGGGCAAACTCCGGTATCACGCATCCGGCATCTGGCATTTGTAATCTTACAAATGCCCCTTCCGTTTATCACATCATCCGTCAGATTGTCGCAGGTCACTTTATACTTGTCCTTGCCACCCGTATTGCCGGTAGCTGCAAGCACGATATAAAGAATAAGGAGCGCGATTGCCACGAATATCAATATCCAAGTAATGGTGAAGACGGCATAAGTGGTCAATATCATATATCCCCACTGCCACCTCAACCGCTTCTTATTCTCAGGCGCTGCGCTACGTATCTGATACCAGGCATAACCAATCAAAGCAAGGGCAGAGACACATACCACCCCGCCAATTATATCCTGACTGTTCGAACTAAGCCATTGCGAAAAGACTGCAACTATACCCAATGCAGCACCAACCCAATAATATTTCTTCGATTCCGGCACAACATCCACTCCCGCCATTTCGTATAAGCGACCGGGTACAAAATGGCTCCATTTGGTGAATGACAAGATAACCGCTACAAAAGACAAAACAACAAGTACCAATAATCCTCCGCACAGTGCAGCAAGATTTACCGCTACGTCATAAAACAGACGCCATGTTTCCGCCTTCTTGTTTTCCGCCTGACTGCAATTCCGAATACGGCGCACAACACGCCAAACGGGATAGACCAAAACCAATGCCACATATATCCCCGCAAGCCAACAAGCTTGCGCATCCGCAGGAGTCTCGTCCATAAAGAGTAATGCGTAGGAAAGCATACCTGCTATCATCATTATAAAACCCAGCCCACCTGTTATAATCAATGTACGGATAGAACGGAAGCTGAATGAAGATACAATCTCCGTACCCGCTTTCTTATTGAACCAACCTTTGATACTGCTGAATTTCAGAAACAAGAAGCACGAGAAAACAAAGCCGCACAAGCCCAATATCTGAGAGAGCAAAGCCAATATCACAATTATAATTTCCATTTCACTTTATCATTTTACTATCCGTAATAAGTAATATCTGAAAAGCCTATTCATTTTGTCTGCTTTTTAATTGGAGAATTATACGTTAAGATCAGAAACCATAGGCTTGCTTGCGTACAGCCATATAGTCTTTCTCTGCCAAGAATACAATCTTGGCAAACTCCGTAAAGTCGTAAGTATGGCAGTTTATGTAAACGGGAGCACCTTCACTATGGCAAGGCACACCGGCTTGAATCATCTGCCCGGGAGCATATTCGGCCTTTAAAGAGCTGTTATAAGAATTGCTGTTGAAGGGGTTCAACTGTCCGAGTTCAATCAAATGGTCATTGGCTTTCATCAAGGCGAAATACAGACGGGTATCTTTCAGCGGGTATTCACCTTCGGCACATTTACGTTTTGTCTCACGCACCACAATATCACGCTTGGGAACAACCGTTACCCGTACAATTACGCTGCCCGCTTCTCTTCCGGCATGATATTCCGCCACTTTAGCGCCTGTTACCTGGAAATCGGGATATACGTCTCCGGTGCAAACAATTTCGCGTCCCACGAGCTTCTCGCCCTCTTCCGCCGCCTTCTGATAACTCTTAGCCGCATATTCATCAAACTCTTTCAGTTTCTTTTGATAACGGTCCAAATCATCTTCTTTACGCAAGCTCTCATCCAATGCTTTCTTCTTTGCAGCTACCTCTACAAAAATGGCGGGCACTCGTCCCAAAGGAGCATCGCTACTTGCAGCCGAACCCGAAGCGGCACCACCGCCACATGCCGACAACACAACCAGTCCGCAACACATCGCGGACAAAACCATAACCGTAAACTTTTTCATAATATCAAACTATTTTAAATGAGTAATGTCGTCAACATTTACGGATAGGGATAATTCCTTTGGAGATAGCCGTCATAATCAGGTCCGCCACGTTTCGGGCATCCAGTTTATCCATCAGATGGCGGCGATGCGTGTCAACCGTATTAGTAGAGACACAGAGTTCTTGGGCTATTTCCTGCGTATTCTTACCCTCGGAGATGCGTTTCAGCACATCAAGTTCACGCAAAGTCAGCTCTTCACGCCGCCCTTCGTCCGAACGCTTCATCTGTGCTCGCACATGCTCGGCATAAGGGCAATAGTACGTTTCGCCATCCAGCACACGACGAATGGCTTCGGCTATTTTTGTAGAATCAATGGATTTAAACAGAATACCGTCTACCGAGCACTGTATCAAGTTTTTAATAAACCAAATTTCCTCGTGCATGGTATTCACAATGATACGTGCTTGCGGGTCTTTCTCCCGTATCCGCACAATGATGTCCATTCCTGACATGTCGGGCAACTCCATATCCAACACAAAAAGATTGAAACGTTGAGATGTGATAAGCTGCAAAGCCTCTTGTCCCGACGATGCAGTACATACGTTTTTTATTTCCGGTAACGAACATTCTACTATCCTCTTCAAACCTTGAAGCACCAAATCATGGTCATCTACCAACAAAATGCGTATATCTCTTTCTTTCATCAACCTATCTTTGTGTTCTAAATTATGCTGCAAAGAAATAGCATTTATTAATATGCGGCATCATCAAAAATAGTGATTTTACTCTCCGGTGTAGCGGTTTTCTATTAAATGGACAATGGTATTTCAAGCCTGAACTTTTGGCTCCCGTCCTGAATATTTACAGTAAACAAACCGCCTACGGTCTTAGCGCGTTCTTGGATGGTAGTAAGCCCGATACCCTTTTCCCGCGCCTCACTATCGCAATAGTTTTTACCATTATTTGAGATTTGCAGAGTCAGTATCTTCCGTTTCAATGTGAGGATCATATCTATCTCCGTAGCCTCAGAATGCTTCAGAATATTGGACAATAATTCCTGCATAACACGATACACTTCATAAGACACTTCTTCGGGTACTTGGCTCCACTGTGTTTCTTCATTTTCTTTACTGAATGCGAGTTGTACGGATGCAGGCAGGACAAGCCGTTCTACATAATCCTCTATCGTCTCGGCAAGAGTAGCAAACCGGAATTTAGGCGGCATCAATTCGTGGGAGATACAACGTACATCGCTACGTACCTGTTCCAGCAAAACCAGGATTTCTTGTTTCGACTCGTCTGTGGGCTGCATACATTGCATATTCATGCCAATGCCAAGCAGATCGTTACATACACCGTCGTGCAAATCTTTGGCAAGGCGCGTACGTTCACGCTCCAAGCCGTCTATATAGCTTTGGGCAAGTTTCAATTCTTCCTCTTTCTTAATACGTTTACGGCGGAAAACATAATAAAGAAAAAAGAGTATCAATATGAAAACCACGACAACAGTTGCCATAATCCAACGCATGGTCTGCGCTTTCTGTTCCAGCTGAGCTTGATTCAAACGGGCTATTTCAAGTTCTTTTTCCCTTGTGTCATATTTCACGGTCAAGTCGGACAATTCCTTGCTGATATGCTCCGAATGCAGGCTGTCACACACCCGATAAGCCATATCATAATAATACATGGAGTTTCCGGGTTCCTGCAGGTCGCGATAGTTACGCGCCATCATCAAATACAGTTTATCTATAGGCAGATGCAATCCGGATCCACGATACTTCAGCAGTTTCTTCTGGATGTTCAGGCTCTCGCGATACCTGCCCTGATCCATATAAATAAGGAACTGTTCTTCCAAAAAGCCGAACACTTCTGTCGACTCTGCAGGTAATTGCGGTATGACGGCTTCCGCTTTTTTCATATATACATCCACTGAATCACGATTGCCCAATACCTTAAACATTTCAAGCATCACCGTATAGGCTTTCAGCATATATCTGGGCTTCTTCTGCCGGATGCCTTCTGTCACTACGGCACGCAACATACCTATTCCTTCGTCATGACGTCTTTGCAGAAAATAAATACTGCCACAGGAGTAGTTGGCATATAATATCATATCCAAATCTTGGCTTTTTGCCGCCGCTTCAACAGCACGTTTGCCATAAGCGATTCCCTCATCCAAGCGACTTTGATTGGCATACAGAAGAGCAATACCGCACAAAACCTGCGCCTGCTCGGAATAGTACTCACGTCCTTCAAGCAAGTCCAAAGCCTCGTTATAATAAATAAGCGCGGAGTCCAGTTTTTCTTTCTGACGGTAGACTACTCCAAGATTGGCACTGACCGTTGCCCAAAGAGCTGTATCGTTCTGACAAGCCTCCTCACTGCGAGCCATCGAAAAATAATGAAACGCTTTATCCAGATTTCCCGAAGAAAAATAAGCATCACCTAAATTGCATAGCAGTGACACGTATAATGGGGAATTTTTGGTCTGCAGAACTTCCAACCCTTTTTCTGCATAATAACGGCAACTATCCACCGAACGATTCGAATAGTATTCGCTTAACTCACTGTAAACAGCAGCAATACTGTCTTTGTTATTCAACTTCCCGGCATTGATAAGTTTCACCTGATATTTTTCTAATTCTGCATCTTGGGCATACAAAAAAGGACTGACAGCAAATACTCCCAAAAGGATAAACAGTGTTCTCATATTACGAATGGATTTTATCATGAAACTAACAATTAATTATAATAAGTTAATACGCATAAGGTAGTTTATATTATTCTGCGCAAATATAAGAAACTCGAAACATACGACACTTCATTTACAAAAAAACATTCTTCCAATTCCAGTTTTATCACCCAAAGAATAGAGAACAGGTACGGACACAGAATGTAAAAAAGAAGCAAAAAAGGCTGAATTCCGTAAGCGAATAATTTTTTATTGTATCTTTGCGCCTAATTATGAGACGAATCGTACTGACATATATATATCTGTCTATTATAGGTATCTTGGGTGCTGTGGCACAGACCCCTTTCAACCGTATGGATCCTACAACGGGCCGCGACCAGTTCGGTAACCAAGTAGACCCCAACACGCTTCCGGATAATCTGGAAGACAGTACCAATACGGAAATCCAAAGTCTCCCCCCAAAACTTTATATGTGGCGTCTGAGTGAAACATTGGGTAACCGCACCATCATCCCCGCCGATACCGCTAACCTCAACTTCCAGAACACTAACCTCGTGGAAGGTATGTACGGACACTATAACTATTTGGGCAATTTGGGTTCCCCCCGTATGTCACGTCTCTTTTTCGAACGCAGGGATGCCGAACCGACAATCTTCATGCAGCCCTTTTCCAGTTTCTTTGTCCGCCCCGATGAAGTGAAGTTTACTAACAGCAATATTCCTTTCACTAATCTGACATACTATAAGGCGGGAAATAAAGTCAACGGTGAGGAGCGTTTTAAATCTTACTTCTCAGTCAATGCCAACAAACGACTGGCATTTGGTTTCAACATAGACTATCTGTACGGACGGGGATATTACCAAAACCAGTCCACCTCGCATTTCAACGCCGGTGTGTTCGCCAGTTATATCGGCAACAAATATCAGATGCAGGCCGTGTACAACAATTTTATCATGAAGATGAACGAAAACGGCGGTATTCAGGACGACCGTTACATTACTCGTCCGGAAGATATGTCGGAAGGGAAAAAGGAATACGAGTCCACCACCATCCCCGTAAAATTGGAACAGACAGCCAACCGCAACAAAGATTTTTACGTATATGCCACACAGCGTTACCGGCTGGGATTTACACGAGAGACAACCGCCATAGAAGATGCAAAATCTCCCCGGATAACGGCAGACAGTGACAGTGTGCCTATGCCCAAAGACACAATCATAACAGAAGAATTTGTTCCTGTCACCAGCTTCATCCATACCATAAAAGTAGAGCGTACGCGCCACCAATTCACATCTGCGCAAGAGACGGAAGGACAATACCCCAACACCTACTTCAATGAAGTCGGTAGCCGGGATTCTACAACAGCTTTCAGTGTAAAGAATGTGTTCGGAATCGCCCTGCTCGAAGGCTTCAATAAATATGCGAAAGCCGGATTGACAGCCTACATATCGCACAAATTCAGCCGTTATGAGTTAATGGATACCTTGTCGCGCACCAACTTTGACGAACAAGAAATTTTCGTTGGCGGTGAAATAGCCAAACGTCAGGGAAAGACATTGCACTATAACGTAAACGGTGAAGTCGGTATCATGGACAAAGCGCTCGGACAGTTCCGTGTTAATGCAGATTTGGATTTGAATTTCCGTCTTTGGAAAGACACCGTAAATTTCTACGCAAGAGGTTACGTGAGCAATACACTGCCCTCTTTCTATATGCGTCATTACCATTCCAATCATTACTACTGGGATCATGACAATATGGATAAGGAGTTCCGTACGCGCGTGGAAGGCGAACTGAACATCAATCGATGGAAAACAAACCTGCGTGCCGGTGTAGAGAATATCAAGAATTATACTTATTTCAATCAGAGCGCAATGCCTGCACAAGAAAGCGGTAATATACAAGTGCTTTCCGCTACCTTGAAACAAGATTTCCGTTTAGGCATCCTGCATCTGGACAACGAGGTGACTTGGCAGAAGTCGAGCAACGAAACCGTATTGCCCCTGCCGCAACTCTCACTATACCACAACCTGTATCTGCTTGCCAAAATAGCCAAGAAAGTACTGACCGTACAAATTGGAGCCGATGTACGCTATTTCACTAAATATAATGCGCCCGCTTATACCCCCGCTATCCAGCAATTCCATCTTCAGGCATCTGATGACCAAGTGGAAATCGGCGGTTATCCGATTGTGAACGTATATGCTAACCTGCACTTGAAGCGAACCCGTATTTTTGCTATGATGTACCACGTCAATGCAGGAATGGGACAAGGCAATTATTTCCTTGTACCGCATTATCCTATCAACCCGCGTTTGTTCAAGATAGGCATTTCATGGAACTTCTACGACTAATCCCGTCCTCCATATGAAAAAGACCAAAGTATTGAAGTATATCATCTTAGGAGCAATAGCTGCGCTCGTCGCCACATTCATATTGCCCAAGAGGGAAATCCGCAAAGGGCATCCTCGCGATTATGCTGATATTATAGCAGACGGCACGCTACGTGCGGCTACAGAATACAATTCCATTAGTTTTTACGTAGACGGAGATACGTTGTCCGGTTTCCATTATGAACTGATAGAAGCTTTTGCCCGCGATCACGGCTTGAAGGTTGCCATCACTCCCAAAATGAGCTTTAACGAACGTTTGGAGGGCTTGGCGGAAGGCAAGTATGATGTAATAGCCTACGGCATTTTAGTAACCAGTGAACTCAAAGATTCCTTGCTGCTTACCTCTCCTATTATCTTGAACAGGCAAGTACTGGTTCAGCGCAAAACGGATTCTCCCGATGATTCCCTGTTCATCAAAAGCCAACTCGATTTAGCGGGAAAAACCCTGAATGTAGTAAAAGGTTCCCCCTCCATTCTGCGCATCCGCAATTTAGGAAATGAAATCGGTGATACCATATATATTAATGAAATAGAGAAATATGGCTCCGAGCAGCTTATTGCGCTCGTAGCACATGGAGACATTGATTATGCCGTATGTGATGAAAGCATTGCCCGCACCGCTGCCGACAGCCTGCCACAAATAGATATAAGTACCGCTATCAGCTTTACCCAATTCTACTCATGGGGCGTAAGCAAGCAGTCTCCTGAACTCTTGGACAGCCTGAATACTTGGTTGGAAAAATTCAAGAATGGGAAAGAGTACAAAAGGATATATAAAAAGTACTATTCCACTTCCCTCAGCCACATCTCCGAAGAGGCATCACTCGGCATTCTCCAATCTCCGCGCGGGCTGATGGAGATACTTCCCACTTTAGGACCGTCCGGCAGGCAAGAACGCTTGAACTGCTGATTAAAGAAACGACGGCAGAAAATCTGCAACCACTTCTTTATGGTTTCCTCATCATAAACATCTTTGAAAGTACGTGCGGCAAGGAAGAAAATCTTGGAAGGACGGAAACCGCAGCGAAGAAAATAATACAGGAAAAAGTCGTGCAGTTCATACGGACCTACAAGATCTTCTGTTATCTGCATGATGTTTCCATTTTCGTCTGCCGGTATAAGTTCCGGGCTGATAGGAGTATCTACGATATCCAGCAATGTAGCCCGCGACGTTTCATCCATATCATTCTCCGCAACCCACTTTACCAAATGCTTCACCAAAGTTTTAGGAATACTTCCGTTTACACCGTACATAGACATATGGTCACCGTTATACGTAGCCCACCCCAAAACAAGCTCCGAAAGGTCACCCGTACCAATCACCATTCCCCAAGTCTGGTTGGCAATATCCATTAATATCTGCGTACGCTCACGTGCCTGCGAATTCTCGTATACTACATCGTGTACATTTATATCATGGTCTATATCCTTAAAGTGCTGTATACAGGCATCCTTTATGCTAACTTCACGCATTGTCACCCCCAATGATGCCATCAAGTCGACAGCATTGGTATGTGTGCGGTCGGTAGTACCGAATCCGGGCATAGTCACTCCGATAATGCCCTTACGATCCCACCCCAGCTTATCAAAGGTTTTCACACAAACCAATAATGCCAGCGTAGAGTCCAGTCCGCCGGATATGCCCACCACTGCACTCTTGGCGTTGGTATGCACCAAGCGCTGCGCTAATCCGGACACCTGTATGGAGAATATTTCCTCACAACGCTCATCAAGGACAGTTCCTTGAGGCACAAACGGATGGGGATCAAAACTACGTGTCAGGTTCAAGTCCTTGGAATTGACATATTCCGTAGAAATACGCACAGGCGCTTCCGGTGCACAATTAGCGCGGCAAGCCGCAAATGTCGTATTCACCCGGCGTTCCGTACGTATATGCTCCACATCAATCTCACTAATTACCACTTGCTCTTCAAAAGAGAAACGTTCACTGCCTGCCAACAACGTACCATTCTCATAAATCAATCCGTTACCGGCAAAAACTACATCTGTAGTAGACTCACCAAAGCCGCAAGAACTGAACACATATCCCGCAATGCAACGGGCAGACTGTTGGCTGATAAGCGAACGCAGATAAGCGTGCTTGCCTATCCCTTCATTGTCTGCCGAGAGATTGAATAGAATTTCCGCCCCCTGCAGTGCCAAAGAAGAACTCGGCGGAATGGGAGCCCATAAATCTTCACAAATTTCGATGCCGAAAGTTGTATCCGCAGTCTCAAAAAGCAAGTTCCGCCCCATAGGTACTACCTGGCCGCATAAACGGGCAGTCGTATCCGATATTTCGCAAGCGGAAGTAAACCAACGCTTCTCGTAAAACTCCTTATAATTGGGAAGATATGTTTTAGGAACGACACCCAATATTTTACCTTTCTGTATGATTACCGCAGTATTCAGCAAGACGCCGTTCAGAGGTACGGGCATACCAAGAATAGATATAATATCCATCTGGCGCGTATTGTTCAGAATCTGTATAAGCCCCATCTCAGCCTCTTCAAGCAGAAGCTGTTGGGCAAAAAGGTCTCCGCATGTATATCCTGTGATGCACAACTCAGGAAAGGCTATAATCTGCACACCTTTTCCGTCGGCAATGATTATCTCTTTTTCAATTTGTCCGGCATTGAACTTGCAATCCGCTACCTTAACACGGGGTACAGCCGCCGCTACTTTGACATATCCGTAATTCATAAGAATCTGATTAAATTAGGGTACAAAAATACGTCTTTAATAAACGATATAAAAAAAAATCCGAAAATCTTTTGGATAAATCAAAGAAGTATCTATCTTTGCAAGAGAATTAAAAATGTAATTGTTACAAGTTTGAATTACAGATGATATGGATGTAATAAAGCGATTGCAAAATCATAATATTAAACCGTCAGTACAGCGCATAGCCATTATGAACTATTTGGTGGAGCATAGGACACATCCCACAGTGGATGAAATCTATACTGCGCTTTCTCCTTCCATTCCCACATTGTCCAAAACAACTGTTTACAACACTCTGAAGTTATTCAGTGAACAGGGTGCTGCACAGATATTGACAATAGACGAGCGGAACACCTGCTATGATGCGGATACTACTCCTCACGCCCATTTCTTATGCAAACGTTGCGGAAGAATATATGATTTGGAATGCAAGGCCAACATCAAGCAAGTAGAAGATATGGATATGAACGGACACGAAGTACAAGAAATCCACTACTATTATAAGGGTATTTGTAAAGACTGTTTAGAAAATGAACATTTAACTAAAATAACGAATAACTAATTCAACAATTAAAATCTGAAGTAAAATGAAAAAATTTAGATGTACTGTCTGCGGTTACGTATATGAAGGAGACGCAGCTCCTGAGAAATGTCCTTTGTGTAAAGCTCCTGCAAGCAAGTTCGTTGAAGTAGAAGAAGCACAGGCAGGTGGTCCGTTGGTTTTTGCTGATGAACACGTTATCGGCGTAGCTAAAGGATGTGACGACGAAATGATTAAAGACCTGAACAATCACTTTATGGGTGAATGTACAGAAGTAGGTATGTATCTTGCAATGAGCCGCCAGGCAGACCGTGAAGGTTATCCTGAAGTAGCTGAAGCTTTCAAGCGTTATGCATGGGAAGAAGCAGAACACGCTTCTAAGTTTGCAGAATTGCTGGGTGACTGCGTATGGGATACCAAAACTAACCTCGAAAAGAGAATGAACGCTGAATCAGGTGCTTGCGAAGACAAGAAGCGTATCGCTACTCGTGCAAAAGCATTGAACTTGGATGCTATCCATGATACAGTTCACGAAATGGCTAAAGACGAAGCTCGTCATGGTAAAGGTTTCGAAGGTTTGTACAACCGTTACTTCAAGAAGTAATCCTGAAACAAGATATAGACATTAAAAAAGGGCTTGCTGATTTTTGCAAGCCCTTTTTTATTCCCCGAAAGAGAATTAGAAGCGTAACCCCAGTGTCAGCAACACTTGGCTACGGGTATTCTTAACTTTCGTAGCTTCGGGAGAACCAATCACTAACTGGTCTCCATCCATATAAGCATTAATGAACGGATGGAAATCCTCCTTGTAAGAAGAGAACTTATAAGCCAAATCCGCATAGAACATGGAACCGCGATAACCGATACCTAACGTATAATTGCTCAATGCTTTCGTATTGGCAAAGTCCGTATCGGTCTGGATAGAATTATAAGGCAAATCTTTATAGGCATCATTATTAAAGATAGCAGACGTATAATTATATCCTGCACGCAAAGCAAACTGAGGTATCACCTTATATTCCGCTCCCAAGCGAATGGTGCTCACCCCCTTCATCATAGGAGTAGTACTGCTTTCATATTCAAAAGTTTCAGAGTAACCTTCCTGATCTTTAAACTTCATAGAAGAGTAGTCCTGATATTCATACTCTGCACCCAATGCCAAGGCAGTACCGATAGTATATCCTAAACTCACATTATAAGTCCATGGCGTCTGAAGCCGGAACTGACGTACCATGTCCCCTTTCATAATGTCGTAAGTATCTACATTGTATTGACCGATTACACCGCTCCCAATGCCCGATTCATTGGTTATATCCAAATCATTCAGCACATCCGACTCCAAGCGGGCATTTGTCTTATAGTCCAGATTATAGTAAGTAGGCGTATGGATAGCCAAGCCGATTCTCAAAGGAGAATACTCAAAAGGACGTACAATGGCTCCAAATTTCACATCAAATCCGGACCCATGTATCTTATTCCAACTCTGCAAGTTATACCCCTGACCATTTCCGTAATCCTCATCATAAAAAGTATATTTACTATAATCTATGGCATAGGCTCCTATAGTCATTCCCAAATATACCCGGTCGTTGATATTGAATGAAATGTTGAAATCATACTGATCGATGCCTCCACGCTCTTCCGACCTGAAATTACCATTTCCTCCCCAAAACATACCTCCATATTCTTCGGGAGTGCGATACACCAAATTACCATCCAGATTCTTCACTTGAGTGCCATTTACTATATAAGGAACATAGCCGGAAGGAACACTGCCCTGACCATCGTGTGCGATAAGATCGGTTATCAGATAACTGTCATATCCCAATGCAGACAACCACCCCACTTCAGGATCGGTATAGATATCACCCGACCAATCCCTTATACCTCCGGCCTGCGCAGCCATATAATCCGTCTGCGTATAATCTCCCAAATTACCGTTCATTGACATATTCTTATAAAAAGATTTTGCCTTATGGTAATTAAAACCGAAATTCACATAACGCAGAGCCGTAGCATTACCTATCTTTGAAGAGAGTACAAAACCTACATTATCAAATGAAGCCCTCGTTTTATCAGAATTCATCTTATATCCCATATAGTTACTCTCCGTACCATATGCAGACAGGTCGAACGACACCATTGCATCATTACTGCGATAAATACCTATACCAGCCGGATTCGTGCCGATGGTAGAAATATCACCGCCCAGCGCTCCCATAGCACCGCCCATACCTACAAAGCGTGCCGTACCGTTTAAATCTTTATTTGTTATCTTGGCAGCATCGTACACAGTCTGTGCACTCATTGGAACTGCTGCCGCCAGCAGCCCCAATGTAGCTAAAGTTATTATTTTCTTCATATCCTACTAATCTTTTTCTATTTAATACTATACCTACCTTCTTCTTGAGGAACCGCCGCCACCGCCGGACGAACGGGTAGAACCACCGCCACCACCGCTGGAATAGCTACGTGAACTGCTACTGCCACCCGAAGAATAACTACGGGTAGAAGAATTACCTTGTACAGGCGTATAAGAACGGCGGCTACCACTTTCGGTGGAATAACTGCGAGTTGGCGATGTAGAACTTCCACGATTATATGTGGAGGAGCTTCCTGTAGTTGAGCGTCTTGCGCCTGTAGCATTTACACTACTGCTTCTGCGCGATCCGTTTGTTGAGGTAGACGAACCTACACGCGTACTGCTTGGACGGGTATACGTGCTGCGTCTTGTAGAAGAAGCATCCGTACGGGTAGTTACCCCACTACGAGTTCCCGATGAACGCGTACCCACTACACGTCTGGTTGTTGTACCGTTTTGTCCGCTTCTTCTATAAGATGAAGTTCCCGAAGAACGAACTGAAGAAGTTGAACCGCCACGGGTAACACTTGAACCTGACCTGCGAACCGAAGAAGAGGGACTCCTATAACTGCTTGTTCCCGAAGAACGGCGATAAGTGTACGTGTTGCGAGGCCAATATCCTCCACCCCAATGTCCGCCACCGGGATAATATCCGGGATGATAATGATGGTGATGTCCCCACCAGCCGCCATACCAGCCGCCCCAACCTACACTCCAGCCAAAGCCCCAGCTCGGACCATACCAACTGTTCCAACCCCAACCATAATAAGGATAGCCGCCCCATCCATAAGAATTATAACGCCAATCCCACCATAAGCGGTTGGAAAATGTAGGGAATGCATAAGCGTACAATCCATCCGTATATACGTTCCAATCCCATGAGTTCAAGCCATAGACCACATCCCAATAAAGCGGGCTGCTGATGCTGATGGCATAGCGAGGATTGCGGAAGCGGATAATGCGCGTGGCATATTCATAATCATCTTCCGAACCGTCAAAGCCATTCACCCATTCCCCGTCCAGACCATCATATTCTTTTTCGTCCACATAGAGTGTATCATTCTCTTGCGAAAACTCATAGTCCTTGGAGTCATATCGACGGTTGTACTCATCCACATCACGGATATTTCCTTTACGGTCTTTCACTACAATAGTCGTATTGCCCGGCGACGCATAAACCGTAGTCGGCGCATTCGTCTTTACTACAACAGCATCTGTTGCCGGAGTTTTTTTCTTCTCCGCCTTCTCCTCTTTCTTCTTTGAAGGCACGTAGTAAAGGTCGTCATCTACACTTTGAGCGGAGAGTGTCCACGGAAGACACAATGCAAAAAGCGATAAAAAAACAATCTTTTTCATATTCGTTTGGTTTATGGGTTTACAATTCTATACTTTCTCACGTCACAAAGATAATGCCGGGATTTGCCCTGTACAGAAGATTTTCCCCAAAGATTTATAGGGATTTCCCTAAATGCATCTTATCTTTGTACTCAAAACAAATATACGATGAAATATTTAGAATTTATATTCCATACCACTCCCTGCACCGAAACGGCCAACGACGTTTTATCAGCGGTATTAGGCGAAGTAGGTTTCGAAAGTTTTGTAGAGCAGGCCGACGGTATCGCCGCATACATCCAAAAGGATTTATACAATGAGGATTCTCTCAAAGAAGCCCTCGCCGATTTTCCCCTGCCCGATACGCAAGTGAAATATACTTATCAGGAAGCCGAAGACAAAGACTGGAACGAGGAATGGGAAAAGAATTTCTTCCAGCCCATCATCATTGGCGACCGTTGTGTCATCCACAGTACATTTCATCATGATGTCCCGCAGGCTGAATATGACATCGTCATCAACCCTCAAATGGCATTCGGCACAGGACACCACGAAACCACCAGCCTCATCATCGGCGAACTGTTGGACAACGACCTGCAAGGCAAGTCCTTACTCGATATGGGTTGTGGAACATCCATTCTTGCCATACTGGCGCGTATGCGTGGCGCTGCTCCCTGCACCGCTATAGACATAGACGAATGGTGTGTACGCAATTCACTTGAGAATATAGAATTAAATGATGTAGATCTTATTTCCGTTTTTCAGGGAGATGCCTCCACACTGGAAGGCAAAGGACCTTTTGATGTAGTCATCGCCAATATCAACCGTAATATCTTACTGAACGACATGAAGCAATATGTACGTTGTATGCGTCCCGGCTCACAGCTATATATGAGTGGCTTTTATGTAGATGACATTCCCGTGATACAAACGGAAGCTGAACGTAACGGACTACGATTTGTGCATCATCAGGAAAAGAACCGTTGGGCAGCGGTTAAGTTTGTATTGTAAAGTCCCATAAATAAAACAATTATTCAACAAAATAAAAGACTCCCGATAAGTATGTATCGCACTGCATACCGGAAGTCTTTTTCTTATTCAGGTCAGTTCTTATCAACCTATTACCTGTCCGCCAATCACACCTGCAATAGCACTCGCCACTGCAATGATCATTTTCAAAATTTTATCCTACACAGAAACTTTTATACTCATTTTGTTTAAATACTAATTGTTAAACATCAATTATTAATTCTCTTTATAACACACCTAAAAAGAAAACATTAAGCATTTTCAATATCAGTCCGCACACAGCTAATTAATATTTAATACTTCTTTCATGGTAAATGTACCCAAACCATTCAATCGCACCATACGGCTATTCAACAAATACATTCTCATTATCAACATCAGGTTGCGAATCACATTCTGCACATCCCCCGGAGTCAATGAAGATCTCTCCGCAATACTCTCAGCCAACGCTTGTGTGCCTACCGTTTTTCCCACCTTCTTCAAACTCAGATATCATGTCTTTATACCCTCCTTAGTCGCAATCTGCGACTGTCCTGCATAATAAAATAGAGGCACAATCCTTCTCCTTTACAATTTAAATTAAATTACATTTTTAGATTCTCATTTCGTTGATCAACGATGCAAAGCTGGAGATATACACGGGCATAAACGAAGAAAACAGCCCTGATAGGCTGTTTTCTTCGTTTATAATAATCTGATTTTCAATTCATAATACTATTGTACAAATAAAAATAATCACTTCAAAATATCATCTACGCTTAAAGGCATATATGGACCATCCTTTACCTCAAAAATTACAGAAGATTCCAATACTTCTAATGTATGCCATTGACCTTTCGGAATATGTACTCCATAACTTCCTACTTTGGGTTGAAGTTCATAACACTCTACCTCCACACCTTTATCATTATAAAACAGGACATTGATATGTCCACGCAGCAGAATATAAGTCTCTGCCGTATGCCGATGCCTGTGTATAGGTAAAACAGTTCCCACCTCCAGCGCATTAAGCAACCGTTGCGCTTTAGCATCCAGAGCCTCATGCAGGTTGAAGTTCATACGCAACCGTTCACTTTCTTTTGCCTGATTGGATACTTTATCCAGTAATTGGTTATCTATTATCATTTCTTTTGTTTTAAATAAGCTTCGTGCAATGGATAATACTTTTTCACAAAGATAATATAAATCACTACTAAACTACCAATCACTATAAAGAAATATACCCAATGATCGACCGGTAACCACAATAGACCTGCTACTATGAAAAGTTGTAATATCATATAAACCGCAGACACCACCATATGCGGTATTTCCAACTCATTCGCCATTAACTGATATAAATGTTTGCGATGCGGCAAGCCAATGTTCTCATGTAATATCAACCGGTGAATAATTGTCAATACGCTATCTACTCCATATACGGATAGCAATATAATCCAACTAAAATCTTCTGTATGAATAATTAGTTTTCCTATCAGGAATAATATAATAAAAGCAATGCTCACCGCCCCCACATCACCCGCAAAACATCGGGCTTTCTTTCGAAAATTGAAAAAACAAAAAACAAATACCGCCATTATCTCTGTATTAATCAAGCTTTGTTCTACAAACGAAACAACTTCCGTATTGATATAAGCCAAAGCCAACAAAACAGTTAGCGAATATCCTCCCGTTATCCCATTAATGCCATCCATAAAATTATAAGCATTGATGATACCAGTGCACACTATCAAAGCTATAATTATCCACCACCAAGATAAGGAGAATAGTCCCCATTGATAAAACATACCCACCATGGCTGAGAAATGAAACAACAACCTTAATTTCTGCGAGGTAGAACGAATATCATCTATAAAACTTATAGCAGTAATCAAAGTCAATGCCAACATGAACCACGGATAATTTAAACCACTCGCCAAGAAATAAACCAATGCTCCAAAATAAAAGATAACTCCCCCACCACGCAGGGTTATTCGTGTATGACTGCTACGCTCATTAGGTTTATCAATAATATTATACTTATCAGCAAGTTTAAAATAAAAAAGTTCCACTCCGAAGAGCAGAACCAACATTACCAGATAATACATCATATTTCTCTATGCTTAAACTGCGTGTTATTCTGTAGTAAAACTACGTATCGTTTTCACTATCCCTTCCTCCGCTCGCACTGGCATTTTATCAATACCCAAAGCCGCCTTTATCTTAGTATTGCATACTACGTAGTTCTCCGTCAATTTACATAGCCGCTCTGTATTTAATGGAAGATGCAACAATGTCCCTATCTCTGCGAAACCTTCCATAATATGTTTATTCATTTTCCAAATACGAGGTTTACGGTCCAATACTTTGCACATTAGAGTTATCAATTCGTTCGTAGACAAAGTTTCGTCATCGCCTATATGATAGATGCCACTGCACACCTCTTTTGTTAACAATCCATCTACCACATAGCAAAGATTATCAATTGAAGTAAACGATCTTCTATTCTCAAAATCACCCAAAGGCCATGGAATCCCTTTCTTCACTACATTATAAAGCAAATTCAGATTTCCTTTATTACCTGGTCCATGAATCATACAAGGACGTAAAATATAAACCTGCTTATCATCATACGAAAAAACTTTCACCTTTTCATTTTCCATTTTCAATTTGCTGAGGATATAATTCTCAGCTGCTATCTTACTTTCTCCATATGGTCCTATCGGGGTAGGTATCGCCTCCTCAGTCAACATATTCCCTACTACACTATCAGCCACAGCCTTTACTGAACTGAAAAAAACAAACTTCTTCGCCGATGATTCTAAGAAAAAATCAAATATCTTCTGAGTCAGGCCGGTATTAATATCAAAATACACCTGAGCATCTGACTCTTTTTTTACATCGTGAGCTTTGCCTGCTAAATGGATAATAACATCAAATTCTGGTAGATTCTTCATCGGAAAAGATACAGGTCTAATTTCTTTCCAAGAGAAAGTTTTTATCACTCCTTCTTTCTCAGGATTAATAATATCCAAGCCATATAGAGCATGATGCTCTTTTAAAGCAGTTACAAGATTGGAGCCCACAAAACCGTGGATTCCAGTAATAAGTATATTCATGTGAATATTTATTCCATAATCTGTGCTCTCAGATATAACTTCTTAACAAACTCCATATCATGAGTCATCATTATCTTTATCAATTCGGGAAAACTGGTTTTTGTAGGGTTCCAGCCAAGCAAAGTTTTGGCTTTTGTCGGATCACCTAATAGCTGTTCCACTTCACAAGGGCGGAAATACTTAGGATCTACCTCCACCAATACTTTACCACTCTTCACATCAATACCTTTTTCTGCTACTCCTTCACCTTCCCAACAAAGCTCAATTCCAACCTCCTTAAAAGCTAAAGTTGCAAATTCACGAACCGTATGCATCTCACCGGTCGCAATAACAAAATCTTCAGGTATATCATGTTGCAATATCAACCACATGCACTCCACATAATCTTTTGCATAGCCCCAGTCGCGAAGAGAATCTAAATTTCCTAAATACAATTTATCTTGGAAACCTTGTGCAATACGAGCAACGGCAAGAGTTATTTTTCTTGTGACAAAAGTTTCTCCCCGACGTTCACTCTCATGATTAAATAAGATACCATTCACAGCAAACATATCATAACTTTCCCGATAATTTTTTGTTATCCAAAAACCATATTGCTTGGCTACCCCATAAGGGCTACGAGGATAAAAAGGAGTAGTTTCTTTTTGAGGAACTTCCTGCACTTTACCATACAATTCAGAAGTAGAAGCCTGATAAATTTTAGTTTTTTTCTCCAAACCTAAAATACGCACAGCTTCCAACAGACGTAGTGTACCCACTGCATCAGCTTCAGCCGTATATTCAGGAACATCAAAGCTGACCTTTACATGACTTTGTGCCGCAAGATTATAAATTTCATTGGGCTGTACCTGTTGAATAATGCGGATTAAAGAACTACTGTCAGTCATATCCCCATAATGAAGATTAACCAAACGCCTCTGTTTCATATCACGCACCCATTCATCCAAATACAAATGCTCAATACGCCCCGTATTGAATGAAGAAGAGCGGCGTATAATACCATGAACTTCGTAACCTTTCTCTATAAGAAACTCAGCAAGAAATGAGCCGTCTTGCCCTGTAATACCTGTAATTAATGCTATCCTTTTCATATTATTTTTCTCTTGTGAATATATACTCAAAAACTTTTACTAAGTATTTTAGAAGCAACAACGGAAAACAAGTCCATATTCCATTTTCTCTACATGCACGGACAATCTCTTTATTCAATATTATGTTACTTTTTAATGAAGCCGTGCTCGTACCGCCTGTTCTCATCTTCATAAAGTCAAGCGGAATATATTGAGTCTTCAATCGGTGTGTATATAAAAAGCGGATTAATAACTCGTAATCCGCTGCTATTTTATAATCCGTTTTGTAATAACCAAACTCTTCAAAATATTTCCGGTAAGTAAAGAAGGTTGGATGGGCTGGCATAAAACCATAGCGAAACCGATGCAGTGAGAAATTGCGGGAAGAATAAAAGCGTATAGTCTTACCTAAGTCCTTAGGTTTTACAAAGCGTACATCACCATATATAGCCTCTACCTCTCCGCTATTGAACGCATTTGCAACTTTCTCTATGACATCTGTCCGATGGTAAAAATCATCTGAATTTATAATCCCCACAATATCACCGGTAGCCATCGAAATACCCTTATTCATCGCATCATAAAGTCCTTTATCTTTCTCACTTATCCATTTTAGTTTTCCATCAAATTTAGAATCATACTCCATTACTATATTGACTGTATTATCAGTAGAAGCACCGTCAACAATAATGTATTCTATATTAAAATAGGTTTGAGAAAGAACAGACAGAATTGTATCACGAATAGTTTCAGAACTATTATACGTAACAGTTATGAGAGATATTTTAAGAGCCATACTATGAGTGCTAACCATTACAATCAATTTTCATTATTTGTTTACATACAAATTCTTGCCATAAATAGATAACGGAAACATTCTTCTTATAAGAGCTACTACAAACTGAATTCGATAAATTATTCGATAAGAAATTTTCAAATGACTTGTTTCACCCGTAGGCGATGCATTGTCTCCATGTCGACGATATTTTATCAACTTATCAGAAATAAATTCCACTGAATAAAATGCAGAAGCACAAAGACCTAGCCAAATATCATGCATAGCAATATTTTTAGGAAAAGGTAATGCTTTATAAAGTACTTCCCGGCGAAAGGCCATACAACATCCTAAGTAGTTATTACAAATAATATTACTTATTACCCCTTTCTTTCTTGCTTTATTCTGGAAAAATGTTTCTTTTATAAGTTCCATATTCTTATCTATCACAGAGCAATCTGATACAACCAATGTAGCACGTTTCAAAGCATCTAACATCACCTGTACTTTATTACTTTCCCATATATCATCCTGATCTGATAAAAATATATAATCACCCTTAGCGCGAATCAATGCAGACTCAAAGTTAAAAACAGGAGAATGAAAGTGCTGATTAGGATATACCTTAATACGGCTGTCAGCATACGAAAATAGAATATCCAATGTGTTGTCAGTAGAAGAATCATCCGATACAACAATCTCATCCTCCGTACCCAATTGCGGTAAAATAGAGTCAAGTTGTTCTTTAATATATTTTCCACCATTATAGGTAGCTATACATACTGAAATCATAATGAAAACTAAGCTTTTTCAAACAAAAATTAATCCATTTTCAATTGCCGTTTATGAATTTTGTAAACAAAAGTCAACCCAACAGCCCATATCAACATACCAGTAGAGCTAATCAACAATGGGTTAGTTCCAGCTAAAATCATATACAATATATAAGCCATAATAAAACGCCGATATTTTAAGATATGCCAATACTTACTTCGTAAGAAAGCTAATGCAGGATAATAAATCAATATTATCAAAACAATTCCTAAAAAGAAACCATAAATTCTGATAATATCCATATAAGTTTGCTCGCTCGCTGCAACTAACTGCCCTCTTCCTCCACTATAAAATTCACTACCTAATCCAGCACCAACAACGGGAGTCGTATTCATAAATATATTGCTAATATATGAATGAAAATCTGCAAATTTAAGTTCATTCGAAATCTCTCCCTTTTCCGTAGCCAGTTTATAAGTTAAAAAAGCAAGAGCAAACCCACAAGCATATAATATTGCATACTTGAACAATCTATTAGATTTCATTCGATCATAAAAATAAATAACAGTAATCAATATTGCAATCAAAGTAGGTGTACGAGAGCCAGCGACTAACAATGCAAATAAATTGAGTAAAATAAGTACCCCTCTAAAATGTTTTATATCAAGAAAGTATAAAGAATATATATACGAAAAAAACATAAAAGGACCTGTTTTAAAATAAACACCCAGCACACTAAACCCATAGTACTCTCTTTCTGAAATAATGATATTATCATTTTCCAAACTCTGATCAAATAATAATGAAAATAATTCTTGATTAATCTGCGCTATAATAAATATCAAAGTAGTAAATAATGCGATGAGACTACCATTAATAAACAGCACTTTAACTATTTTATCAAAATTCAAATTTCTTAGAAAAAAGAAAATAAGAATAAATAAGAATGATTTCAAATGCCCGAAAGCATAAGACGAATCTGTAAAATTATCCTTTAATACAGCTATCATAATACCCCACATAGGCAAAGACAAACAAACCCATATTGCAAACAATACATCTTTCGGGATTGTATCTCCTTTACCAAACGAAATGAATGATAATAATAATAAAAATACAAACAACAGTTCCTTAATCCCCCAAATAGACCCTGTAGGGTCGATAGAAATAACCATCGAAAAAATGGTAAAAGCTATAATTGATATTTTATCTAAAGAGAATAACATAAATCTCACTCTTTTGAGGGACAATCATTGAAACGTTGTAAGGTAGTCTAAAGAATCAATAAAATGCTAATAAATACATTATCAGTCACAACCTGCTTTTACAATATTTTACAAATATCGTAAAATCAAAAACCTTAAACAGATGACGTAGTGCTATTCCGTAATGCTTATTCTTCAGATATACGTATACATATTTCAACTCATTTATACCAATCGCGGTATTTAGTTCAGGAGAATTTGGCAACTGGCTATATATTAACCTGTTTTCCTTTATCGATAATTCTCTGCAATCAATTGATGCATTAGAACTATGTATCCTATAAAACGTATGAACAACTTCCGTCCTTCGGATTTTAGTTTGAAGACTAAGCTTCAAAAGTAGTTGATAATCTTCATTTTGTTGGAGCGTTGTATCTATTCCACCAACACTATGATAAAGAGCCTTATTTAAAAGAATACTTGAAAATATAATAAAATTACCTAAGAGTAATTGATTATACGTCGCTTCACTAACGCTAAAAGCTTTACGTTTAAGTCTTTTATAGGAGTTCAACATTCGCCTTGTCGGATTAGTGCAAATAATGTCAAATGGAGTATAGACAACCTCAACTTCTCCTGGTATCAGTAATTTCACCTGTTCTTCTAATTTGTTCTTATCCCAAACGTCATCTGCATCAAGAAAATTTATATATTCTCCTGTAGCTTTCTCCACCCCCAAATTACGAGCTTCTCCCAAAGCCGTGTGACATTCCGCATAATAATACTTAATACGAGTATCATTGTATCTATGGACTATCTCCTTAGTACTATCTGTAGACTGATTATCCCAAAATATAATTTCCCAGTTTGTATAAGTTTGAGTAATAACGCTATCAATTGCTTCACGAAGATAAGTTTCTCCATTAAAGCAATTGATAATAACTGACACCAAGGGTTGAAATTCTTTCATAATTCTTTTTATAACGCCTCTTTAAGAGTATTACAGATATACATCACATCTTCTTCTGTCATATCAACATGAAGAGGAAGAGTTATTAGCTGTTTGTAAACCAAATCAGTATGCTTAAGTGTAGAATTATCTTGATTACCAGAAAACAGTGATAATAAGTGATTGGGACGATAATGCATACCTGTGGCAACACCATTATCATTAAGAAATTGTTTAACTTCATCACGTTTCCCGTTAGTAATACGCACAACAAAAATATGCGGTACAACATCATCATAATTACACGGTATAATTTTCACACCATCTACATTAGATAACTCTTTCTGATAAATCTTAGCAAGGCGTTGGCGTATTTCTTTAAACTTAGGGAACTTCCTTAATTGAGTATAACCAATAGCTGCCATAATGTTACTCATATGATAACGCCATCCAGGTTGGTTTACATCGAAAATCCAAGTTCGGGTACCAGCGAATCGACTATTGGTATCATTCTGTACACTAAGAAGGCGGGCATCTTTCACAATTTTCTGACATACAGGATCTTCTGTAATAATCATACCACCTTCTCCTGAAGTAATATTTTTAATACCATCCATACTAATACAAATAATATCGCCAAAAGAACCAATTTTCCGACCTTCATAAATTGTACCAAATGCATGCGATGCATCTTCAATCACCCGAAGATTATGTTTTTTTGCAAATGCATAAATTTCGTCAAGATTGCCAGGATTGCCTGCATAATGGATAGGCATTATAGCTTTGGTTTTAGGAGTTAGTTTACGCTCAGCATCTACAAGATCAATAGTAAGAGTATCATCATCAACCTCACAAGCGACAGGTACACCACCAGTGGCACGAATAGCTTGAAAACAAGCAACGTATGTAAGCGATTGAACAAGAACCTCGTCGTCCTCCTTTATGCCTGCACCCTGAACGGCCAAATGTAGAGCTGCTGTACCAGAATTAACGAGAGTTACATCACGACCAAAAAATTCGTGAAGCTCATCCTCGAACCTATGAACGTCCTGCCCCATACCAAGGTATTCTCGCTTTAGTACATCTGTAACCGCATCTATTTCTTCCTGACCAATACATGACTTTGATAATCTTATATTATTCATCTTTATATGAGTTTAAGTTATTTAACAATAGGGACTTCACGCTCCCATTTTTTCCATGGGGCTTTATCCTCTGCAAGAAGCGTTTCAAGCAGATTTTTTTCACGAATGTTATCCATACATTGCCAAAATCCTCTATGTTTGTATGACATCAACTCTCCTTCATCCGCAAGTTTTGATAATGAACCTTTTTCAAAGATTGTCATATCACCCTCAATATAATCAAATACTTTAGGTTCAAGAACCATATAACCTGCATTAATTGGTGCTCCATCCGACATTTCTTTCTCTCTGAAAGAATGGACAGAATTATCTTCATCAATATTGAGGACACCCTTCTCCTGTGCTTGAATCACAGCAGTAAGAGTTGCAAGTTTACCATGAGATTTATGAAAATCAAGCAGCCTATTGATATCAACATCACAAACTCCATCACCATAAGTCATAAAAAATGTCTCATTACCAACGTACTTTTGAATACGTTTAATCCGACCACCAGTCAAAGTATTATAACCAGTATCAACTATAGTAACTTTCCATGGTTCCAAACGAGTTTGATGTATTGTCATCTCATTCTTTCCTCTAGTGTAATCAAAAGTCACATCTGAATTATGAAGAAAATAATTAGCAAACCATTCTTTAATATATTCCTGACGATAACCGGCACATATGATAAACTCTGTAAATCCATAGTAGGCATACTCTTTCATTATATGCCAAAGAATAGGCATACCTCCTATCTCAATCATAGGTTTCGGTTTAAATGCAGACTCTTCTGAGATTCGTGTACCAAATCCACCTGCTAAAAGAACTACCTTCATTTCTCTATATTGATTTTTGTGAAATCAAATTTTATATTACTCTCCTCCATAGGAATATTCACTTGTTCTGCTGGGTCATGAGGAATATCAGCAACATTTAACAACATACTTTTTCCTTCATCAATACCAACAAATGCCATCCAAATCCCCGGAGGAATAGTTATTCTTCTGTATAATTTAGGATTTTCAGGAGACAGGGTTACTTCCATAAATTCTCCGTATGTAGATGAGTTTTCTCGCCCATCATAGAGAACAAAATGTATCTTTCCAACCATACAAACAAGGTTCAGTGTCATTCTCAAATGACACTTCCATGCTTTTACCAGCCCACAAAGAATACTTGAAAAATAAGCTTCACCAAAACTTATGTATCCTGGGTCCACACACTTCATTGCATGATAGACATCACCTTTTAAATGATTAATTTGCTTAAGAGGTGTTAAAAGCACCCCTTCAATCTGATTTACCATAACTTTGCACATTTAGAAAGCCCATTCAAGATTTTGTTTTTTAGCTTCGTCAATATATTCCTTAATTTGCTTCTCTGTGAGAGCATACATATCTTTGTCTTTCTCCACATAGAATGCGCGATACCATTCAGCTATAAAACGTACACACTCCTCATAATGGAGAGTAGAATGCCAATTGAGATAAGATAATGCCTTATCACAATTCAATTTCAACAAAGTAGCTTCCTCAAAAGGTATATCACCTGTTAGTTTAGCCACCTTATCTCTATCAAGCCCCCAAAGAGAGGCTAAATCTTGAACCAACTCAAAGACAGTCTTAGTCTGTTCTGCCCGAGGACCAAAATTATAAGGTTCACCATTCTCGCTTTTACCTTCAGCCAAGTATTGTGCAAGTGTAAGGTATCCGGAAAGAGGTTCGAGAACGTGTTGCCAAGGGCGAGTCGCTTTAGGAGAACGTATTTCAACAGTCTCACCTTCAGAAAACGCCTTTACGCAATCCACAATTATACGATCTTTTGCCCAGTCGCCGCCACCGATTACATTACCTGCACGTGTTACACCGAACTTTATGTTAGGCATCTTATTGATGAATGAGTGCCAATAGCTCTTAATAACAAGTTCAGCAGCCCCCTTTGAACCAGAGTATATATCTTTACCACCTACTCTGTCTGTCTCACGATAACCCCAAATCCATTCAACATTGTCATAAGCCTTGTCTGAAGTAATGAGTACACATGTGCACTCCCAATCAATCTTCATAATGGCCTCGCAAACAACAGCTGTTCCAATAATGTTTGTAGTCATTGTTTCAAACGGCTCGCGATAAGAAGTTAACACCAAAGCCTGAGCTGCAAGATGAATCAAGAAGTCAGGTTGTACCTCCTGAACATAATCATTGAATTCCTCCTTGTTACAAATATCACCATAATGTTGGTGAATCTTCTCTTCAAGTTTAAGAGTTTCGAACATTGAAGGATTTGTAGGTATACTCAGAGAATATCCGTAAACATCTGCTCCCATCAAATGAAGCCATGTTGATAACCAAGATCCCTTGAATCCGGTATTACCAGTGATTAGGACTTTCTTCCCCTTAAAAATACTGTTAAATGCCATATGCTGTAATATTATTTTGCTTTTTTCAATGTTTCTCTTATTCCCGAATATAATTTCCATATCCATAATGGTTGTATGATATTGGGATCAATCATATCAAAAGTGTAATCAGACTTCTTAAGAGCTTTTACGAATTGTTGACCTACCGATGTTAACGAATGATACCGAACAAAGTGCTCTCTGCTTAATATTGACATCTCATTATAATTTAAAGTTACTTTATCCATAATATCTTCAAAAGAAGAATTATTAGGTTTATAATCCTTTTCAGTAATAAGATGGCCTATATCATAATTTTTCCTCTCATGTAGCATCTTAAAGACATAATCCCCATGTAAGTCTTTATAAAAATCATCCGTTACAACAGTAGGTATTCCCAATTTTGCTGATTCCAACGCAGACGTGCCTTGAGCAAACATTAAATCGATGTTCTCTAATAAGAAATTATTTATTTCGACAAATCGAATAGGTCTTGCTTTTCGTTGGTGATAATATTCATTATCAAGACCCAAATTATCTATTTCCTCTTGATGATTTCCATATCCCAAAATATGCATTTCTATTTGTCGCTTATTTCTCATTGCATAATCAGCAAGTTTTGATATAGCATATTTTAAAACCGGTGTTTTCTCATCGCATAATCTTCCTAACCAACAAACATTTAAAATCTCAATGTTTCTTTTACCTTTTAATTCTCCATAATAATCCGAGGCCGGTACGGGTAGAAAATAATCCACTTCTCTCGATTTTATAGGAAGATGTTTAATGGATTCGTATAATGTATCATAGTCCATAAAATAGAGTGCTCCATGAGCTATCATATCATCCACCATTTTTGCAAAACCATGCATAAATGGATAATATAGTAAAGCACATAATTTATACAACCAATGATATCTAAATGTAAGTTCGTTAAAAGGCACAGGTATCAATATTGGAGACAAACAGCGAGCATGTAAAGTCCACCATACTATTTTAGTACCGGAAGATAGCTTCAAATTCTGAGGCCAAAAACTTGCATTAAATGATTGAAAAACAACTATTGCATCATTATCTATAAAACAGGTCTCATTATCGTCATAACGTAATACTTTAACTTTGTCTTCACCCGTAAGATTACGAGCCATAGCGCCATCAGGATAGTCTATTACGAAACACTCATAATCATTAGCATAATGCTCTGCAAGCCAACGAGACATTCGAAGAAATAACATCGGAACTCCCGATTCATCCATATAAGGGAAATAGAAATAAACGCTTGTCATTGTCTCTTTTTAATATATGCATATATATGTTTCTTTTCGTCTTTATCAACCAAAAGCAACCACATGAATAATAATGTAAAAATAGATATAAACAGTTTTCCGAGAAAATTATGAGCGACACTGATATTCACTAAGTTTAACAGGATAAATTCTGTAATGCAAAGAACCATAATACTACTTAATCGCCCCCATTCCAAAGGCAACTTGTAATATTTATTCGATATTACAAACAACATCAAAGCTGCAACAAAATAAGTAAACATAAAAATATAGGCAGATACCGCTACACCATATTTCGGCAAAAGAAGAACATTCAAGCCACAATTAATAACTACTCCTACAATAGGCACTATACTTTGATATACAAATTTATTATTTACATAAATTCCAAAGTTGAAAATATCAGTCCACCCGTAAAAAAGATAACCTATCATGATTAGGGGGTATATCTGCAAAGATATTATATATTCTTGTTGAGGAAAGAGCATTAATAATATATCATTTCCCCAAACCATGCAAACGATGATAAACAAAGCAGAGCCCATCGTATAATAACTAGCTATCTTTTTTATAAAGAAAGCATTATCAGGGCTCTTACGATATTCCATTCGTAAAGGTGCCCATACCAAAACAAAAGGAAGATAGATTAATATCTGATATAAACATCCAATTCTATATCCCAAGGAATATATACCCACATCAGCAACAGATAGAGTTTCTTTAATAACAAATTTATCAAGGCTACCATATGCGTAACCCAATAAACTACTTAAGACTATTTGGGCGCCAAAAACTAATCCTATTTTATAAGTCTCCTTAGAAACATTTAGGGTTAAATCTTTTTTACTATTAAACAACAATGCCAGTAAAAGTATTGTATTACTGCATACCAATCCAATAAAGGGAGCACAAACCTTAATCTCAGAAAACATCAAAACTGAAATCGTTATAATAAAATTTAAGCACAATCCTGTTAGAGTTACTATTAGGTAAAAAAAGGATTTTTTCTTATATCTAAGGAGCAAAGTAAGCGTTGTTATCGGATAGGTCAAAGCATTGCCTGCCATACACAATACAAATGGTATTGTAAAGGAAGAATCTTTTAAATAATAAGTACATATAAGTGGTGCTAATAAAACCGATAAGCCAATTAATAAGATTCCTCCAAATATGGAAAGCCATAAAGTTCCCGAAACGATATCCTGATCTTTTCCCTTTTCCTTATAATCGTAATAAAATCTACCTAATACACTTGATGCTCCAAGATAAAATACAGTATTACATGCTCCTGCTATAACCAAAAGCATATTATAGCCTCCAAACTCATTCAAACTAAAGTACTTAGTGTAAAGCGGCAACAAAATAAACGCCAAAGCACTCTGAAGTGATGAAGTTAATCCAAAGATTACTCCATGCTTCAATAGTTGCTTAAGTCGTTGTCCTAACGATAACATTTATTTGTTTTTTCTACTTGAACGAGTTAATTAATGACACAACAATTTCTGCATCTTTCATACTCATAACGGGACTAATAGGAAGACTTAATTCTTCCATGTGAATCCTTTCTGAGATAGGAAAAGAAAAGTCGCCCCACTCTTTATAACATTCTTGCTTATGTGGTGGTATTGGATAATGAATAAGGGTCTGTACACCATTCTCTAAAAGATAATGTTGTAGCTCATCACGCTGTGAACATAGAACTGGAAATATGTGATAAACATTATTTTCATCTTTGAAATGAACTGGCAATTTCACCTTTTTATTATCTATATTCTCATAATAATAGTTTGCTATTTCTTGACGATGCTTGTTATCAGCAACCAAATAACGTAATTTTACATCAAGAACAGCAGCTTGAATCTCATCAAGACGACTGTTTTTGCCCTTGTATTTAAATACATATTTTTTCTGTGATCCATAGTTTGCCAGAGCACGAATGCAATCTGCAACGTTTTTATCATTAGTAGTAACTGCACCTGCATCACCAAAAGCACCAAGATTTTTACCGGGATAGAATGAGTGACCTGCAGCATCCCCCAAGGCACCAGTTCGAATACCATCATACTCACAACCATGAGCTTGGGCATTATCCTCTACAAGTTTAAGGTTGTATTTCTTACACAGTTCACTAATTTTACTCGTATAGGCACAACGACCATAAAGATGAACTATCAGAATTGATTTTGTTTTAGAGGTAATAGCCTTTTCAATCTTTTCATCGTCAATTTCAAGCGTATCTATGTTTGGTTCTACCAATACTGGTACCAAATCATTTTCTGTTATGGCAAGGATTGAAGCTATATAAGTATTTGCCGGAACAATTACCTCATCTCCTGGTTTCATTATACCAAGTTCCATATATGCTCTATATATCCAGATTAGCGCATCAAGACCATTACCTACACCTATACAATAAGAAGTTCCTATAAAATTGGCATAATTCATCTCAAAACTTTTATTCTCATTGCCCTGTAGATACCATCCACTATCAACTACACGATTAACAGCCTCCTGCAGTTCTTTAGCATGACTATCAGTCACTACCTTTAAATCCAAAAATTTAATCATATAATACTTAATCTAATTTACCTGAAAAGAATAATCTTCTTTGTAGATACTCTTTAACATAATCTACAACTTTTCGAAGGCCAATATATTTTAATATAGTTGCACCATAATGACGAATCTCTAATAATAAAGGTAACTTTTTGTTTGTGAATTCTTTAATCGTATTAGTATATTCATTTGTCATTCCAAAAGACTTAAAAAAGTCCGTTCTATCCTCTGGTTCTCTTTGAGAATGTTCGATATTCTTATTTCCAAGTAAAGCTTGGGCATAATTGAATTCTTTAAAATCAGAACTTAAATGATTGAATAAATCTATACCACGACATGTATTTAAAATCACGAGGCTAACACCCTTATCATCAACAAAATCCGAATCTAAATATTCTAATCCCCAAAAATCTCCTAACAAGATGTCGGATCCTGCCCTAAGACTCTTTGCGGAGCAGTCAAAACAAGAAGGCCTAACAATAAGATTACTTCCAAATCCACTTATGAAAGAATTATCTAACGGACCTTCAATGCGTTTCCCATCATTCGTTTGAATGGAAAGAATAAACTCTTTCCAACTCCTTGGATTTCGAAAGAATATACTCTTTATCTCATCCAAACTTATATCATGTTTTTTACAGACTTCCTCAAGATACATCTTAAAGATGCTTGGCGATGGAACTCCATGGCAGAGAATCTCTACGGAAAATAGATTATCATATCTTTTCTTGAGAAATAAATTCAATCCCTTAACCTGACAAGAAACGCCACTGAACAGAACTTTACGACCTTCTTTTAATTGATTCTTAATTTGAACGTAAGTATCATTCAAATTACTTTGCACGTATTTTGACCCACGAAGACTATCTAAATCTTCCAAATTCTCAACAACAGTATGTACTACTTGCTTTTGTTCATTAAAAGCAGCGCCATATACAACTCCGCCATTTTCTAATACATAACGTGCAATGGATGCAAATGCTCCACCTGATGAACTTTTGCCCCGACTGTCATCATAGTCTTTTAGTGCGTAAGTTTTCTTTAACGAAGGCTGTATATTTAAGCTATTCAGGCAGGGGCATACTTTTTCGCATAACCCACAATCAATACAGTTTTCCTCATCAAGCACAGGGTAGAGAAATCCTTCCTCATCCTCTTTCATGATTATGCAATGTTTGGGGCATGCTAACGCACAACCTCCACAACCACAACATTTCTTTTTATCGGTAATTCTAATCATTATAATATTCACTAAAATATTTTAATAGTGCCATGATATAACCGCATTGATCATAAGAAAGATTTTGATGGCATGGTATATAGAAAGCATGCTGTCCATAGAAAACGCTTGACTCTATTCCATTTGACTGCATAAACTCTTTTAGTTTAGGATAATTGATATGATCATTCCATTTAAAAAGAAATACACCTGGAATAACACCATCTTCTAATTCGAAATATGGACGAATTCCTAAAGGTCGTAATCCTTCCTCAAATCTCTTGTAAACACATAATCTTTTTTCTTTAATATCTTCAATTTTTGGAATCAGATCTGACAGTTTACTAAATATATACTTAGCATACATTTCATTAGCATCAGCCTCTAAAGGAAATCGATTCGATGTTATGGCGGCACCTAATTGCATCGGCAGTGCTTTTGGAAAGCTATAAATGACAAAATCACTATATTTACCAATTTCAGCTTTTGAACCATCAGAAAAAAATGTATGTGCACAATCTTCTACAATAGGAAACCCTAAATCAGCAACAGCCTTCAAACCTTTATATGGATAGCCAAATTCATGGTTTACAAACACTAATTTCGTGTTTTTCTCGATTTTTCTTGACCATTTGCAAAATCTTTCAATGACACTGGTGACACAACTGCTGATGTAGAAATTAGCCGAAGTCGTTAATATTGTAACTACATCATTATTTTCTAAATGATAATTACTCAAAACTTTTTCAATTGCCAACCTACCTTTAGGGGCTAAGCAATAATTACCAAAACTTTCGTCTAAATAACTTTTACCAGTAGAGATTTTAATATACAGATTCTCATCTAAGGCACTAATCTCCGATGACGAAAAAGGTGATATAAATATACGAGGAGTAAGTTCCCATGTTGGATTTATGACATAACCTGAATACAAATTCCCAATAGCCATTATAATGTATATTGATAAATATCACAAGCAACTCCTCTGCCCCCAAATCCTTCTTTTTGAAAGATAAGAGGTTCATTAAGAACTCTTCCCATCTCCTCATTGGATGTTCCAAAATCAAATATTGGATAGTTACAGTATTCTTGATTAATCAAATAATCAAAGAGCAAATCCAACGCACCCATTTCTTTTCCCTCAAGATTAGCAGATATATATTGTGTATGAACAACTCGCTGAGTAATATACAATACAGAACCTCCGACAGGTTTCTCACCCTTATATGCCAAATAGAGTTTTATATTCTTAGGAAATTTTTCTTTTAAAATAAGAATCTCATCCAACTTATGTACAGGAGCTGCTCCATACTTATTTTTTAGATTCTCATCTAATATATCCCAAAAACCTTTCCAATCATCAGACTGTCTAACCTGTATATCATTTGCTATCGCTTTTCTTATTCCAGACTTACGAGATTCAATGAACTTAATCTTATTGTCTTGATAAATTGTTGCCGACATATTTCGACCTATGAGTTGAGCATTTGTCGTTCTAAATAATGCATAAAGGTCTTCCTGTGCAGGAATATTTTGGAAAATAAAAGGAATCGGTTTATATATCACACAAGAAATCCCGTTATCCTTCAAATAATCATTCATCAAACTCCAAAGATCAACAATTTCTACAGTAGTCGCCTTCCTATCAATCAGCAGCCCTCCATAAGTCAATCCTTGATGTGAGTATAAGACACCACCGTCAATGTTAGCGGGTAGAAGGGCAAACAATTTGCCTTTACGATAAATCATTAAAGAGAAATCATAAAATCTATAAGAATGATAATCCATATAATCACGAAGAAAAAGAAAAGTCGCATTGATGGAATTTCTAACAAAAACATCCCATGCATTCTTATTCTCCTGTGTGTATTTTCTAATCTCAAACATTGTTTGTATCTTTAATATACTTCAGATAATCGTCATAACTACGAATATAATCTTCCTCAAAATAGTTTTCGGAGGCTAAAACAAGGCATATTGAACCGGAAGAGAATCCTTGCTCTGAAGCCCAAATGCCAGGTAGTACATGAAGACCGTAAAAAGGTCTATTCAGTAATACAGTTCTTTTATTCCTACCATCATCAAGAAGTACCTCAAAACTGCCACTAGCTGCAATAAGAAACTGATGACATTCCCTATGTGCATGAGCTCCCCGTGCTTCTCCTCCGGGGATGTCGTAAGAGTAAAAAACTCTTTTTACATCAAAAGGAAAGTGTTCATTATTATATGCTATCGTAAGATTACCTTTACGAGCTTCAACCTCTATTTTGGGAAGTTCAACAAGTGAACAATTATATACTGAAATCTTATTCATTGCTCATTATTTTAAATGTGTCATAGTCGTATAAATAATCATTCTCATCATACTTCGTCGAAGCTAACACAAGAGCGAGAGAATTCGTCGAAAAATTACACATTTCACGCCATATACCTTCGGGGACATATAGTCCATAATAAGAACGGTTTAAATGATAAGTATTCTTGGCTTTTCCGTCGTCAAGAACAACATCAAAGCTACCGGAAAGGGCAACAATAAACTCGTTATTTTTTCGATACGCATGCCCTCCTCGGCTTTCTCCACCAGGGACATCGTAAATCCAATAAGAGCGTTCGATTTTGAAAGGAATGTCTTTGTATTCTTCTATAACAGACAAATTTCCTCGTGGATCAAAATATCTAGACAGTTCAATAATCTTTGGGGTTTTCATATCAATGAAAATTAATCAATCAAAGAGCAACAGAAATTGCCTAATTCCTTTTCTATCAGCTCAAAATCACTCATAGGCATAGCACTATCTTTCCAAATACCAACAAATTTTTTTGAAATATCAGGATTAAAACATCTTTTTTTATTTAAATGAAAATTGTCATTAAGATCAAGATATTCCAAAATTTTCTTATACTCGTTGTCATAGTCTAAGCATATTGCCTCATAATTGACTATTAGAGAATCATCAATACTGGCATTTAGAGGGCTATACATAATTTTATACCATTGGATAAAACTCTCTAAATTCTGAGGAATCCACTCGACTTTCTTGTAATTCGTCCAAGCATACAAATCCCTAGGATCTCGAGGAACAAAAATAGTCTTGATATTTGGTAAATATTGTTTGTTACGGTCTGTATCAAATTCAAAATCAGAGAACAACTGATCAGCTACAAAATAATTGATATTTTCCGAATGAAAATAATTAAAAACAGAATTTAAAAAATTACTACACAATCTTCTATAATCCGCTCTGGACATTTTTTCTAAGAAATATATTGATGCTGGAGTTCTTGGCAAATACAAGTATCCATTATAATAAGACTGACTAAGCTTTGGAAAAGAAAATTTTATGATAGCCTTTAAAAAACTTATAAAATATGGTCTTAATTCAGGTAATCTAAAGAGGTATGAACTACTAAAAAGACAAAAGGTTCGTTTAATCAAGGCATCTTCATGAAATAAATTATTTGACTCCACATATTTTTCTATTTCAAAAAGTCCTCCAGAAAGTCGAATAAAATCAATTTCTGCCATAGATTTATTTCTAGCTGTTTTACTACCTTCCACAGAAACATATCCAACAACATTGCAATTTGAGAACTCACGTAACAAGTCTACCACTGCTCCAGAACCTGAATATCCAAAACCTTGAACAGATACAATTTTATCAAACTTTGACTCTACTGATTTCATTAGGTCTGGCAATTCACATTCTTTTGATTCAGATATATATTTTTCAACCATTCCAACTCTATCATAACGATTGATTATATAGCCATATGGTAATACCTTTTGAAGAAAACTCTTTATATCCATAAATCTATTTATTTATAATGGTACGTAATAAAGAAGAAGAAATTCCATCTGTATGACTAAAATACTCTATTCTTGCCCCAAATTTCAAGAACTCTTCTTCATAATGATTATACAGTTCAGTACCTTTCCATTCATCCCCATGGAACATCACATCAAAATGTCTCTGCTTTAGAAAAGCAAGCTTATTCATATTTTCCTGCGGTACTACTTCATCAACAAATTTTATAGCTGCCACAATGGCGGCTCTTTGTTCATAAGGTATTACTGGTCTTTTATGCTTATAGGATTCACAACATTCATCAGTACTAACCCCTACTATAAGATAATCACATTTTTCTTTTGCTCTCTTTAACAAATTGAGATGCCCTATATGAAACATATCATAAACACCAGTTGTGTAGCCAATAATCATGTCTATAAAATATAAGATCTTTAACGACTAATATGTATAGAATTCCAGATCCTATTCTTCCACCACTTCCCATGGATAGGGATTATCCACCACATTCTGGAGCTCATCAATAGCTCCCTGTTCTTCAGGTGTAAGCGTTTTTTCATCCCAAGACGCAATAATAGTACGGGCCTCCTCAGCCAAAGGTTCATCGTAAACCTCACCATAGCAAGCCGTAAGCAAACGGAGTTTCAACAATGAAGCGGGAAGAGCTTCAAGAATATCCCAACAGCGGTTCAAGATCTCCTGAATATGTTCCTGCTTTTCACCGTGGTCGATAAATGAAGCATTATAACCCATCAGAAGGGCAAGGCAGACATTAGCCTGTTCTTCGACGGTAGAACCTTTGACACCGGAATTATACAAAGCTGTAGTCAGGCGATAAACCTCACTGTTACGACGGGAAAGGTCATCGCTGTAGACGGGACTTCCGTCCATACCCAAATACATCAGGTCGTGCGCGGCACGCTGAAGGGCAAGAGTTTCTTCAGAAAGAGACATAATGAATTATAAATTATGAGTTATGAATTGACAACTGTAAAATTATCTACTATCAACTATTTGATGACTTCTATCAGTTCAGGGTGGATGGTAGCCATGGCAACGGCAATGACACCCTGAATCTCGATGACAACACGGCGGTCGCGCGCTCCTTTCACTTTCAGGAAGATACCCTCCTGACCTTCGAAGTCACCGCCGGTGATGCGAACCCTGGCACCTTTGGATAAATTCAA
>NZ_QRME01000012.1:103707-104909 GCF_003472565.1 Bacteroides sp. AM10-21B | reverse complement strand
TCTCTCTTGCGAAAGGGAGAACAAAGAAAAAGGAATGCCGTTACCGCCCGCTTTGTAAAAAGTGTTTCAATCAACGCTTGCTTTCTTTTTTGAAAGCGGGTGCAAAGGTAAGAACTTTATTTCATATCTTCCAAATAAATCGGAAGTTTTTTTCATTTTTCTTTTCAAAGGAGGAAGTTTCGAAAGAAACAGCCTCAAAGGAAAAGAAAAAAGTAAGGGTTCTTACTCCGTTTCTGTCAGAATGTCAATCTATCGCCGCTCCCGTTCTCGAAAGCGGATGCAAAAGTAGGGGATTTAAAGATATGCACCAAATATATCTGTCTCTTTTTTGACATTTTATTGAAACTTTTTCGTAACTCGCTGATTGATAAATGTGTTGTAAAGCATATTTCTCAAACGCTGACGGCAACCGAAGAAAGGACCGCACATTATAATATATGCGGGCGTGCGTACGCGCGCATCACAGGCTCGCCGGATTGGGAGGAGGAGGTTCCCGAAGAATCGAGGAGGCGTCGAAACAGGGGCACTGCTTTACCCACTCCCCGGGTTCTATCTCACCGTCCGAGTCAAGGTCGGGGCTCAGGTCGCGATGGCCGCAAAGACGGCTGCCGGGGTAGTCGCGAAGCAACAGCATCACGAGCACGCGGAGGGAATGCTTCTGGAAGGGGGTGCGGGTGTCGCAGGGGCGGCCATGTTCGTCAAGGCCACCTTCGTAGCAGATGCCGAGGGAATGGGCGTTATGCCCACGGGCGTGCGCGCCGGGGAGCTCTATCGGGCGCAGGGACTTTATAGCGCCGTTCTTGCGGATATAGAAATGGTAGCCTGCGCCGGAGAAGCCCCGGCGCAGGTGGTCTGTTGTCAGGTCATCTTCCGTATAGCTGCGGTCGCAGCGCGTGGCGGAACAGTGGACAACAAGGAGGTTGATGGATCTCATGGTATCAGGCAGGCATAGCGTGCGCGCCCAAAGCGCCGAGAACGGCGGATGCCACTGCGATTACTATTTTTAGGAACTTGTCCCACCAGGTTGATTTGGTTGCCATTATGTTATTGGTTTTAGTATGAATAATGATGTTGGTTTAAGTATCAATGATGATGTTTACTATCCGAGCGGGTCTTCCTTGTCACCCTCGTCGGGAATCACGTCACCGCCGCCATTGCCGCCGCCACCGGAGTTTTCACCGTCTATCGCCGCCTGCACATCA
>NZ_QRME01000012.1:0-103697 GCF_003472565.1 Bacteroides sp. AM10-21B | reverse complement strand
TTATTGGTTTTAGTATGAATAATGATGTTGGTTTAAGTATCAATGATGCCCGCAATGCATCACACTTCAATTATCCGAGCGGGTCTTCCTTGTCACCCTCGTCGGGAATCACGCCACCGCCGCCATTGCCGCCGCCACCGGAGCCGTCAGTCGGTTTGTCCAGCGCGAAGGCTACGTTGGCCGGGCTACGGGTGGTAGCGGTGCTACCGTTCACCAGTTTCAGCTCCTTGTCGGGGACGAAGCGGATGTTCACTTTGGCAATATTCCTCACCGTACAGTCTTCCGACTTCTCCACGCCCGGACAGCGGAATGTCATGTGAAGCGTGCCGAGTTGGTTCAGCTTCACCTTATCGCCGTTGGCAAGGTTGGATTGGATTTCTTCCACAAGGGCTTCGATGACGTGCTTCACATCGCCTTTTGTCATGGCGCAGTTTTTCTGAATACTGGCGGCAAGGACATCAATATCTACCGTACCGCAAGTCTTGGGTTTCTGACGGAGATAGTACAACATGGGCGAACTTTTATCGCTCACGATTCTTCTGCGCTGAAAGCGCTCTACAATTACATCCATAAAAAAAACAGTTAAGGTTTAAGTTAAAAAAATCAGCCTCCGCCCAATAGCGGAGAAAAGGAAACAGGTCTCAAAAAGTAAAGATAAATCTCTAAGCAAACAGTTCGGCCGGAACTATAAAAGAAAAGTGTATAAGAGGAGAAATAAGGCGCCTTAATCAATGATTATTCCTTTCCTTAAGCACATTACAAAGATACAAAATCAGAGAGGCGATGTCAAGTTTTTCGTTGTTTTTTTTCGACAAAAACGAGAAAAAGACGCCTCATTTCGCGTGTTTCATCAGCCACTCCATAGGCGGCACATACTCTCCTATCTTCGTAAGGCTGGTGTTGTGCGAGAAGTACACATCTCCGGTTTCGCCGTTGCGGTGCTTGGCAAGAATCAGCATACCGAGGCCTTCCGAGGGGTAACCGCTTTTGCGCTCCGTGGGCAGGTTGTAGACGGCAGGGCGATAGAGCAGTGACACTACATCCGCATCCTGTTCTATGGCGCCGCTTTCGCGCAGGTCGCTCAGTGCGGGACGGCGGTCGCCACGCAACTCACACTCGCGGTTCAGCTGGCACAGCAGCACTACGGGCACGTTCAGCTCCTTTGCCAGCAGCTTTGCCTTGCGGCTTGCCTCCGCCACTTCCTGTTCGCGGTTGCGGTTCTTCTGTTCGGACTTCATTTCACAGAGCTGCAGATAGTCTATCACGATGAGGTCGCAACGCCCCTTGCTCTTTTGCAGACGGGCGGAGGAGCGGATGTGGTCCATCCCCATTTTGGGGTTATCGTCTACACAGACGGGCAGGCGGGAGAGTTCGCGGGCTGCCTCCAGCGCCTGATGTTGCTCGTCGGCGGTGAGCAAACCCGTGCGCAGATGCCCTGCGTTGATGTCGGCGGCTTGGGCGCACAGCCAGCGGTCGCCCAGACGCTCGCCCTGCATCTCGAGGCTGTACACCACCACGTGCTTGCCCGCGCGCCCTGCAGCCAGCGCCAGATGCAGGGCAAAGGCGGTCTTGCCCACCGAGGGACGGGCGGCAATGATGTTCAGGTCGCCGGGTTGCCAGCCTGCCGTCAGCTTGTCCAAGTCGCTCAGACCGGTTGGCACACCCGTGACGCCGTTGCAGTTGTTTGCCACACGGGCATCCATTTGTTTCAGGGTGGCGAGCATCAGTTGGTCCATATCGCGGAGATAGTCGTTGAAGGCGGCTTCGCCTTCCAAGTGGTCGGAGAGGCGGTGCAGCTGCACCAGTACCTCGTCCAGGTCCACCGACTCGTCGGCGGCGGACGCCAAGAGCTTGTGCAATCCGCAAATCATCTCGCGGCGCACGTACAGCCCCAGCAAGATGGCGGCGTGCTGCTCCAGATGGGCGGAGGACGCCACGCGCATGGTGAGCTGCGTCAGCCCGTACGCGCCGCCCGCGGCATCCAGCGTGCCACGGGCGGAGAGTTCGTTCTTTACGGTGATAAGGTCTATCTTCTTGCCGGTGTGGTGCATGGAGAGCAGGGCGGCAAAGACTTCCCGGTGGGAGTCTTGGTAGAACATTTCGGGACGGAGCGCGTCTGCCACGGTCACCATTGCGGTGGTTTCAATGAGGCAGGCGCCAAGAATCACGGCTTCGAGGTCGGAATCATGAGGGTTGAGTATTTCGGACATGAGATTTATGATTTAATTAATCAGGTTGTCAAAGACTTTATCTTCCAGATAGCGCACCGCCGTCTTGCAGAAGTTGGTATTCGGGAGAGTGAAATAGTAGTCTTCCATACGCGCCATGGCGAGTTCGCGTTCGCGGACGGAGAGGCGTTTCCAAAGGTTCCGGATGCGTCCTTTGGCTTCTATGGGCTTATGGGTCACTTCGCTGTAACGGGCGATGAAGTTCTTCACTTCTTCCTCCATTTTGCGTTCGACGGGCTGTTTGGGGGCGGGGGTTCCCGTCCATGCGTCATAGTGGGGAACGCGTATATGGCTCATGCAGCTACCGGGCACCTGCTCCAGAAGCCCGTCGGCAAAGCAACGCTCAAAAAAGAGGCGGGTGTGTCCGCGCGTCCAGCCAAAGATATCGGCCCAGCCCAGATAAGAGATTACAGACTCTCCCCGGGCACAGGTCACCTCCGCCCCGTTGTGCTTAAGCACTTTGTTTTTGTAGTTCACATGAAGAAGCACGCGTAAAAACGCCTCTTCGTCTCCGCTCGCAATGTGGTGTTTTTGGGACACACTCATCAGCAATGCCCGCGAAACCATGACATAGCCTGTGTTTGTTAGATTCAAATCCATTGATAATTTTCCGTTTTTTCAAGGTGCCAATAAAAAGCCAGTCCAACTGCCAATTTTTCGGTTCATTTCCAGACAGATAGCCCGTTTTACAGCCAGTGCAACTGCCAGCTTACTGACACAACATAATTAATAAAGAAAAGATATACTAAAGTATATCTCTGTCGGAGAGAACGAATGATGCGTTTGTGCAAAACGCACCATGCATCCGGGCACTGCGGATGATGCGTGCCGATGTAACGGATGATGTAATTTCATGTTTGACTTTGTTTATATATTTGTTATAATATTTTTCTGCGTGCCCGGCAATGCAAAACATCTGCCACACGCTATCAACAGACAAATATACGCCAATAGTCTGAGGGAGGAAATATAAATATTTACGCGAATGAGAGAGGTAAAATATTGGTTACAAACCGGATAAGGGGAGAGGCGCTTCACATTATCTGTTGGCAAGTAAGTAATTTATTTTATCCGTCATTCAGAGCGGAGCGAAAAATCTCTTTTCCTTACATAATGAGGGAAGAGATTCTTCGTCGCAAGCTCCTCTGAATGACAGAGTGCTGTTTGCAAACAGCAAATGATTATATTTGCACTGTCTTGAAGCAAAAATGGATACTGGGGAGAAGTGCTTCACATTATCTGTTACCATTATCATGTTATATGTTAACGCCGTAGCACCTATTAATAAATCAAAATCATCAATCAAAACACCTTTGCTGTTTAAGATAGTTTTCACATCAGCATATGTTTCAATAACTTCATGGATGGAAAGTGAGGGCTACACTCATAATTCTGCCAGTTTCCGGGTTTTACCCTGCACACGGGCATTGCGTAATAATTCAATTTCTTCGTCCGCACTTACCCCGTCATTACACCATGCTCCATTTGCCTTATCCAACAGTCCCTTTTTTCTGTTTTTGGCAAGAGCATCATGTGAATCGGAAAAAGTCAAAGATGATGCTAATAATTCAATTAAACGCCGCTTCGCTTCATTGCCTAAATGCAACAAATCCTTGCGAAATATTTCATCTGCATTCAGTTCAACAGTAGACATACAATTTCTCCTTTTTCAATTAGTTTCAGTACAAAGATAACGATTTATGCAGTAAGAACAATATTTTCTCCTTTTTTTTATATTTCAGCATTATCTTTCAATCCGCTACTTATCTCCCCCACCGGGGGGAGACAGGGTTTCCGTTACCCTTTATGCACATATATCAAGTCGTCCAGCAAGTGGTCCAGCTCGGCGTCGCTGATGCTGCCTTTGTGAAAGCGGAAGTAGCGGGTAAGGATGGTGCGCACTTGGCGGATGCGGCATTCGGGGGTATAGCCATGCCACCCTCCTGCCTTGCCTTCGTCCAGCGCACGGCAGATGGTGCGGACATAGGGGGTGATGATTGCACGCACATCATCGCCGGGATAAATCTGAATCTTCTCTTCGGGCATGATGATGGTGACTTCGGGATGACAGGCGCGAACCACACGCAGGGCTTCCGTCCAGCGTACATAGGGCATGATTACATCGCGCGTTGTCTTTTTTTTGGTGCCTCCAAGGCATCCGGTGCCATGATGACACGTCTTCTTAATTTTTTCATTTTTACAAATGCTTTTAATTGGTTAATATTAAAATACGGAGATTTATCATTCTCCTTTTTTTCGTTTATTCTTTTGGGGCGGGTCGATTCTCTCTGTCATTCAGAGGGTATCTGTCATTCAGAGCGCAGCGAAGAATCTACTCTCTTTATGTTTTGCATAGGGAAGAGATTCTTCGCTACGCTCTGAATGACAGTTACTCTTGATATAAATTAAATTTCAACATTTACTTAATTCATAAATAGATAAAATAGGTCAGAAAGCAAGCGCCGGGCGGACCACGAAGACGCGGTTCTTATTGAGCCAATTCAAGTTCAAGGAGCCACCGCTGCTGAAGTTCACGCTGCAAGCGACGTTGCTACTAAACTCCGAACTGGACCAAAAATATGTATTGGTCTCAAATGATGCAGCACCGGTTACCTTCCCCATATATACGTTAAGATTAGTTATTGCGGTATTACCGGCACCGTATATATATACATAACTATCCGTCGATGTCTTATAACTACTCAAATCCAGCCCGCCGAAGTTCTCCAAAATGTCCCACCACTGCCCCATGCTGGGGAGAAACCAACCGGTAGTTTTTTCAGGAGCGGCATACTGGGCTGTTTCTGTCGTGGCGCCATAATTGAGCGCAACATCAAAGGCTTTGTAAGTATCAGCGGTATAGCTGCTTTCAGCTGAACCCTTTATTTTGTCGCCAATCCAATGGGTTTCGGCATAGCCGTTGATGTCATTATACTGTTTCTGCAAGGTAGCGATGTTTTCTTTGAAAGGTTCACCACTCTGCCCGTCCGCATTCTCATCTTTGGTATAATCTCCCCACTTGCAGCCGTCGCTGGCATTCGTCAGAGCCATGACAAGACCGTGAGGAGCCGTGACGCCTAAATCCTTCAGCTTTGTTTTCTCTCCCGCACCGATGCGACTTGCATCCGTGCAGAACACGATGCCGATGCAGTTTACCTGTTGCGCTGCGCTAAGGGATTCGTTTTTTCCTATCAACGAGCCGTCTTTCATGTAGAAGTCGCCCGCTTGCAAGGTATGTGCTTTGGTTATGACGGTAGCACTTCCGCCATCCACTACATATTCCTTGTAATCGCCTGCGGCGACATCGGCATTGAAGCTCCAGTCGGCAACGGAAGCATCGCTCTTGGTGTAGCTGCCGGAAAGGAGGGGCTTGGCTGCATCGGCAGCATCAGCGGGAACGGGAGTTATCAGGTAGCGATAGGCGCCGTTGTCCGTATGGCAGGGGATGAAATCGGAGAAAGCGACGTTGAGAGGGGCATTAATAATGTAATCGGGAAGCGAATTTCCTACGGCATCCTTTAGCGTGTACTTCGTCTTCGGCAGGTCTATCACCACCAAAGCCATCCGGTGCGCCATGCTGAAGGACAACTTCCGCCTCTCTGCCGGGATGTCTTCTGCCATGCTGCCCTTGGCTATCATCAGGTCCTGCGCGGTATATTTGTCGTGAGAACTTTGATCGGCGGAGGGAGACCAAGCGGCGGTTAAGTCCTTGAAGAAGTCGGCGGCAGTGGTGGAAGCGGCAAGGGGACCGGTGGCGGTATCGGGGACTTTACCGGCCATGTAGCTGTCCGCCTGATAGGGGTAGTAGGCATAGTAGGTGCCACCGGGGATGTACAGAGGGGTTTTGCCGTCCGCTGTCTGCCACGTGAGGATGCTGCCACCGCTTGCCGCATCAGAAGCGGCAACGGTAACGGCTTCAAGGCGGAGGTTGGTTGCGGCAGGAAGGATATGCCCGTTCTTGTCTATGGCGTACACGCCTATTGCATCGCCGGCAGTGAAGGTGGTGGTGTACTGATTCTCTGCGGTGCGGGTAGAAGTACCGGACGCACGGGTAACATCTGTAGTGCGGGTAGCGGTGCCGGATGCCGGAGTGTAGCCGCTGTCGCTCACGGTAATGGTAAGGGGGTATGCGTCGGAGGCATTACCGCCGTCGGGGGTGTTGTCGGGAAGTTCGTCTACCGAACAGGCCGAAAACGCTGCCAAGCCTGCAAGAAGAAGCAAGCGGCGGAAAAGGGAAGGATGAGGGCATGGAAGGATGTTCATGATTTCGTAATGGTTTATTGTTAGGTAATGGTTTTAAGTAAGTGATTCTAATGGTTTATTTTCTCTGTCATTCAGAGCGCAGCGAAGAATCTGCTCCCTCAATGCACAGAGGGGGAAGAGATTCTTCGCTGCGCTCTGAATGACAGAGAGGATGAAAGAGGGGAATGACGGAGGGGATAAGGTTATTAAACATAGATACTTGTAAATAGGTGATAATAGATGAATTCATAAATAGATAAAATAGGTCAGAAAGCAAGCGCCGGGCGGACCCCGAAGCCGCAGTCCTTACCGTCCCAACCTAAGCGCAAGTAGCCATCGTAGAAGCCCACGAAGCAAGCGTAGTAGCTACTAAACTCCGAACTGGACCAAAAATATGTATAGGTCTCAAATGGTGCAGCACCGGTTACCTTTCCCATATATATGTTAAGATTATTTAATGCGGTATTACCGGCATCGGCTATATATCCATAATTATTCGTCGATGTCTTATAACTACTCAAATCCACCCCACCGAGGTTCTCCAAAATGTCCCACCACTGCCCCATGCCGGGGAGAAACCAACCGGTAGTTTTTTCAGGAGCGGCATACTGGGCTGTTTCTGTCGTGGCGCCATAATTGAGCGCAACATCAAAGGCCTTGTAAGTATCGGCGGTATAGCTGCTTTCTGCTAAATCCTTCATTTTGTCGCCAATCCAATGGGTTTCGGCGTAGCCGCTGATATGATTATACTGTTTCTGCAGGGTAGTGATGTTTTCCACGAAAGGTTTACCACTCTGCCCGTCCGCATTTTCATCTTTACCATACTCTCCCCACTTGCAGCCGCCACCGGCATTCGTCAGAGCCATGACAAGTCCGTGAGGAGCCGTGACGCCTAAATCCGACAGCTTTTTTTTCTCTCCGTCACCGATACGACTTGCATCCGTACAGAACACGATGCCGATAACCGTACGGGCTTTCCCTGTTTCGGGGTTCGTCAGCACGGGCATTATGTTCCATCGCTTTATTGTGCCGTCCGTATATTTGCGATAGCCACCGTCGGAAGTCGTTCCGTCACTGTAATAGAAATCACCGATTTTCAGTTTATCGGCAGTGAAGTTCGCATCTATGGTTTTGCTCGTGACATCGGTAGCGCTTCCGCCACTATTCCATGCACCGCTGCCGCTGCCCGCAGTTTCCACCACCTCCAGACTGCCGTACTTCACGGTGATGTCGTAGGTGTGCACACTGCCGCCTTGCAAGTCTCCGGGATAGGTGCCGTCGGCTTTCTGCTTCGGAATGTAATAATAGGTGTCACTGCCCACTGTGACGGCAATGAACTTCTTGCCCGTCACGTTCTGAGGAATGACGAGGGCGGTGTAGGTTTTCAGGTATGCGCTGCCGGAGGCAGGGGTGATGGCTTTCGGAGTGATGGCGCCTGTTACAACATCGGCGGTTGCGAGGTCAGTGCTCCATGCGCCGATGTTTTGTCCGCTGCCGGGCAGAGTGTAAGGACACGACACGACAAGGGCGTTGTCGGTGTTGCTGCCTGCCGGTGCACCGCTTGCGTCATAGGCGGCAAGGGTGACACTCAGGTCGGCGGCATCCGTAGCGGCTTCCGCATTCTTGATGTTTATCACCACTTTGGCGGTCTGATGATAGAAAGCCAGCGTATTGTCCGCACCGCTTGCGGGAGTAAAGGTTATCTCCTTGGGCGGAGCATAGAGGAAGTCGCTCCGCTGATAGCCGTCAGCGGTGTTCTGGTCGGTCTGTACGCTCCAAGTCGTAGGAACGGAGCCTGCATGGGTGCCGCCTGCGGCTGTGGAGCCGTCACCGCAATACCATGCCGAAACGGTTTTCTTCTCGGTGCTGCTCTGCCAGTAGAACGGAGCTACGCCGGCAGCTGCCTGCAAGGTATTGGGTGCGTCGGGTTTCGGGGTGTACTGCTTCACGATGTCTCCCCCACCCTCTTCGTCCGCCACCATTACGGCTATCGCATCGCCCGCAGTCCACACTCCGCCCACCGTATTGGCACGGGTGGCTGCACCGGCAGGAGCGGTCGTCTCCCCGTCTATGGCTGCCGTAAAGGTCAGGGGGTATTGCCCCGCAGGCAAGAGACTCCCGTCGTCCGTATCGCCGCACGAGGCAAGCACGGCAAGGGTGACTATCATCGGCAGGGCAATGGTTCGGGCACTGCGTGCGCAGATAAATGATAAAAATGTTTTCTTGTTCATATACGCTTAACTTTTAGTTCTTAAAAAAATTAAGCGTTCTGTATGAAAGGGGGAATGTCGGAGGAGAGGGATTATTTCAGATATTTCTTGTTTACGTCTTCCAGAAGCCGCATCTGCTCTATGGCTATCCGGTTAAGGCGGACAAGCCTTTCGTGCTGTGGAAGACCGTCGTTGATGAAAACAGCATTCAGATTCTCCATATTCGAGAGACAAATCAATTCGTTGATACCGGCATAGTCACGCACATTGCCTTTGAGGTCAGGATGCGCGTCACGCCATTCGAGGGCAGTCATGCCAAACATAGCCACGTTCAGCACATCTGCTTCGCTGGCGTAAATACGTGAAGCCTGTTGTGGCGTAACCTCTCCGGGGATAAGGTTTTGCTTGATGGCATCGGTGTGAATACGGTAGTTTATCTTCGACAGTTCCCGCTTGGCCGACCAGCCCAATTGGGCTTGTTCTTCCGCTTTGAGACGCTGAAACTCTTCAATCAGGTAGATTTTAAATGACACGCTGATAGCCGATCCAAATTCAAATGCTATATCTTTGTGAGCATATGTCCCACCATATTTTCCTTTTCTTACAATAATGCCTATGGCATCTGTCTTTTCCGTCCATTCTGACACACTCATTACAAAACTCGGTAATCCGGCTTGTAACTTAAAGTGGTCGAATTCGACCACTTTAAAATTAGGATTGTGAACCATTTCCCATGTTCCCAAAAATTCAAGTGTATATCGGTTGCGAAGCCAGTTCTTTATAATGTCTGCCGCCCGGCTTTCACTTTCCTTGGCGTTTGCCATATCTGTTAAGGAGATGTAGTCTGAATCATTTGCTGATACAACAGTAATTTCTTTGTTTTGTACGGTTATCTTTGCCATTTTTAGGGTTCTCCTTTCTTACGGGGTATGGTTTCGGTTACAAAAGTACCGATTCGCTGCCGAACAGCCAAGTATATCACCCGTTTTCCCTTCAATCTCCAACACAATCTTTCAAAGAACGCTTGTTACTCTATTATTGGCGCCACCGCCCCGGCAAAAAAGCCAAAGAGCGTTATCAAAAGATGGCTTACCCCATATCGGCTTCGCCGTCAGCATCACCTGCACCGGGTATCCAGTCGGTGATGACAGTGGCGGTTTCCACAGGAGAACTGCCGTCGGGCAGTGCAAGCGTGGCATCCAAAGCCAACGCTTCCTTTCCGTCGCCGCCAAAGTCTTTCAGCGCCCCGGTCAGGTCGGTGACAACCGTCTGCACACTGCCGTCAGTCAGGGTAACAGCCATTGTGAGCTGTTGCTTCTCACCCGGCATCACACCCAAGAGATGCAGAACTGCCGTCAGCACAGGATTGCTCTCGGCACGGGTGGCAGCCGCATCCGCAGTCAGGGTGAAAACCGGGGCTGTCGTTGCGCCTTCAATGGCAGCCACAGCGCCACTCCTCAGGTTGATAGCGGAAACGACACCCGTCAGGGTGGCGGCAGTCTTCACGATGCGTTGCTCGTCACCGGGGGCAAGTTTCAATGTCAGTTTCAGCACGCGGATACGTTGCTGCATGGGCAATGCCACTTTCATCGTATCGTCCTGCAACACCTCCACCTCGCCGGCTGCGGAGAAAAGGAAACCGGGAAGGGGATAGAGCGTACCGTCCGCCAGAGTATTCACCGAGGCTATGTCACCGTCGATGCCGAAACCCTCCGCCGGATTATATGCCAAGAGGCTCTGTACGCCCGGAAGGAAAAGGGAGCGGAATACCGTTGTCTCACTGCCCGCCGGCTCTCCGCGGCGCACCGTCTGCTCCTCGTGACCGATGCGCAGCACATAAAGGTCGGGCATCAATGCGTCTGCGGAGTGCTTTGTCCAGTCCGCCGTTATCTGCACCGCGCCTTTGTCGGGATGCGGGGTGTTGTAAAGTTCGTCCTTCACGCAAGAAGCGAGAGAGAGGGACAGTGCCGCTACAACTATTACATTATATAAATCGTATCTCTTCATAATTCTTCATTCTTAATTCTTCGTTCTTCATTTAAAGGCTCTCCACACCAGCATGACGCCAAGCCTGTTGACGCCCCAATAGTTCTTCACTTCGCTGCCGCGGCGGATGCGGACGCCGTCTGTCACCGTATATTTGTCGTAATCGGCACGGGTATAGCCGAGGGCGGCATGGAAATCCAGCGACAGGGTGCGGTTCAGCATCAGCCGGTAGCCGCCTGTGATGCCGCCGCCCCGGTAGTCGCCCTGCTTGCCCGTATCGCCCGGTTTGTAGTTGAACCCGCCGAGGTGGTACATGGCGCCGAGGTAGCCGCTCTGCCTCTTGCCGAGATAGTAGCGGAGTTCGGGGGAGACTCTCCAAAGGGCGTAGCGTCGGTTGCGGTTGTCACGGCTCCACGATGTCCACGAACCGCCCGCAAGGATGCCGAGACGGGAGCGGGGGATGCGGTATTCGATGCCGAGGTCGGGGGTGAGCGTAGCCCAGCGAAGGAGGTTGAAGTGGAGTGAGAGAGAAGAAGAGATGCTCGAGGGTTGCCCGGCACGGCGGATGGAGTCGGCGCGCAGCCGTTCGCGTTCGGCAAGGCGGCGGTTCATTTCGGCTTCGGCACGGTCGGCGGCACGGTGCTGCTGTTCCCTGCGGTCGTGCTCGCGGGCGGCAGCGGCTTGGCGTTCGCGCTCCTGTTGCAGGAGGGCAAGGCTGTCTCGCTCTTGCTGTTCGCGGGCAAGGCGGGCGGCAGAGGGATAGCCATATGCCTTCTCCAAGTAAGTTTCCACACGCGCGGCGGCTTCCTCTCCCGCAAGGACAGCCACTTTGGCAACTGCTGCGGGAACAACCACTACTACAACATCACGCAGACTGTCCCGATAGGGAGAAGGGATGAGACGGTCGGTGACGAACATCTGTTCGGTAATGCCATGCTTCACTATCAACTCGGACTTTACGCGACTACAACGAAGGTAAGCCATGCGCTGTGCCGAAGCGCCGCCCACACCGGGGGAGGCGGAGTAACTGCTCACACTGATGTACATCTGCCCCTCACGCAAAGGAGAAGTACACTCGCGCAAAGTGGCTGCAAGGCGTTGCAACTCGGCTTCATTGTCCTGATAAGGTACAAAAAAAATGTCACTGGCAGGCTTGAAACGAAACACATAACAGGTGTCTTGCGAAAAAGGGTGAGGAGAAGCGGCACGAAGACTGCCGGAGACTAATGGGGCAAACACCCACAAGAAAAGAGAAAGCGAGAATGCTTTACTCGAAATACTCTTTAGAATATTCATAATATTGAGTTAGTTGCACGATTACGAGGCAGGCGGGAATTACTTACCAAGTAACGGCATCTCTACTATATGAAACTGCACGAAAAAGAGTTTTCAAGTGGCTTCATTTAGGAGAATAACAAAGACTTTATGATAAAATAGGGTATAAAGAGTCCGTTCCGTTTTTAGCCATAAAAGCGGAATACAAATCCCATGTCAATGCTCGGACAGGAACAGTAAGATTATGTATTTTTTAATTATCTTCCGGTTTGTCGTTTCAAGGAAATGATATAAGGTTTAATAAAACATTTACTTTTGTTTGCATATGAATAGAAAAAATAGCATTTTTGCGAATATAACGTGCCGTTACTTGGTAAGTAATTTCCACCTAATTTTGTGCTTTACAGCCTGTTCCGCATCAAGTCATCCCTCTTTTTACTTTTCCTAACAGAGGAAATCAGTTCGCGGTTCGCCTTATCCACCAATTCATTTTCAAAAGGTTTCAGATAGGTTTCCGTCACTTTTATAGAAGAATGCCCCAATGACTGGCTGATGATACCGACAGGCATCCCGATATGGAAAGCCAGCGTAGCCCACGTGTGGCGTGCGGTGTATGAGCTTACCTTCACACCCGGCAACAGTATCTTCGCCACCCGCCGCAACATCCTGTTGAAGCTGCGCAAAGCCGCCTGATAGAACCGATATAGGTTCCAACCGCTATTCTTTGCCTGCCCGTCCAATATGGGGAAAAGGTAAATGGAATCGCAGTTACGGTTCTTGCAGCCATTTATCAGCGGAAGCGCCTCCTTGGGGATGTGAATCGTAAGCTGCCTGCCCGTCTTATGGCGGCGATACACAATCGTATTGCCCTGTACATCCTTCTTGCGAAGGTAGGCAAGGTCTATGAACGGCATCCCCCGAAAAAGGAACATCAACAGGAAATAGGCAAGTACACACCGCTGCTCTTCGGACAGCCTTTGTGCATCGGCATACATCAGTTTGCCGAATTGCCGCTCTGTCAGCGCACGTTTGGTATGGGAAGATACTTTGGTATAGACATCATCGAACAGCTTCGGGTTATGCCCCGCCGTGCCCGGAACCGCCCAACGATTATACACCGCACGCAATGTACGCATATAGGTGGATACCGTATCCAAACTCAGCATACGCTGCATCAACCACTCCTCATACTCCTTTAAACGCCCCTGCGTAAACACCTCGGACATAGGAAGTGCCTCTGCCCCTCCTCCGGAAAAAGCCCGGAAAGAACGCAACGTACTGCGATAGGTATGCACCGCAGGATACTTATGCTCCCTACTCAACACCCCAATCACCCACTGCATATAGTGCGACAAATCAACCGCTCCTACATCTTTTTCTTCTTCTACTTTTGTTTTCATTTTCTCGCTTTTAAAGTTACGCTGTAAGTCAACGTCAACCTAAAACGAGACGATATAGGCAAAGTTTATGAATAAAGGATAATATTGAAGTTAATATGTAGTAAATAAAATACATAGAAAAACAAGCCACAGTCCCTAAACCTTAGCCTCTTCCTGCGGAATGCGTACCGATGTATAAAGTTCGAGAATTGCCGCAATCGTCAACGAAACAATCCACTCATTGCCATGCGTAAAGAACATGAACGCTCCGGTAAGCACCAGCAACAATGCAGCGAATATCTGCTGACGGCGCAGACGCTTGATAGTGGGAGTCTTATATTTTGAAGGTGAGTTAATCTGCGCCAAAGCAACAAACGTTGCGCCTATCGTATATATATAAGGTGAAAGTTGCCAACCGGTGACGTAAACGGCAGCACCTATCAAGAGCATTATGGCTCCTACTGTGAAAAGAGCGGGTATCAGTTGTTTCATTCTTCTATATCTTCTTGAAATACATAAATATCTTCATTGGGCTTCTTCATCAGGTACTTTTCACGGGCTATCTGCTCAATAGCGCCGGAATCTACCGCAAGCTCATTCAAGCGGCGGGTATTCTCCTCATAATCCGCCCGGTACTTCTCTATCTCTCCGCGCAAACGCGTCTCCTCACGATAGTAACCGAGACGACGCACAATGCTGTTCTCGTCCAGAAAACCGACAAGCACGGCAAACAACACAAGCGTTATCAAATATTTGCGCCTGCGGACAAACAACCAGAGGGAAGCAAGTTTATCCATGTAATTCAGTTATTGTTTCTTTGAGCACAAAGATAAGAGGAATAACTGAAAAATTTCTTTTTTTTGCGTACATTTGCACAAAAGCTGAGACGAACCGCAACGTCTCCGCACTCTGTATAAGTGATAAGAACACCCTGAATATGGAAAATTATATCGTATCGGCACGAAAATACCGCCCCTCGACCTTTGAATCGGTAGTGGGACAACGTGCCCTGACTACCACCTTGAAGAATGCCATCGCCACAGGCAAACTGGCACACGCCTACCTCTTCTGCGGTCCGCGCGGTGTAGGCAAAACGACCTGTGCACGTATCTTTGCCAAAACCATCAACTGCATGAGTCCCACGGCAGAGGGAGAAGCCTGCAACCAATGCGAATCGTGCACCGCCTTCAACGAACAGCGTTCCTACAACATCCACGAACTGGACGCCGCATCCAACAACTCGGTGGACGACATCCGGCAACTGGTGGAGCAAGTACGCATCCCACCCCAGATAGGCAAATACAAGGTATATATCATCGACGAGGTACATATGTTGTCGGCTTCAGCCTTCAACGCCTTCCTGAAAACTCTGGAAGAACCGCCCCGCCATGCCATATTCATCCTTGCCACCACCGAGAAACACAAGATATTGCCGACTATCCTGTCGCGATGCCAGATATACGACTTCAACCGCATCAGCGTGGAGGACACCGTAGCCCACCTTGCCTACGTAGCCTCCAAAGAGGGCATCACCGCCGAACCGGAAGCGCTGAACGTCATCGCCCTGAAAGCCGACGGCGGTATGCGCGACGCTTTGTCCATATTTGACCAAGTAGTGAGCTTCACCGGCGGACGCATCACCTACCAAAGCGTAATCGAGAACCTGAACGTACTGGATTACGAGTATTACTTTAAACTGACCGACCACTTCCTTGAAAATAAAGTAGGCGATGCCCTGCTGTTGCTGAACGATGTGCTGAACAAAGGATTCGATGGCAGCCATTTCATCACCGGCCTGTCCTCGCACTTCCGCGACCTGTTGGTAAGCAAAGACCCGGGTACACTGCCCCTGCTCGAAGTAGGCGCAAGCATCCGCCAACGCTACCAAACGCAAGCGCAGAAATGCCCGCTGCCTTTCCTCTACCGAGCCATGAAGCTGTGCAATGATTGCGACCTGAACTATCGCGCCAGCAAAAACAAACGGCTTCTGGTGGAACTGACCCTGATACAGGTAGCCCAAATCACCGCCGAGGGGGACGATGTAGCTAATGGGCGTAGCCCTAAACAAGCTATAAAACCCATATTTACGCAACCTGCCGCCGTACAACAGCCGCAGGCAGCCCCTGTTGCGCCCCAGCCGCAAGCAACACCCAACGCCAAGCCACAAGCGGCCGCAACGACCACCCGTACCACCCCTGCCGCCATATTGCTGGCGCAGGGAAAGGAAGAAAGAAAAATTCCGGTAGTGAAAATGTCAGGTCTCGGCGTATCCATTAAACGCCCGAAAGCGGAAGAAGAAGCCAAGAACACCGCTGCAACTGCCGCCGTACAACAAGCTGCACAGCCGGAAGAAGACTACATCTTCAATGAAAGAGATGTGAACTACTACTGGCAGGAGTATGCAGGACGTATGCCCAAAGAACAGGTAGCCATCGCCAAGCGTATGCAAAATATGCACGTCAGCCTGCTAAATGCAACGACTTTTGAAGCTGTCGTAGATAATGAAATTATTGCAAAAGAATTTACCGCCATGATTCCCCAACTGCAGGAGTATCTGCGCACCCGCTTGAAGAACCGAAAGGTAACTATGACAGTACGCATCAGCGCACCCACAGAAAAGGTTCGTGCATACGGCCGCGTCGAAAAATTCCAAATGATGGCGCAAAAGAATGACGCCCTCCTGCAACTGAAAGAGGAATTCGGACTGGAACTCTACTAAATGTTCCGACAGAACCAAGAAGAGCATTCAGCTTCCCTGTTCAGAACTTGTTGGTAATAAAATCATTATATTTTATTTTGTACATCGTATTTTATGTTTATTTTTGCCAATTATAATCAAAATAGACAAACATAATAAATGGTGAGAAAAAGTAGTGCAATATTGATGATACTATGGGGGATATGTATAACATTCGCCACTTCAATATGCGCTGCAACCAATGTGAACAAATTGGACACACTAAAAACTTTTGTCAAGAAAAAGATACTTTATAACGAATATATACCATTAGACAGTGTAATCTGCTGGAGCGAAAGCGTCCTGCCGGACCTCAGGACAAAGAATCAAGATAAAGGAAACTACTTCTTACTGCAACTGCAACTTGCCAATGCCTACACATTGCGAGGAGACATAAGTCTCGCCATAGACCGCGCACGGCTGATGTACGAAGAAGCCAAAGAAACAAAATACAACTTCGGAATAGTAGTTGCCAACCAAGCCATCGGAGATGCCTACACCGTAGCCAACCAATGCGAAAAAGCACTGGAATCTTATCAAGATGCTCTGAAGGAACTGAATCTTATCTCCCCGCAACACCCCTACCGCATCCAACTTCTGCTAAAGAAATCCAACACCTTGCAACGTAAAGGACGACTGAAAGAAGCGAGAAAGGTATTGGACGAGATAGAAAAAACTCTTTTACAAAGACCCGACTACGCCACCGACTTCTTCGCTGCCATCGAAGAAGCCAACTACGCCATCTCGCACGGACATCTTTCGAAAACTTATCTAAAAGATGCCGCCAAATGCCTGCAAAGCATGGATTCCATCTACCGGCTGCACCCCGAAACGTTTTACTACTTCCACCTGAAATATACCGCCGCTGCCTACTACCGGGCAATGGGCAACTGGGACAAGGACAACTGGAAGAAAGCACTGCAACTATATGAAGAGTTAAGGCAGGAGTATTCGGTCAACAAACGGTCTACCTACTACCGATGGATTACACTGGAAACAATATACCTGCATAAGATACAAGGAGAAGCAATGGCCGCCTGCTGGTTGTATCAGGAGTTATATCCCACCGTAGACACGCTTACCGCCGAAGGCTACACCCGGCAAATCAATATCCTGCGTGCCAAATATCAGGTAGACCAAATGGAGATAGCCAATAGGGAAGAATACAACCGGCTTATCACCGGAATATTGACAGGAAGTATCATACTGCTGTTCTTGTTCACCATTATAGCTTTCAGACTTAGAAAACAGCGGAAGAAAGTAGCTATGTCCACCCAAAGGTTGGAACGCCTGCGCACCCGTGCAGAAAACGCTACGTCTGCCAAGAGCATATTCCTCTCGAATATGAGCCATGAGATACGTACCCCCCTAAATGCCCTCTCCGGTTTCTCTTCACTGCTGACAGAGGAAAGTCTGGACGATGAAACACGCCGCCAATGCAATGAGGTCATCTTGCAGAACTCCGAATTATTGTTGAAACTCATTAATGATGTGATAGATTTGTCGAGCCTTGAATTCGGCAAAATACAATTCAGCATCGCCAAACATGACATTGTCACCATCTGCCGGAATGTGACCGACACCGTCAGCAAAGTGAAACAGACCCAAGCTGAAATACACTTCGCAACGGAACTGGAAAGCATGGAGATAGAGACTGACGACTCACGCCTGCAACAAGTCCTGATAAACTTGCTGATTAATTCAACCAAGTTTACACCACAAGGCAGCATTACGCTGGAACTTAAAAAAGCATCGGAAAAGGAATTGCTTTTCTCCGTAACAGATACAGGCTGCGGCATTCCGAAAGACAAACAGGCCAATATTTTCCAACGTTTCGAGAAACTGAACGAAAACACACAAGGAAGCGGACTGGGACTTTCCATCTGCCAGCTTATCATTGAACATATCGGCGGAAAAATATGGATTGACCCCGACTACACAGGAGGCTCACGGTTCTGTTTCACCCACCCCGTCCAACAACCATGCACCACCAAAGGCAGAAAGGAGGAGGAAGTATGAAAAAGTTACTCATCATAGGAGCTGTCCTCGCATTGCTCTTATCCGCACAAGCTGCCGATACAAAAGCTACATCCCAACACCCCCTTCCACATCAGCGACTGATGGAAATGCAATATGCCATAAACCGGGGTATCCGGCAAGCCGATTCATTGGTCAGGGCAGGCAAACCGGAAGAGGCACTCTCTTTTTATAAAAAAAGCCTCAAAGCCAAAGACTCGCTATACAACCTTGTCACTACCTCGCAGATGAAAGAGATACTCTCTCTGTACAACGTGGACAAACTCGTACTGCAAAAGGAGCAAAGACGCAGTCTGTTTCATCAAATAAGCCTGCTAATATCCATTATCATCATTATTGCACTGCTGTTTTTCAACATCCGCATATACCGAAGCCGGAAACGCCTGCAAGAAGATGAAAAAGAAATGAAAAGATTAACCGCCATCGCCGAAGAAGCGAATGAAATAAAAAGCCGCTTCCTGACGAATATGAGCTATAACATACGCATCCCGCTTAATAATGTAGTGGGATTCTCGCAACTAATGACCGAGGATACAGGCCTGAACGAAGAGGAGAAAAGAGAATATTCCGGCATCATCCAGAATAACTCGACGGAGCTGATTCAGCTTGTAAACAATGTACTCGACCTCTCGCGCTTGGAAGCCAATATGATGAAGTTCCAGTTGCAAAACTATAATGTGCAGGAATGGTGCAACGAACTGCCTTGCCTCATACAAATGCAGAGTGAAGGAAGGATATTCTTGGAGTTGCAAGCGGATGCTGGCGATGCCATTATCCACACAGATGTCAGCCGATTTACCCAAATGATATTCAATATGCTGCTTTACCCCGTTGAGTGCCAAGAAACAAGAAAGGTAAGAATGCAACTGAACTACCAGCCGGAGAACCAAGAGATTAGTTGCCGAATAGAAAACAGCCCGCTGGCAGATCCGGCCTTTGCATCACAAAAGACCGCCATACACCAGAGAATCGCCGAACTGTTTTTTCAACATTTCGGCGGAAGCTTCCGGATAGAGAAAGAATCATGGGAAATTCCAACTATAGTATTCACATATCCATCGCTTACAACCTGATTCTATGCAGGTTACATTTACTACTATTTAGACAGCATACAAATTAAATGTTTTTAATCAAGATTGGTAGCAAGTATTGAAGAAAACAGCTATTTTTGCCGAACCAATTAGTACTAATAATTAAAAAATTAAAGAAAATGGCTTACGTAATTAGTGAAGATTGTATTGCTTGCGGAACTTGTATCGACGAGTGTCCGGTAGGCGCTATCTCTGAAGGCGATATCTATTCTATCGACCCTGAAACTTGTACTGAATGTGGTACTTGTGCAGATGTTTGCCCCTCTGAAGCAATTCATCCGGGAGAATAATACAATCCTAAGAAAAAAGAAAGGCTCGGTTTCATTGAAACCGGGCCTTTTTATTTTAACACCGAGAAAGCTATATCGCAACCCGCCCGCAAATGACTGTGTCTCAATCTGCAGCGGGTTGCCGATAAAAAAGTTTATGCAAGTTTTGACAAGGCTTCCTTGATACGGCGGATAGCCTCTACGATATTCTCGTCACTGGTAGCGTAACTCATACGGATACATTCGGGAGCGCCGAACGATGTACCACCTACGCAAGCTACATGGGCTACTTCCAACAAGTACATAGCCAAATCATCGGAGTTGTCAATCTTACGGCCACCCACAGACTTGCCGAAGAAGGAACTGCATTTCGGGAACAGGTAGAAAGCGCCTTCCGGCACGTTAACCTCAAATCCCGGCACTTCCTTAGCTAACTTCACTATGAGGTCGCGACGACGCTCAAAAGCCTTACGCATTTCCTCTACCGGAACTTGCGTTCCTGTATAAGCCGCTTCCGCAGCTTTCTGAGATACAGAGCACGGACCTGATGTGTACTGACCTTGCAGTTTGTTACAAGCCTTCACAATCCATTCCGGTCCGGCAATGAAGCCGATGCGCCAGCCGGTCATGGCATAAGCCTTGGAAACACCGTTTACAATAACCGTACGGTCTTTCATTTCCGGAAATTGCGCAATACTCTGGTGCTTGCCGATATAATTGATGTGTTCATAGATTTCATCAGCTATGACAACCACTTGCGGATGCTTAGCCAATACGGCAGCCAGTCCGGCAAGTTCTTCCTTGCTATATACAGAACCGGTAGGGTTGGAAGGAGAACAAAGAATCAAGGCTTTGGTCTTTGGCGTAATAGCCGCTTCCAACTGGGCAGGCGTAATCTTGAAGTCTTGTTCGATACCCGCTGTAACAATCACCGGCTTGCCTTCTGCCAGCTTTACCATCTCGGGATAGCTAACCCAGTACGGTGCAGGCACAATCACCTCGTCACCCGGATTTACCAATACCAGAATTGCATTGCAAACCGATTGCTTGGCTCCATTGGCACAAGAAATCTGCGCAGCTGTATATTCCAGACCGTTCTCTTTCTTCAGTTTCTCTACGATAGCATTACGCAAGGCCGGATAACCCGGAACGGGAGAATAGCGAGAGAAGTTATCGTCTATCGCCTTTTTTGCAGCCTCTTTTATGTGGTCGGGTGTATTAAAATCAGGTTCTCCGACACTCAAGTTAATTACATCTACGCCTTGAGCTTTCAGCTCTGCGCTCTTTTGAGACATAGCCAGCGTCGCAGAAGGCGACAAGCTGTTCAAACGATCTGATAATTGGTTCATTTTGTTACTATTTAATGGTTGTTATGCAAATCCGGCTGCAAAATAAGCGATTTTCTTTGATATACTAAAACAAAAAGACAGTTACTTATTAAAATGAAGAGTATGTCCCATACGTTCTTTCTTCGTACGCAGGTAGCGTTCGTTATACTGATTCGGGCTTGTTTCTACCGGTACATTCTCTACAATCTCCAAACCATAGGCTTCCAGACCGACACGTTTCACCGGATTGTTTGTGAGCAAACGCATTTTATGCACACCCAACTCACGCAGGATTTGAGCCCCTACTCCATAGTCGCGCTCGTCTGCCAGATGTCCGAGACAAATGTTGGCATCCACTGTGTCCATACCGTCTTCCTGAAGTTTATAGGCCTTCATCTTCTCCATTAATCCGATGCCGCGACCTTCCTGATTGAGGTATACGATAGCTCCTTTACCGGCTTTTTCTATCAGCTCCATAGCCTTGTGCAACTGTTCGCCACAATCGCAACGCATAGAACCGAAGATATCTCCTGTGGCGCAAGAGGAGTGCACACGCACCAAAACAGGCTCATCGGGCGCCCAAGTACCCTTGAACAAAGCCACATGCTCTAAGCCGTTGGACTTCTGCCGGAAAGGTATCAGACGGAAGTGTCCATGCTCTGTCGGCATATCCACCTCTACACCTTTCTCTACAATGGATTCCTGTTGCAGACGATAAGCTATCATGTCGCGGATAGAAATCAGTTTCAAGTTAAATTCATCCGCCATCTTACGCAGTTCGGGCAGACGTGCCATCGTACCGTCTTCATTCATAATCTCCATGAGCGCACCGGCCGGATAGAAACCGGACAGACGGCACATATCAATTGTAGCCTCCGTATGACCGGCACGACGCAACACACCTTTCTCCTGAGCATACAACGGATTGATGTGCCCGGGACGACCAAAAGTAGCGGGAGTGGAAGACGGATCGGCCAAAGCCTGAATGGTTGCGGCACGATCAGCCGCAGAAACACCGGTTGTACAACCTTCCAGCTTATCAATAGTTACCGTAAAGGGAGTACCCAGCACAGAGGTATTGTCGGACACTTGGTGAGGCAAATCCAGTTCTTTGCAACGAGACACCGTAATCGGAGCACACAACACTCCACGTGCGTGTTTCAGCATGAAGTTCACCTTCTCCGGCGTTATCTTTTCGGCAGCAATAATCAAGTCGCCCTCGTTTTCGCGATCTTCATCATCGACTACAATCACAAAATTACCGGCCTTGAAGTCTTCAATAGCCTCTTCTATTGTATTCAACTTTACTTTTTCCATATATTTATTCTTTTATTGTTTATTCTGATTGACCTTTATAATATTCTGTATTTCTTCATTCGTACGGATAATCCGTTCCATGTCCTTATTCAATCGGATACGGAATGCCCAAATACGGAAATAGAAAAATAAACCGACAGGAACTATCACTCCACACAGCATATTCAGCCAGTAGTTACGGAAAGGACGCACATGGGCATGAACGGCTATGATAGGGTAATTGTTCAGCGCCGTCAGCAACGGTATCGATCTGGTATTGGACATTTCGTCTATCAAAGCCTCCATACGATCATTGAGCGCCGCCACTTCCTCATCGTGCGGTGTATCGTTCATCCATAAATTGAAGTAATTGGGCGCACGCATCAAAGCCTTCTTGTCGGCATACGCCCGGCAATCTGCCGACAACTGCCGGAGTTCGTCCGGCAAACGGACGTAATCCGGGTCATGGATAATCACTTCCTTCCGGAAAAGATGACGGACACTACGGATTCCGGCTATCTTCTTGAACCAATTGATATAAGCGTCAGCATTCAGCACCACCGAATCATTATTCGATTTATAAGTAAGGAATGCACCCAATGGCGCCAACACCGCCGTACTGGTCCACATACCCATCCATACAATCCACTTGCCGTCACGCGCCATTTTATAGCCCGTATTATTAATGATATAATAAATAATGAAAATAAGCACGGACACCACCACAGGCATACCCAGACCGCCTTTGCGAATGATACCACCCAGCGGTGCACCGATAAAGAAGAAAATCAGACACGCCAAAGAAAGTGTCAGCTTCTCATGCCAAGAAGTCATGTGACGTCTCAGGCTGGTCTCCGTCTGCAAAAGATTGAAACTCTTGAAACTCCAGTCACTTGCCGCACTCTCCGCACGGCTGACCGCCGTAGACATTATCTTCTGCTTCTGCGTCAGAGTAGCCACATTGAACAGGCTGTCCACATCGTAACTGCCCAAACGGGCAGATTCTATTTTTACTGTATCTGCCTTACTCAATGTATTGGTGGTAGCCTTATAGGTACTTGCCATAGCTTCTTTATAGTAGGTACGCCCGATACTGTCATTCTGAACTTTCATAGAATCAATACCTGCCTGCAGCATCTTCATGTCCTTGCTGTTGGACTGATTACTCATAAATCCGGCATCCACCATATTGAAGTCCGAGTTGAACTCTATAATCGCATGCTTCTCAACAAAGGTTTCCCGACGGTAAGGTACGTTCTTCTGGTTCATATTCTGCGACTTCAAATTCTCAAACTGTTCACCACTGTAAAGGTGCAGATAAAGATGCTGTTTGTCTGCTGTCATTTCCAGTCTGCCGGAGTCCGACTTGATTATTTGCGCATTCTCAAACCCTTTTTCGAAATTGTAAATCAGTACATCATACAGCATACCCGTCTCGCGGTTCTTATGCTTGACGTACAAGTTATAGCCGTCTATCTCATCGTAGAACACCCCTTCGGGAATGTCCACTTCGGGAGACTTCTGTTTCATGGATACCAACAGCGTCCATAATTTAGTTTGCGCCTTAGGTCCGATAACATTCTGAAAATAAAAAGAAACACAGCAAATAATGGATATGAAAATTATCAGCGGACGCATAATCTTCAGCAAAGAAATACCCGCCGCTTTCATGGCAAGCAGCTCAAAACGTTCTCCAAAATTACCAAAAGTGATAAGGGCTGCCAGCAAAATAGCCAAAGGTAATGAAGCCGGCACCAACGTCAGTGCCGAATAGAAGAAAAACTGAGCAAGGACGTTCATTTCCAACCCCTTCCCTACCATTTCGTCTACATATCTCCACAGAAATTGCATCATGAAGATGAAAAGACAAATGAAGAAAGTGCCCATAAAGAGCATACCAAAGCTCTTTAATATAAATATATCTAACTTTTTTATGCGCAGCATTTTACTCGTTTCATGCAATGAACGCACAAAAGTAGCACAAAAAAGGGAGTACGGGAAATTTTTAATTGAAAGTTAACTAAAAACCGCATGTTCTACGCAAAGTATCTACCTGAGATTCCCACAATTCACGCAAATCGCTTGCTTCATCCGCATTGGTAAAGTCGGTAATTTCAAGTACAAAATCATTGGTTAACTCATTGTTTGTCATCTTTAATTCAAAATACTCACGCGGGTTTTCATCATCCAGCCAGCGGAAACGAATAAAAGAATATGCCCGTACGGCAATAATCTCGGCATCACGCTTTTCTGTTTTACCCCAGAAGAAAGAGACGATCTTGTCGTCCGACTGAACCCTGTCCGCAAACCAGCCCTCCAAACCGGTAGGAGTACTTATTGCCGTCCAAAGAATACTTTTAGAAGTCGCATTCAAGAGATATTCCAAATGTATTTTTTTTCTTTCCATAGTCTATTCTGCTTTTATTGCGTCAGCCAAGATAAATACTTTTTTCTAATTAGAAAAAATAATTCATTAATTTTATTCAGCACAGCTTTATCTAACCGAGCTAAGTAGCTGATAATGTAGCACAATGTCACAAAAAGAAAAGAATAAAATTGTTTACCCACTCCCTTCAACAAAATAAATAATAGAAAATCCACTCAAAAATTTTGGCAGTTTAAATAAAAGCTATATCTTTGCACCCGCAATCGAGAAATGATGGCGGGATAGCTCAGCTGGTTAGAGCGCATGATTCATAATCATGAGGTCCCCGGTTCAATCCCGGGTCCCGCTACAAATGAAGATTTAGACTGTTGAGAGGCTTCCACTCTTGGCGGTCTTTTTTGTTTTTAAGCCGGAAAAAACTTGTTTTGATGTATATCATAATCCGTTTTGATGTACATCAAAACGGATTATGATATACATCAAAACAGGAAATATTCTTGGATTTCAGTTTGCACCTGCCCCCTTCCACCCTTCCGAAGTTTCCTGTTTATACGAGATAGCGGGTGGAAGGGGGGCTTAGATAAATTACTTTTCCAAACAAATATTAACAGCATTCATTCCTTTTGCTCCGCGCTCAAGGTCGAATGTAACAATGTTACCTTCTTTAATCTCCGTAACAACATTGTTCACATGAAAGAAGTATTTCTCAACTCCTGAAAGGTCTTTAATAAAACCGAAGCCTCTGGACTCATTGAAGAACTCAACCCGCCCTCTCAGAACCACCGGCCCTTCATCTTCCTTCTTGGGTGTAGAAATCATTATCTCCTCTATCTTAACCTCTTGCCTCTTGATATTCTCTTCAGGCGGAGTCGAGGTTATCATTCCATATTCGTCCACATAAGCAATCATATCGTCGAAACTGCCTTTATTAGACTTTCTACCTTCTTTTCTCTTCAGTTTCTCTTCCCGTTTAGCAAGTCTTTTCTTTTCATTTTCACGTTTTCCTACTGTCATGGATTTTGCCATAGAACTTATATTTTATAATTGATGTATAACTGTTGAATAAATAATAAACTTAGAAACAATCTCAAATAGCAAATTCCGCTTTACAGAGCTTCTTCCCCGTCAGCTTTTGAATATCATTGACCAACTTACGTTCTTCCTGTGAGCAAAAAGTCAATGCAGTTCCTGAGTTGCCGGCCCTGCCTGTACGTCCTATACGATGTACATAAGTTTCAGGTACATCAGGAAGATCGTAATTAATAACTAATGGCAATTCGTTGATGTCAATACCTCTGGCTGCAATATCAGTCGCTATCATAACACGTATCTTACCCGATTTGAAATTCTCCAACGCAGACTGCCGTGCATTCTGGCTCTTGTTTCCATGAATGGCTTGGCTACCGATACCTGCCTTACTCAACACCCGGACTATTCTATCTGCGTTGTGCTTGGTACGTGAAAAGACAAGCACGGACTGCCCTTCCGCTTTATGTAAAATAGAAATCAGCAATTTACTTTTCTCCTTCTTCTCTACAAAGTAAACAGTTTGCTCAATAGCATCTACCGTAGATGATTTGGGCGTTATACTAATCTTTACCGGCTGTTTCAAAAGAGAGTTGGTCAAAGCAATAATAGTATCGGGCATAGTAGCCGAAAAGAACAATGTTTGTTTCTCTTTCGGAAGCTTAGGCAACAAGCGTTTGATATCATGGATAAATCCCATATCAAGCATACGGTCTGCCTCATCCAACACAAAGTGACGCACATCATCCAGACGGATATATCCTTGATTCATCAAGTCAAGCAAACGTCCCGGAGTAGCAACCAGTATGTCAATTCCTTGATGTAACATATTTACCTGCGCGCGTTGATTCACTCCTCCAAAGATAACTCCATGACGAACTTGTGTGTATTTTGCATAATCGTCTATACACTCACTAATCTGTAAGGCCAGCTCACGGGTAGGCGTCAGTATCAAGGCTTTGATGCTTTTGTTTTTATCCTTATTAGCTTGCAGATGCTGAATGATGGGGATGGCAAATGCGGCAGTCTTTCCTGTACCGGTCTGCGCGCAGCCTAATATATCTTTTCCCGCTAATGCGGCAGGAATCGCTTTTTCTTGTATAGGGGTGGGATTAGTGTATCCTTTTTCTTCAATTGCTTTTAAAATCGGTTCGGTTATATTTAAATCTTTAAATGTCATATATATTGTTTTTGGGTGTACTAAAATATTAGCACAAGTATAATCTGAGCACGCTTCACTCAAGTGGCCCATACAAAAAGTCTGATAAATCTTTTTAGAATGAAAAGTGCAGGTGGTGGAGCGGAGCGCTTCCGCTAAATAAAAAATACGGTAGTTGTTTATAAAAGGCAGGAAATCAAGTTTCCTGCCTTTATCCTGATATTAATATCTTCTGGAGTTGTTATAACCGCCGCGGGGTCTACTATTTGAGGGTCTTTCCTCGCGAGGACGTGCAACGCTTACTGAAATGACTTTGCTGTCATACTCTACGCCGTTCAGTTCGTCAATAGCTTTCTGTCCTTCTGTGTCGTCGTTCATTTCGACAAAAGCAAATCCTCTGGATCTACCTGTTTCTCTGTCAAGGATTACTTTAGCTGAAGAAACTTCTCCAAACTCTGCAAATAAATTTGTCAAGTCGGCATTATTAACGCCATAACTTAAACCTGAAATGTAAATGTTCATTCTAAAAATGTTATAAAATAAATAATAAATTGGAGTGAGGAGGATAATTAAAGAAGAGGACTGCTTACTAATAATATATTAAAAGAAGAACTATACGATAATGATTCGTAACTCAAACTCTGGCGACAAAGGTAGTATAATAAACTTGATAAATACGTTTCTATCTGTTTTTTTTCACAAGAAAGACGATTATTATCATTTATTAAGTACATACAGAAATTCAAAACAGTTGCTATTTACCTATTTTCACCCTTAGAAAAAGGAAAATATGAACATAAGCAATCTATATATGGATAGTATTTTTCTATAATAAGCCGCTAACTTTGCACAAATTATTGGTGATTATTATGAAAAAACTACTATTCACTTTTGCCTTTCTCTGTTTGGCAATAGCTAAAGGGGATGCCCAAAAGACCTTGACACTGAAAGAGTGTCTGGAAATAGGTATAGAAAACAACCTGTCTTTGGAAAGCAAACGTAAGGAAATGCAGAAAAGCAAATACGGAGTTTCCGAAAACAGAGCAAGACTATTGCCTCAAATCAATGGATTTGCCAACTATAATGACAATATAGATCCCCCTGTATCCGTTACGGACGGTTCTGCCTATGGAAACCCATATAACATAACCCAGACTTTGCGATTCAATGCTAACGCAGGGCTACAGCTACAAATGCCTCTTTACAACCAGACACTTTACACCACCGTATCCATAGCCAAAATTATGGATGAAATAAACCGTCTTTCTTACGAAAAGGCACGTGAGGATCTCATTCTGGAGATATGCAAAATGTATTATCTGGGACAGACCACTGCCGAACAAATCACATTGATAAAAGCCAATATTACCCGATTGGAAGAATTGAAAGACATTACTATGGCCTTCCATGATAATGGAATGGCTATGGAAGTAGACGTTAAGCGGGTAAATATCAACTTGGAAAATCTGAAAGTGCAATACGATAATGTACAGGCCATGCAAGAACAGCAACTAAATCTGCTGAAATATATTATGGACTATCCGGCCGATGAGCAAATAGCGTTAGTCCCGGTAAATTCCGAAAACATCACTCCCGTGGCACTGACCGGATTATCCGAGAATCTATACGAGTTACAGCTGCTGCAATCACAAAAAGCAATGGCCGAAAAACAAAAAAAGATGATTGGCTACGGCTACATCCCTTCACTGAACCTGACCGGTAGCTGGATGTTCTCTGCTTATACTGACAAAGCCTACCATTGGTTCCACTCCGGACCGTCCAATCACTGGTTCCGTTCCTATGGGCTGGGACTGTCACTGCGCGTCCCTATCTTTGACGGGCTGGATAAACGCTACAAAACCCGGAAAGCTGCAATAGACATTGAAAACCTGCGATTGGCACAAGAAAATACCCGCAAAAATCTGCAAACCCAATATCTGAATGCTACCAACGACCTGATGAATAATCAGCGTAACTTCAAAAAACAAAAAGACAATTACCTGCTTGCCGAAGACGTATACACCGTTACCATGGACCGTTACCGCGAAGGAATCGCTTCTATGACCGAGGTTCTGCAAGACGAAATGCAGATGAGCGAAGCACAGAATAATTACATCAGCGCCCATTACAGTTATCGGGTTACCACCCTGTTACTGCTGAAACTGACAGGACAAATAGACTCATTAGTTAAATAACAAGTTAATCAAATCAGCATATGGAAACAAAAGAAAGAAATAACGCATCGAACACACATCAGGAGAAAGCCAAGAAACTGCGTAAGCTACGCCGTTGGCAAATCGTAATCAGCCTGTTGGGAGCTGCAATCGTCATTTGGGGAGTAATAGAGGTAGTTTGTCTCTTCCTTGATTATAAACAAACGGAAGTCAGCAATGACGCACAGATAGAACAATACATCTCCCCCATCAACCTGCGCGCATCGGGTTATATCAAGAAGATTTATTTCACCGAGCACCAGGAAGTGCACAAAGGCGATACCCTTCTTGTATTGGACGACCGCGAATATAAGATACGTGTAATGGAAGCCGAAGCCGCACTGAAAGATGCACAAGCCGGAGCTACCATAATCGGAGCTACCCTGCAAACCACGCAGACCACTGCTTCCGTATATGACGCCTCCATTTCCGAAATAGAAATCCGTCTTGCCAAACTGGAGAAAGACCGCCAACGCTACCAAAATCTGGTACAAAGGAATGCCGCTACTCCCATACAGTTGGAACAGATAGAGACAGAGTACGAAGCCACTCGCAAAAAACTTGAAGCAACAAAACGTCAGCAAAAAGCCGCTCTATCGGGAGTAAATGAAGTTTCACACCGCCGTGAAAGTACGGAAGCCGCCATTCAACGTGCCACGGCAGCTTTGGAAATGGCGCGTCTGAACCTCTCCTATACCGTAGTAGTAGCTCCCTGCGACGGTAAATTGGGAAGGCGGGCATTGGAAGAAGGACAGTTCATTACAGCCGGACAAACTATCACCTACATTCTGCCCGATACTCAAAAATGGATTGTCGCCAACTACAAAGAGACACAGGTAGAGAACCTCCATATAGGACAAGAGGTTACTATCACCGTAGATGCTATCAGCGACAAAGAGTTCACAGGAACCATCACCGCCATTTCAGGTGCAACAGGTTCCAAATACTCATTGGTTCCTACCGATAACTCTGCCGGAAACTTCGTAAAAATACAGCAACGCATACCCGTACGCATAGATTTCACCCACCTATCCCAAGAAGATAACGAGAAACTGGCGGCCGGCATGATGGTGATAGTAAAAGCCAAACTCTGATTTTTAATTATTAATTATTGAAAAGATGCCCTCATATCCTAAAAACTACCCGTTCTACAACTGGGTGCCTAAACCGATAGGTATCATTATCCTGTTTATGTTCTTCCTTCCTATTCTTACGGTAGGAGGAACTTACTCCGCCAACGGTACAGAGATGATGAGCGGCCTGGGCATCATATCCGAACATATCCAATTTGCCAATTTCGCCACCTCCATAGGTATGGCGGCATTCTGTCCTTTCCTGTACCGACTGGTATGTATCCGCAGAGAGAAAATGATGTGTATTGCCGGATTCTCACTGATGTATATCTTCAGTTACATCTGTGCCAAGACAGACAGCATATTCCTGTTAGCGCTATGCAGCCTGTTCATGGGATTCCTGCGCATGGTACTGATGATGGTTAATCTGTTCACCCTCATCAAATATGCCGGTCATGTGGAAGCAACCGAGAAAATCACTCCCGGCAACGAACCTGCCACCGGCAAAGGTTGGGACAAACTGGACATTGAACGAAGTGCCGCACAACCCGCCATTTATCTGTTCTTTATGGTACTGGGGCAGCTGGGTACATCGCTCACCGCATGGCTCACCTACGAATACGAGTGGCAGTACGTTTATTACTTCATGATGGGATTGTTATTGCTCTGTATTCTTATTTCTTTCATCACGATGCCCTATCACAAGTATGCCACACGTCGTTTCCCGATAAACTTCAAACAATTTGGCAACGCTTCCATCTTCTGCATCACACTGATGTGCATCACCTATGTACTGACTTACGGCAAGGTTCTTGACTGGTACGATAATCCTACTATACAATGGGCAACGTTCGGGGCTGTAGCTGCAGGAGCTTTATTTATCTATATAGAAGCAACTCAACGCAATCCTTATTATCAATTCGATGTGCTTAAACTGCGTACTATCCGTTTTGGTTTCCTATTCTACTTCCTGTTAATGGTATTGAACTCCAGCTCTTTGTTTGTCAACGTATTTACAGGCATAGGGATGAAACTGGACAATTACCAAAACGCCACATTGGGAAACTGGTCTATGTTAGGGTATTTTATCGGTGGGATTGCAACAATTTGGCTTAGCGTAAAAGGAGTGCACTTTAAATACCTTTTTGCCGCAGGATTCCTGTTCTTGGGGCTATCTGCCATGTATATGTATTTCGAGGTACAAGGTGCAGGCCTATACGAACGAATGAAATATCCTATCATCATCCGCTCTACGGGCATGATGCTCTTATACTCGCTGATACCGACGTTTGCGACCCAGCGTATGCCCTATAAATACCTCTCTTCATGGATTTGTACGATGCTTACCGTACGTATGGTGCTTGCTCCCTGCATCGGAACAGCCCTATATAGTAATGTATTGCAGGAACGTCAACAATACTACATCACCCGCTATGCACAAAACGTAGACATGATGCACCCCGAAGCATCCGCCTCATTTACGCAAACCGTACGAGGAATGCAATATCAAGGAAAGAGTAAACAAGAAGCTATCAATATGGCAGCCATGTCCACTAAGGGGCGCATCCAAGTACAGGCTACTTTATCGGCAGTCAAGGAAATAGCGGGATGGACGCTATATGCCTGTCTTTTTTGTATGATATTTGTAGTTGCACTGCCCTATCCTAAACGGAAATTATTAACTTAGCACTGTTTTCGGACAAAACCTATAATTCCTAATGTCATGGATACCCAGCAAGAACGCCTATCGCACCTTGACAGTGCATTATTGAGCAAACAACAAATTTGCAGTTCGGAAGGTATGCTTTACTCGTTTCCGCCTGCCTTGCAAAGCCCATTCCTGATAGAAGGCGTGGGACTGGTAATTTGTCGCCAGGGGAGTTTTACTTTTATTCTTAATCAGAAATCATTCTCCGCCAAAGCCGGCGATACGCTCTTCCTTCCGAAAGATTCCTTGTTTCAAGTACTGTATGCATCCGGTAACGTGGAAGTATTCATCTTTATTTATCAAACTGACCCCATACGGGATATCATGGGAAATTCGGTAGTATCCATGAACTTGTATTCTCATTTGGCCACCGAGCCATGCTATGTATGGAATACCGGAGAAGAAGAAGAGGTCTTGAAATACCTGTCACTACTGGACAATACGCTGAAAATCGAAGAGAATACATTCAACCGATACGAACAGAAACTGCTCCTGCTCGCATTGACTTACAGGCTATGCTCGGTCTATACCCGTAAGCTCATTGCAGAAAAAGCATCCGTAAGCCACAAGCATGATATATTCATCCGTTTGGTACAGTTGATAGAGCAATACTATACGGAAGAACGAGGAGTAGACTTCTATGCGGACAAACTATGCCTATCCCCAAAATACCTTTCAGCCTTGTCCAAATCCATCTGTGGATATACGGTACAAGAACTGGTATTCAAATCTATTATCCGCAAAAGCATCTCACTGCTCAAGAATACACAAAAAAACGTACAGGAAATATCCGACTTTTTCAACTTCCCGAACGCATCCTACTTCGGCACTTTCTTCAAGAAACAGACAGGAATGTCACCGCAACAGTATCGTAGAAAATAAGGAAACGTCGCAAAACTATTATACTTTCAGCCGAATAACGAAACAGCTCCCTTTCCCCAACTCACTTTGGACTGTCAACGTACCACCATGAGCCTCAACAAAGTCTTTGGATATGGAGAGTCCTAATCCGCTTCCCTGCACTTTAGTACCGGGTACACGGAAGTAGCGATCGAAGATACTTTGATGATAACGCGGGTCAATACCTTTACCAAAGTCCCGTACATAGAGTTCCACAAAATTATCTTCCTGTTTTGCACCAATCAAGACACGACCGTTTTCCTTAGAGTAACGAATGGCATTACTTAATAGGTTAGTGAGTACCCATGCTATTTTCTCGCTATCCACAAACAACTTCGGCATCTTCTCTTCCGGGTATTCCACCTCAATCTGGATATTGAACCTATCAGCCTGTACCTGATTGGCTTTGATGGCATATTCTATCAATTCTATAGGTTTTGTTATCTTCGGTATCATCTGCAACTTACCGGCTTCTACCTGAGTCATATTAAGAAGTTCACCCGTAATACCCAGCAGACGGTCGGCATTCTCCCTGATACTCTTAGAAAGTTGTTCCTGTTCCTCGTTCAGAGCACCGATACGATTATCCTCCAGAAGCTGCAAACTCATAAGGATTGCGGAGATAGGAGTTTTCAGTTCATGCGAAATCGTAGAGATAAAAGTAGTTTTCGCCGTATCCAGTTCTTTAAATTCAGTAATGTTTTTCAATAGGATAACATCACCCAAATTATGAGGTTCGTCTGTATCGGCATCCGTATTCACAATGGTGATATAGGACGCCTGAAAATAGCTTTCCTTGTTATCGGCATAAATCTTCAGGGGTTCCCGCTTCTCACCCGGATTAATCAGTTCTCGGACCAACCGGCGAAGCAAATCATTTTTCAGCGACAATTCCTCAGCCGAACGGCAAATGACATCTTCACGTTTCAGGTTAAGAACCGTCAGTGCCTCCTTATTTATAAAAAGGATTTCGTGTCCGCAGTTCAAACCTATAATAGGCTCATGGATACTGTTTACAATAGCCTCCAAAAACTTTTTGGCAGATAATATATCATTCAACGTACTGGTACGATATTCCGTGAGACGCTCTGCCATACTGTTGAAGCTGTCAGCTACTTTACGAAACTCTTCATGTTCACTCATATCAAGACGCTTTTCATAGTTATGGTTGGCTATTTCGAGGATACCTTGCGTCAGTTCCCTGATAGGTTTGTTTATGGAGCGGGGTAACCATACCAGCAGCACAATACCGGCAAGAATGCAAACACCGCCTGTAACGGAAATCCATAACAAGGCACGTTGCAGACCGGGCATGGCGGCGGGACTATCCGGTTCGGTAGCCGTCAATATCTGAAGGTTTACAACAGAAAGCGCTACCAACAGTATAATCATACCGGTTAGAATGCCCACACTAAGTATCAATTTTGTACGAATATTCATAATACTCAAAGAATTAAATTTTATGCAAGTATAATCAAATCTACGTTTGCTTGCGCCAGTTCACTCACAAATTTTCTATATTTCAGCACCATAAACAGAGATTGCGGCAAAGTAAACGAGGGACTTCCCATGCAAACGGTAGTAATCTGCTTCTCTCTGCAAGCTGTAACAATACTACCCAATACATCTTTGGATTGCACCTGCATAACTTCCCCACCCAATTCGGTCACCAGCTTGAAATGATTCAGCAGATGCCGCTGATTTGCGAGTATAATCCGGTCGGAACTCTCACGGGGAGTCTGCACATAAAGTGCGACGAAGGATGTGTTATAACGGGTCGCCAGTCGAGCTGCCTTACGGATAATGCGGCGCGGTGTCTTTTCCTGACTACTGATGCATGCCATAAACTTCTCATGCCGCACACCTACACTGGTGACCACCACCTCATTCTCAACTTTCTTCTCTACCCTCAACGCAACTTCTTTTAAAGCCAACTCACGTAATTGCAGAATATTTTCTGTTTTGAAAAAGTTATTCAGAGCAAGAGCTACCTTATCCGGTTTGTATATCTTACCGGCTTTCAGACGGGTTATCAATTCTTCCGCCGTCAGATCAATATTCACAACTTCATCTGCTTCTTCCAATACACTATCGGGGATACGTTCCTTTACCTCGATGCCGGAAATGCCTTGTACCTCTTCATTGATACTCTCAATATGCTGTATATTGACTGCAGATATGACGTTTATCCCTTCATCCAACAAATCCATCACATCCTGCCAGCGCTTCTCATTCCGGCTGCCTTCCACATTAGTATGCGCCAGTTCATCCACTATGACAAGCTCCGGGTGAATACGGAGAATGGCGTCAAGATCCATTTCCTCGAGTTCCTTCCCCTTATAGAATATCTTACGGCGGGGAATAACGGGTAGTCCCTTCAACAGTGCCTCCGTGCCGGCACGCTCATGCGTTTCCACATAGCCAATATTTACGTCCACACCATTATCCAACAGGTCACGGGCCTCCTGAAGCATACGATAAGTTTTACCTACACCGGCAATCATACCAATATAGACCTTAAACTTGCCGCGACGTGATTTCTTAATCAAGTCGAGGAAATGTTGTACGCTCTCTTCCCGGCTCATGGTTTCAGGGTTATGCCAAACACCAGATGCGCATCTTCCATACGGGGATTCCAAATGGCTTGTGCAAATATCGGTACAGCAAATTTATCCGTTACCTTTATATCTTTCGTGGCTTTCAAGCCAAGATTGGTTACGGCAAAGCCCCTGTTTGGAACTCTGTAAACACCCACACCGGCTTCGTAAGGAAGAAAACCGCAAGTGGCATTCAAATCGACAGACTTGATATTGAACGGATAGTTCAGTTCAACATAAGAAGAATAGTTCTGCCCTCCTTTGTCATTTTTATCCGCACCGGCAAACATCGTGTACCAAGCTATCGAAAGCGGGAGCTTCTCCAACGGTAATGTATAGGCAAGTCCCGCTTCAAAATGATGAGCCGTCTCATGACTCTTGAAGTTAAAATACTTATTAGCTCCCTGACCAGCCCACCAAAGGCTGGCAACGGACAAAGTAAGACCGGAATCGCCGAACGTATACGCCGCCGTCAAATCTATTTCCTTAGCTGCCGCACCTTCAGAAGAACTTGTTCCGTCAAAATCGGTAGAGCCCCATGCTGTCAACGAAAAATCTCCTATTCCAAAACCTAAAGTCGGCTGAAAGCTAACTCCGGTCTGATAAAAGCCGCGCCACACATAGGAACTTACCAAATCTCCCTGTATCCGGACTTCTTGCGCACACACTTTATCTCCCCCATAAAAGCTTACCACCACAGCTGCTATAAAACCTATTATTGTTACTTTAAAATGATTCATATCTCTAATTATTTTCCATTCGTTTTTTCCAAATCCAATGCTATATTCAACTTCAAAACATTCACTTTCTCTGTACCAAACAGCCCCAATAAGGGTTTTTCAATGGTCTTGTCAACGATATTCCTGACAACAACCTCATCCAGTCCCCTCGCCTCAGCCACACGTTTTACCTGTGCATAGGCACTGGCAGGCGTAATGTCAGGGTCCAATCCCGAAGCGCTGGCCGTTACCATTTCGGCAGGAACGTCCTTGCGTTGTAGATAAGGATGATGCAGCAAGAATGTATCAACACGTGCTTCCACCTCTGCAAGATACTCCTCGTTTGTAGGACCTTTATTACTACCAGCCGAACTACTTGCATCGTAACCTTCACCGGCACAGGAAGGCCGTCCCCAGAAATAAATATCTTCCGTAAACATCTGCCCTACATTGGCAGCGCCCACTACCTTGCCGTTCAAAGTCAAGACCTCGGCATTACCTTTATTCGGTCCTGCAAATTGTGCAAATATCCATAAGATAAGGATATAGAATACCGAAAAGAATATACAGAAAGCAACTGTTATTTTTACTGATTTCCAAAGAGTTTTCATTTTCTTTCTACTTTAAATTAAAAAAACAAACTGACAAACATATCTATCAACTTAATGCCTATGAACGGTGCAATGACACCACCCAAGCCATAAATCAACAAGTTGCGGCGTAGCAACGCACTTGCACCGATAGGCTTGTACTGAACACCCTTCAAAGCTAACGGTATCAGTATGGGAATAATGATAGCATTAAAGATTATGGCCGAAAGAATGGCTGTTTCAGGACTGTGCAGCCCCATGATGTTCAACGGAGCCAACTGAGGAATAGCAACCATAAACAGTGCCGGGATAATAGCAAAGTACTTGGCGACATCGTTCGCAATGGAGAAGGTGGTAAGCGTACCACGCGTCATCAGTAACTGTTTGCCAATTTCTACAATTTCAATCAGCTTGGTCGGGTCGTTATCAAGGTCTACCATATTCCCGGCTTCCTTTGCAGCCTGTGTGCCGCTATTCATGGCAACACCCACATTTGCCTGCGCCAGTGCGGGGGCATCATTGGTTCCGTCTCCCATCATGGCAACCAATTTACCGGCCTGCTGCTCTTTCTTGATATATTCCATTTTATCCTCCGGCTTTGCTTCGGCAATGAAATCATCCACACCGGCCTTTTCGGCAATATATTTAGCAGTCAACGGATTGTCACCAGTCACCATAACCGTTTTTACTCCCATTTTACGAAGACGTTCAAAACGTTCCTGAATACCAGGTTTGATGATGTCCTGCAATTCAATGACTCCCAGCACCGCTTTATTGACACATACCACCAGCGGAGTACCGCCATTGCCCGAAATAGCGGCAATCACTTCTTCCACTTCTTTCGGGAATTTATTTCCGGCACTTTCCACAATGCGTCGAATAGCGTCGAATGCACCTTTACGGATTTGAGTACCATCTTGCAGGTCTACACCGGAGCATTTGGTTTCAGCGGTAAACTTAATCATATGAGCACCCGCAGTGTTGAGGTCGCGCATACGATGACCGTTCTCACGTCCCAACTCGATAATGGACTTTCCTTCCGGAGTTTCATCGGAAAGCGAGGACAGCAGGCAAGCCTCTACAAACACCTTTTCATCGATACCCGGAGCCGGATGAAACCCGGTAGCTTTGCGGTTACCGATAGTAATCGTACCAGTCTTGTCCAATAGCAGCGTATCGATATCACCGGCCGTTTCTACGGCTTTACCCGATTTTGTAATGACATTGGCGCGCAGGGCACGGTCCATACCGGCAATACCGATAGCCGAAAGCAGACCGCCGATGGTTGTCGGTATCAGGCAAACAAATAAAGAGAGAATGGCTGCAATAGAGATACAGGTGCCCGGATGAGCGATATTGGTATAGTCTGCCATCGGAATCAGCGTAATACATACAATCACGAATACCAACGTAAATCCTGCCAACAAGATAGTCAGCGCTATTTCGTTCGGCGTTTTCTTACGGGTAGCACCCTCTACCAACGCAATCATTTTATCGAGAAAGCTCTCCCCCTGTTGTTGTGTTACCAATACCTTTATCTTATCCGAAAGAACTTTCGTACCACCGGTTACGGAACTTTTGTCACCGCCTGCCTCACGGATTACCGGAGCCGATTCACCGGTAATGGCACTCTCATCAATAGAAGCTAGTCCTTCCACAATCTCACCATCGGCAGGAATCGTATCACCCGCTTCACAAACAAAGAAATCTCCTTTCTTGAGGCGTGCACTGCTGACTGTGCGCAGTTTGCCCTCCACCAATACTTTGGCAGGAGTCTCCTCGCGCGTCTTGCGCAGGCTGTCCGCCTGTGCCTTACCACGGGCTTCGGCAATAGCTTCGGCAAAGTTGGCGAACAATAAAGTGACAAACAATACTGTAAATACCAAGAAATTATAGCCGAACGTACCATATTCCGATGTTCCCAAAGAGAGAATGCAGACTGCCAGCATCACCAGTGTCACCAACTCTACAGTGAACATAATCGGATTCTTTATCATCACCCGCGGATTCAATTTCACGAATGACTGCTTTAAACTTTCCACAACTTGCTCCTTCTGAAACAAAGAAGCTGATTTTTTATCTTTCATTACCATATCTAATTATTCTTATCCATTACAAACTGAAATGTTCAGCAATTGTGCTCAACGCATGTACCGGGAAAAAGGATAGTGCTGCCACAATAAAGATTACGGCAAAAGTCATTACGGCAAAAGTGAACGTATCCGTTTTCAGTGTGCCGGCACTTTCTGGAATAAACCTTTTCTGTGCCAACAGACCCGCTATCGCAACCTGCCCCACAATAGGAAGGAAACGACTTAGAATCAGCACCCAACCACAGGCATAGTTCCAAAAGTAGGTATTGTCTCCCAAGCCTTCAAAACCTGAGCCGTTATTCGCAGCACATGAAGTGAACTCATAGAATTGTTCGCTCAGTCCGTGAAAACCGGGATTATTCAGCCACCCGCCCTCACTCTCTACAAACTGCGGATGATGAGCAAAAAGGTAACAAGACAAAGCCGTACCCACCAATATCACAAACGGATGAAGCAGTGCAACGATTGTCGCTATTTTCATCTCCCGGGCTTCTACCTTCTTTCCTAAGAATTCCGGCGTACGCCCTACCATCAGCCCACTGATGAAGACTGCAATAATAATAAACGTATAATAGTTCATCCACCCTACTCCGACACCGCCAAACCAAGTATTAATCTGCATATTTAACATTTCCATCATGCCGGACAAAGGCATCGTGGAATCGTGCATACCATTGACTGAACCGTTGGAAGTAACCGTAGTCGTAATGCTCCATAAGGCAGTGGCGCCTGCTCCCAAACGGACTTCCTTGCCTTCCATCGCCCCGTTGTCCTGTGCAATGCCCATATCATCGATACGGGGATTGCCGTTCATCTCCTGATAGACGTTGATGCCGCCCCCCGCCAAATAGACACAGAGCATTACACCGTAAATACTATAAGCCAGTTTCATGCGTTTTGTATAAAAGCCCAACGCAAAAACCATAGCCATAGGTATAATCAGGATAGACCAGCATTCTACTATATTGGACAAGTAGGTAGGATTTTCCAATGGATGAGACGAATTTACACCGAAGTAACCGCCTCCGTTCGTACCCAACTGCTTGATAGGAACGATGGCAGCCACCGGCCCTTGTGAAACCGTTTGTTCTTGTCCTTCAAGCGTAGTCACTTCCATCTTACCGTCAAAGCCCATCGGAGTACCTTGTGTAATAAGGATAAAGCCGACAATCAGAGAGAGCGGTAAAAGGATACGCGTACAACTCAACACAAGAAAGTTCCAGAAGTTGCCGATTGTATTCGTCGTTTTACGGCTGATGGACTTCATAATGCCCGCCATGGCCGCCATACCTGTCGCTGCAGTAATAAACTGGAAGAGCATGATGACGAACAATTGAGTGAAATACGTCAGCCCGCTCTCACCGGAATAATGCTGCAAGTTACAGTTCACCATAAAACTGATGCAAGTATTGAACGCCTGGTCAGGAGTTTGCGGACCATTCCCGTCCGGATTCAACGGCAGCCACCCCTGACTGACCAACAGTACCATTCCCCAAACAAACCAGACAGCATTCAATATCAGCAACGCTTTGAGGAACTGCTTCCAGTTCATTTCTTCATTGGGATTAACACCTGTTATCCTAAATATCAATCTCTCTATCGGTTTCATAAAGTCCGACCATATCTTCTCTCCTTTATAAACCTTTGCAATATACTTTCCCAACGGGTAAGAAATTACCACCAACAGGAAAATCTGCAAAACCACACCTAAAATTTCCGTATTCATTTCTTTAATCTTTTAGAACTTTTCGGGTTTTACCAGCACATACATCAAGTACCCGAACACTGCAACACCTAATACAAATAATACTGTGTACATAATCTTTTCTCTCCTCTTTAAATCTTCTCAAACCAATCCACACTTTTCCAGAACAGCCAGAAAGCGAGAAAACCGCTCAACAGGCAGACAATAAATGAAATTGTTATTCCCATGTTTTTACTTCGTTAATTTAATATTCATGTTTTTACCGACTCCATAAATGCCAAATGTATGCCAAAAGTCCGGTCGAGAAGATAAAACAATGAGTTGCAGGGACATATAAAAAAGTAATGGGTTACAAGAAAAGAAAACACCCTTCCAAAATGAAAGGGTGTCTATCAAAATAGAAAAGAATCATGGCATGATTCGAGGCTCATTCGCAGAGTCCATTGGTTTCAATAGGGAAAACCAACAATTTCAACGTAGAAAACTGTTAGTTTCAAGCGGTGGAACGAGTTGTTTCAAGCGGTGGAACAGAAAGTTTCATGCGTTGAAACACTTTGTTCCATACAGGGAAACTTCCGACAAGCGATAAGATAAAGTAGCTTATATTCCGTATTCTTCTATTTTACGGTAGAGTGTAGTCAGTCCGATTTTGAGCAGGCGGGCAGCTTCCGTCTTATTGCCCTTCGTGTATTCCAGCACACGGGCTATGTGACGACGCTCCATGGCCGAAAGTTCAAAACTGCCGGGACAGGTTTCACTGGATTGTTCGTAATGTGCGTTCTGTATGTCAAGCGGCAAGTCGGCAACATCCAACCGTTCGCTCTCGCAAACAATCAGGCTGCGTTCTATCACATTGCGCAGTTCACGAATATTGCCTTTCCAAGGCTGTTGCTCAAGGGCTTCAAGAAAAGCAGGCGCTATTTCCGTAATGGGGCGCGCCAAACTGCAAGATAAGCTCCTTACAAAAGCTTTCGCCAAGAGACGTACATCACCTGCCCGTTCGCGCAATGGCGGCAGGTGTATCTGGAATACAGAGAGACGATAAAATAAATCTTCACGGAAGTGTCCTGCAGCAATCTCTTCCTGCAGGTTACGGTTGGTCGCAGCAATAATGCGTACATTCACACGAGTAGGTTTCGTATCGCCAATCTTTATATACTCACCCGTTTCAAGGATACGCAGAAGTTTGGCTTGCAGTTCAAAAGCCATTTCTCCAATCTCATCTAAAAAGATTGTACCGTTGTTTGCTTCCTCAAACAGTCCTTTCTTGTCCTTCAATGCTCCCGTAAACGAACCGGCCTTATGACCGAACATCTCGCTTTCCAACAATTCCTTGCTGAAAGAGGAACAATTAACCGCAACGAAATTCTGCTTGGCACGCTTGCTATTATAATGTATGGCCTGGGCAAAGACCTCTTTTCCCGTACCCGTTTCACCTGTCAGCAATACCGGTACATCTGTGCCCGACACTTTCTGCGCCAGCAAAATAGCATCCTTCACAACTTTTGAATCCCCCAGAACAGAATCGAAAGAATACGTTTGTCCCACTTTCTTTTCCAATTTCTCCAAACGGACGTTCATACGCGCCTTCTCTGCAGCACGGCTGATGAGTGGTATAATTTTATTGTTATCATCACCTTTAGTGATATAATCGAAAGCACCGTTCTTAATGGCTTGCACACCGTCCGGAATGTTTCCATGTGCAGTCAACAGGATTATCTCGACGTTAGGGGCTGTTTTCTTGATAGACGACACAAGGTCTACCCCATTACCGTCAGGAAGGAACACGTCGCACAGGGTGACATCCGGGCTTTGGAGTTCCAACTGCTTCAAAGCATTCCTGCAATCACCGGCCTGGCATACTTCATATCCTTCCAACTCCAACATACGTGACAAAAGGGTACGGATTTGTACTTCATCGTCAACGATTAAAATCTTGCTCATATTTCTTCGGATAAGTTTAAAGTAATAAATGGTAAAAACAGGGGATGTGCAAATATAAACGTTTTCCGGGAAACAAACGGCATGTCTTTTGAACTTTTATAAGTGAAAGGACTGTACATAAGGCTACGGAGAAGTAGAAAAACGCCTTACAATGTATCCTCAGAGACATTGTAAGAGAACAGAAAAAGAAACTCACCCTTCCATTTTGGGCATGAGCCTTCTAAAACGAAAAGGAATACAGAGGCTTCATCCGGCAACAAAAAAAGAATAATTAAAAATGAATTAAAAATGAAAGTTTACAAATTCGGCGGTACTTCCGTCGGCACAGTAGAGAGAATGAAACACTTAGCGGAACTCATTTCAGAGTCCACACCGAAGATTGTAGTCCTGTCCGCAACGGCAGGCACAACCAATCATCTGGAAGAAATTGCAGCCAACCTGTTCAACCGCGATATAGAGCAGGCACACGAGAAAATAACCCGGATGGAATTCCAGTTCATTGACTTCGCCAACGAACTGTTGACAGACGAGTCCACAAAGCGAGAAGCAATAGATTATATTCTCGACCGCTTCCAGCGACTCTGGCAATTTATCAATGATGAATTCACCTCGATTGAAGAAAAAGAGGTATTGGCACAAGGAGAACTTATCAGTACAGCCCTGCTGCACTTCTACCTGCGGGAACGAAAGATTGCCAATATCCTGCTCTCCGCTTTCAACTTTATGCGTACCGGACCGGAAGGAGAACCGGACTTGAAATATATAGAGGAAAAACTGCAGGCGCAATTGGCACAGTATCCCGGCATCAATCTTTTTATTACTCAAGGGTATATCTGCAAAAATGCTTATAATGAAACGGACAACCTGAAACGGGGCGGCAGCGACTATACTGCATCGCTCATCGGCGCTGCCATCTGCGCAGAGGAAATACAGATATGGACAGACATTGACGGGATGCACAATAATGACCCGCGTGAAGTATCGGGAACCCGTTCCGTAAAGCATCTCAGTTTCAACGAAGCCGAACAACTGGCCTTTTACGGAGCAAAAATATTGCACCCGTTTTGCATCGCTCCGGCACGCAAGCGCAATATCCCGGTACGGTTACTCAGCTCAATGAATCCTCAGGCAGAGGGAACATTGATTTCGAATTTGCAAGACGACAATATCATCAAGGCCATAGCCGCCAAAGACAATATCTTCTACGTGAAATTCGAGTCGAAACATTGCTTATGTCCTTATCAGTTTATCAGTAAGATTTTTGATACGTTTGCCAAGCACAGAACCCCGCTTTGTTTGTTGGTTTCATCCAATCAGGATGTGTCCGTCGCCATAGACAACAGCGAGCGTCTATGCAAAATCCTTGCGGAACTGGAACAATATGCCAAAATTCTGATGGAAGACCGCATGTCTATTGTATCCGTGGTAGGAAACATGCGCTGGCAGTATGCCGGTGTCGAAACACAAATTATAGAAGCCCTGGCAGATATCCCGCTACGTATGATTTCGTATGGCAGCAATGACAGTGACGTGGCATTCGTCATTAAGACGGAAGATAAGAAAAGAGCTTTGCAGGCACTCAGCAATAAACTCTTCGAACCGGAGACAGACAAAGTCACAGGATAATACGTTCCTATACATAACGGAGAGGCTATATCAGAATGGATATTCCCCAATACCTCACTCTAATATAGCCTCAACCTGAAAACAACTAACCTGTTTTTTTATGAAAAGCGCTCTATCATTTCCATACACATGCGCCCGTTATGATAGGGACATTTCCAGAAACCCGCCTTATCATCGGCTGTGTTTACCGTTCCGTCGGCACGAACGCTCCAATACCATTCTCCGTTTTTGTAATCTATCAAATGCTTCTTGATATACTCCCAACAGCGAGATGCTTTCTGAAGAGCCACTTCATCATCGAAATGTTGATAAAGATTAATGTGCCCCACCACGTTTTCGGCTTGCACCCACCAATGGCAATCCCGGTCTGTGGTGCCTTTGTCGGGGAAAGTCTCGTAAATCATGCCGCCCTCGGACGTCAATCCTTCATCGGCTGCGGCCGCGATGTACTCCACCAAAGGTTCCACTTTCTCCAACAGTGCTTTATCTCCCAAGACTAAAGCCGCCTCATGAATCAGCCAGGAAGCCTCAATGTCATGTCCATAGGATATGATACGGTATTTGCTCACCCAATCATCATCAAAAAAGAGCTCCAAATGTCCGGTTTGCTGGTTCAATATCTTATCTGTGAAAAGCTCTATCAGGTTACGAAGTTGCTTCTCAAGAACGGCGTCTTTCCACACGCGATAGAGATTTGTGTAAGGCTCCAAAATGTGCAAATGGGTATTCATGGTCTTGCGTTCATTCTCATCCTTGTCACTGAGACGCATATCGGAAATTTCGTTCCAATCACGAGTTAATGCTTCGCAATAACCGTTCTTTACGGAATCGAAACTATATTGTTCAATGCTTTTGAAGAGACGGATGGCATAGGTCAGCGCTTCTTCATCTCCGGTAGCACGATGGTATTCACTCAGGCCATAAATGGCAAAACCTAAGGCATAAATTTGTTTCTTGGTATCTGCAGGACGACCTGCATAGTCGAGCGACCAATATATTCCACCCTGTTCCTTGTCGTAGAATTGATCGATAATGACACGTTTGGCACGGGTGGCTGTCTCCAGATATTCGGCTTTCCCAAACAGGCGGTAAGCCGACGAGAAAGTCCACAATATGCGGGCATTGAGTACAGCTCCTTTCACAGCCTGCGGTTCCAGCTTACCTGTCCCGGTGATGCGGCCATAGAAACCACCATGCACCGAATCTGTCATTTTATCTTCCCAAAACGAAAGAATATTATCTTCCAGCACAGTACGCATCTCAAGCTGCATCTCGCTTAGTATATTCATACACATCATTTTCTTATAATTGTCTTTTGCATTCCAATTCAGTTGTTATATCTTTCATTTTCTTTTCAGTAAGCGGGTACATACTGATGAAGACCACACTCAATATCGTGCCTACCGCCGGTAGAAAACTCAGGAACATCTTGATACCGCTAATCGCTTCTTCACTTTGTACGGCATTTGCCTGAAAGCCAAAAAAGCCGAGCAACCAGCCGGTGATTGCCGTCCCGATAGCCCAACCGAACTTCTGGCTCATGGAAGAAGAGGAGAATATCAAACCGGTGGCACGATTACCGGTTTTCAGTTCCGAATAATCAGCACAATCGGCATACATGGACCAAAGCAACGGAAAGATGCTACCCGCACAAATGCTGATCAGTGCCTGAAATACAAACATCCATATCAGGTCTTCCTTATCAAACCAATAGAAAATAACGCTAAGGACTGTGGCTATAATCATAGCCCACATATAGGTATTACGCTTGCCGATGCAGTTGCTGACAGGAGCAGCAGCTATCACGCCTATTATATTGGCAGCCTGCCCCAAAGCGAGATATAATCCACTCAACACGAATGACATACCGAAAAAGGAGACAGTTGCATAATCTTCCTCTACAACAAAATACTTGAAGTAATAGACAGTAGCGCCATCACGAATGGAGTTGAATACCAAAGCAGCCACACCCGCACCCAATAAGATCCACCAAGGCTTGTTTTTAAACAGATCTTTCAGATCTTCTTTCAACGGATTCTGTGCTTCTTTGATAGGCTTTACCCGCTCTTTTGTCCAGGCAAAGCAACCAAAGAATAAAATAATACATAATATGGCTATAACAACAACCGCCATAGTCCAACCGGTCTGCTGGTCGCCCAAGTCCTTACTGTTACCACTGAAAAAGTTTACCAACGGCATAAACAGCAGCAAAGCTATAAAACTACCGATGTAGGCAAAGGTCATTCTATATGTAGAAAGTGTGTTGCGTTCTTTAGGATTAGGACTCATCACACCCAATAGAGAAGCGTAAGGGACATTGATGGCAGAATATATCATCATCATCAACGAATAGGTGACATAAGCATAAACCAACTTACCGGTCGGGCTCCAGTCCGGAGTAACAAAAGTCAGCACACCTATGATACCGAACGGAACGGCCAACCACAAGAGATAAGGCCGGAACTTTCCCCAACGGGAGTGTGTGCGATCGGCAACAACTCCGACAATAGGATCGAAAGCCGAATCCCATATTCTTGTTATCAGGAACATAGTTCCTACCACCGCAGCCGGCAAACCGAAAACATCCGTATAGAATATCATCAGATAAGCGCCGAACAGTTTCCAGAACATGGATGAGGCCATATCTCCAAATCCATAGCCTATTTTCTCTGTAAGTTTTATCATACTATGTTTATTTAGAAACAGGTTGCTGTTTCAATAATTCCAAATTCTTATCTATCAATCTCTTTAAAGTGTCCACCGATGCGGACGAACTCAGACCGTCAACAGGAGTATTCATGCAATAATCCACTAACTTATCGACAGTAGAGGTTGCAACATGCATCCGCGTATCGGAAGAAGCATAATAGATAAATACCGTTCCGTCATCATCAACAATCCACCCGTTGGAGAAAAGTACGTTGCTTACATCGCCTATACGTTCTTCCGCTTCGGGCGCCATGAAATAACCACCGGGAGCAGCTATCAGTTTGGAGGGTTCGTCCAAGGCTGTCATATACATATAAAGTACGTAACGCAATCCTGCCGCACAACCACGTACTCCATGTGCCAAGTGCAACCACCCCTTAGAGGTTTTGATAGGATGCGGCCCTTCGCCATTCTTCACCTCTTTGATAGTATGATAATAGCGTTGGTCAATAATCTTTTCCTCCTTTACTTCAGCATGCGTTATGTCATCCACCAATGCCCAACCAATACCTCCACCGCTTCCGGCATCTATGAAACCATCCTGCGGACGGGTATAAAGTGCATATTTACCATCTACAAATTCCGGATGAAGCACCACATTACGTTGCTGACTTTTAGTTTTCAAGTCCGGCAGACGCTCCCAAGTTTTCAGATCTTTGGTACGGGCAATAGCTGCCGTAGCCGTTGCAGAAGACAAATCTCCCACTGGAGCTGTTTCATCGTGCCGTTCCGCACAGAAAATACCATATATCCAACCGTCTTCATGGGCTGTGAGACGCATGTCGTAAATATTAGTTGCCGGAACAATGTCTTCAGGCATCATTATCGGATAATCCCAAAAACGGAAATTGTCAACACCATTCGGACTTTCGGCTATGGCAAAGAATGATTTACGATCGGCCCCTTCCACTCGAACCACCAATAAGTACTTATTGTTCCATTTTATGGCACCGGAATTCATCGTGGCATTAATGCTGATTCGTTCCATTAGATAAGGATTACTGTTTTCATCCAAATCGTATCGCCAAAAGACAGGGGTGTGCGCGGCGGTTAGTACAGGATATTTATAGCGGGTGAATATACCGTTGCCACCCTTTACTGGCTCATTTTCTCTTGTTATCAACTCCTCATGTCCTTGAATGAGTTGTTTTATCTTATCATTAAGAATTCCCATATTGATGATTTTCTTATTTATATAAAGAATTTACATCCGCTGCAAATAAAGTTTTAGGGTCTTTATAGAACTCCACAAAATCATTAGCAGAGACTTGCCCTGGATAAGGAGCATAGAAATGAGTTACGCGCTCACGAGCATTGCGCCAAACTAGCACATAAGCTATCGGATACTTCTCTATGACAGGTAATAAAGTTTCAGTCCACCATTTCGAATCGGGAATACCCTCATATCCGGTTTCAGTGATAGCAATTACTTTATTGTGTGTTTTACCGATACTATCTATAATGGCAAGCGATTTTTCAAGATTAGCAATATAACTATCACGATCAAATTGATAAGTATCGAAGCCGATTACATCAACCAGTTCATCTCCCGGATAACGATTCAGGTATTGTACAGTATCTTGTGGCTCGGAACCGGGGGAGTAAGCATAAAGAGCATTATTCACACCATCTTCACGAAGAATATCCACCGTCATTTGCCAAAGTGCTTTATATTCTTCGGGAGTACAGAGCTTCTCACCCCACCAGAACCAGCTACCTGTATGCTCGTGCCACGGTCGGAAAAGTACGGGGACTTTTACTCCATCCTCTGTCTGCAGAGAATTAATAAAGGCAGAAACTTTACTTACCCAGCCGGTGAATTTCTCATGATTGCTTCCTCCAGAAAGAACAGACTTCACCACTGTTGTATCTGATACATCCCATGAGTCTCCACCTGTCAGAGGATTACGTAAGTGCCAGCTCAAAGAAGACATTCCTCCTCTTTTATATTGGTTCAGTATTTCTCGACGAATCTTACTGAACGGAACATTATCCAGACTCACTGTATCATCCAGTTCTATATGTCCCAGATCGAAACTGATAACAGCGGGATAATCTCCGCACACGCTTTTTACGTCGGAGCGTCCCTCTTCACCATCCCAACCTATACCATAGTTAGTATCATCATGATGTCCAAACATAATCCCTTTAGATGATACTTTTTTAAGGTTAGCAAGTAAATTCTCCGTTTCTGTTGTATGCATAGAAGACGAACTAAAATTTGACTGTTTCTGACCCGGTCCACATGCTACAAGAGCAGTAGTGGCCAATGTTAACGTAATCCCTTTAAGCTTATTCATTTTTATTCTATTTAGGTTCCCATTTATTTTACACGACAAAGATAGCTGACTGTAAATGGATAAACTGATACAATTTTATCTCTTTTTTGTCTTTATCTGCCACATTCATTATTATATCTCTCCACTGCCTGATAAAAAGCTTCAATATTGGCAAATGGAACTTCCGGAGGGGTATCACAACCACTTGAAATTACAAAATTCGGATATGAAGATGTGCAATTCAGAAGCTCCTCTGTCTGACGGGCAACTACTTCCGGCGAGGCCATCTTGAAAATACCAACCGGATCCAGATTACCCATAACCAGTACATCTGCAGGACAAACTTTCAGTGCTTCTACCATATCAGCCTTATTTCCAAAATGATATCCTTTAGCACCGGTTTTCAACATGGCAGGAGTACAATGTCCTGTATTACCACAGTTATGAAGAATCACTGCAAACGAATCATCTTGTACCTCTTCAATGATCTGCTTTACATATAATGAAGAATACTGAAAACAATCTTCATCAGAAAGTAATCCCGCCGCTGGCTCTGCCATTACGACTCCGGCCACTCCTGTTGCCTTTATTGCCTGACAATAACTAAGAAGGAATTCCGTGCATTTTTCAAGTAATAAAGTAGCAGTCTGAGGTTCAGTATATATCGCCATCATTATTTCAGTCATATCAAACAACCGTCCGGCAAGTGAATAAGGACCTATACAACCGGCAAAGACAGGTTTATTTATTCCGGCAGCAGCCATAGCATTCGCCTTCAGATACTGGGGAACTCTGGCACTATCCAAAGAAGGAATCTGTAATGCGTTCACATCTTCAAATGAGGTCAACAAACGGCCTGTAACCGTAGGAACCTCATGTTCACTCATACAGAGTTGACTCCCGAAAGCTTCAGCTTCTACAGTCAGGTCCATAATGGCGGTACATGCCATAGCCTGGGGAAAGCGCTCATTCAAAGCATGAATAGCTTGGAAATGAACTTCACCATCAGTCACGGCATCCAGTACTTTCTTACCTAATAATTCAATACCCGGATGAGTCATGATAGGCATAGACAAACTTTTATCAGAAGTAATTATATCTTCAATCCATTTTGATATATTCATGGCAATCACTTTTTTAATTTGTTTCTATTCTTATAGCAGTCTGCTTTGCCACAAAGCTCACAGCCATATTTACGTTTCACGATTCTCTCACCTACAGCAATTACTCCACTTACCGATTTAATGGGAGACATTAGAGAGGACTCACTCAACCGAACTCCACAAGGTTGTTCCGGCAGTAAAGAAAATAAAAACTTTTGCTGTGTCACATGCCAACCGCAATATCCCGGACTATACGGATGACTTACACCATATCCCAGTGGCAAAACATGGTTTTCAACTTTACTACACACTTCGCGTACAACTGCCTCCGCAATTGCAGAGCCCAAGGAATCAAGCAAAAACTCCTGCAAAATATCACCGGAAGATTTTACTTCATGCTGGAACTGTTCGAACTCCTGTCCGGCAGTAGCTATAAACAATACATATCGGTCAGCATCCAACAAATAGGGAGTAATAACTGCACCGGTATGTAGCTCCACACCACCTATGCCTATATGATTATTAGTTGCCAGACTGGCTTCAAAAAAAGCATAAAGGCAACGTGGACGACATCGAACAGCAATCTCTTTTTTCAAAAGATCAAGTTGCTTTAGCATCTCTTCATTCGGGACATAACCAACTCCCATTGAAAGATAAATATCTTCCGAATTAAGTTGAAGTGCATTCCAAGGTAGCTCGTATTGATAAATCTCCCTATCCATCATAAGATTCTTTTCAAAAATTAATTTGCAGCAATGAGTTTCTTGGCCATTACAACAGCAGCGTTGGCATTACTGGTATATGCATCGGCACCTATTGCTTTTGCAAAAGCATCATTCACAGGAGCTCCTCCAACCATAATCTTCACCTTTCCTTTCAATTCGGAAGCTTCAACGGCTACAACTACTTCCTTCATATAGTTCATGGTCGTGGTAAGTAGAGCCGACATACAAATAATATCCGCCTTATTCTCCAGAGCAGCACTGATAAATTTATCACTCGACACATCAACTCCCAGATTAATAACTTCAAAGCCACACCCTTCAAACATGGAAGCTACAAGATTCTTACCGATATCATGCAGATCTCCTTTTACAGTACCTATCACAATCTTCCCAATATAAGAATCGACTTGTCCCTGCATCAAAGGTTTCAAGACATCCAAAGCGCCACGCATGGCACGGGCACTCATCAGAAGATTCGGAACAAAAACTTTACCTGCCTCAAAACGACTTCCGATTTCCTCCATCGCTTTAATCATGTATTGGTTTATAATTTCATGAGGAGTCATTCCTTCTTCAACTGCTATTTTGGTTACTTTTACTGCATCTTCCAGTTTACCTACCAAAATTGCATCATATAATTCATTCAGATTATTCATCATTACTTTTCTATATTTAGGTTATTAATTTCTAAGACTTTTCAAAGTATCAAATAAAGCAACTACATTTTCAATCGGAACATTAGCCTGTATATTATGCACTGCATTAAAAATAAAACCTCCATCACGCCCCAGGATCTCACACTGTCCTATCACATGGCGACGGATTTCATCGGGAGTACCAAAGGGCAATATTTGTTGCGTATCGATTCCCCCACCCCAAAAAGTGAGTTGAGAACCAAACTCTTCCTTCAGCCTATGTGAATCCATATCTTTGGCATTAATCTGTACCGGATTGATAATATCGAACCCCGCCTCTATCAGACCCGGAAGGATAGGAATAATAGCCCCACATGAATGTTTGAAAATTTTCCATGTAGTATGCTGATGTATCCAGTCATTCATACGACGATAATGAGGTAACCAAAGTTCTTTGAACGTATCAAGAGAACAGAACTGAGATTCCTGAGAACCGAAATCAGTTCCACAAGTCAGTACAACATCGACTTTATCTCCCAATGTATTCCAAAGTTTTTCATAGTTGGCTATCGCGATATCAATCTCTTTCTCAAATACCTGATGGAGATAATCCTGACGCATAGCTGTCGACATATACCATTCTACGACACTACGGATACCTTTCGGTTCTTTCAATCCCATACCCGGAACAAATGCTACATCCCCTAAAGCCGTCCCTCCAAAACTGGCAACTACGGCTTTTCCTGAACCAGACACCTTATCCACTAGTTCTTTATAGTAAGCAAGATCAGCATCCGTCAACAATGTAAACTCTTCAACATTATCTTCGGGATTCAATTTTTCTTCATCAATAGGTTGCTGTCTTTCAATGGCATTGATAAAATAACATCCTTTGGGCATCACAGCACTGGGAGGATATGTTTTATCACCACCGGCATAAACATAAACATCTCCCTGGCTATCCGGCGTAAGATCCATACTCAAAGGAACTAATACACGCTGCCCCCACGGAGTGACCTGTTCATGAAGTTGTGTGGTATCCAGATCAAATATATCCTTCGCTCCACCAATACCTATACAATCTACTCCCAACAGTTCTACAAGTTCCTCATCAACTTCACCCAACATTTGAAAAGCATCCACTATTTTCACAGGCTTAGATTCCAATCCATAATGATTTCGTAAAGCTTCTACAATACGGCAATGAATACCTGTCACTGCGGTAGAACCAAAATCTACCGGAACATAATCAGTATTCTGATGATTCAGTGCCTGGAGCACTCTATCTCTTGATTTACTCATGATATTTACATTTTAAAAGTATATCTTTTGGTTATCTCAATTTCTTTTTGCTGATAAATTTGTTCAGAAGAACCACCAAGCATCAATGTAAAACGACCGGGTTCTACAGCCCACTCTTCATTTTGCATATAGAGTGCCAGTGATTTCTTATCTAACCGGAATGTTATTTCCTTTGTCTCACCAACTTTCAAATGTATCCGTTGAAATCCACATAACTGCTTAAAAGGAGTAGTAAAACTAGCCACTTCATCACGAAGATAAAGTTGAACGACCTCATCTCCATCCCGTGAGCCTTCATTCCGTACCTTCACTGAAATATTTACCAGGCAGCTATCTTCTGCTTCTACAACCTCCGCCTTCAAGTCCGAATAATTGAAAGATGTATAGCTGAGTCCATAACCAAAAGGATAGTGAGGTGTACCCTCTTCTTCTATGTATTTACTGCGGTTTCCTTTCCGTTTTGTATTATAATATACCGGAAGCTGTCCCACAGAGCGTGGTACTGAAATAGTCAAGCGCCCGGCTGGATTATAATCACCGAACAATACATCGGCAACTGCATTTCCTCCTTGCATACCCGGATACCAGGCGTCAACGATAGCATCGACTTCTGCTTCAATACCTTCCAGTAATAAGGGGCGCCCTTTAATCAATACCAATACAATAGGTTTATTCAATTTTCCCACTTCTCGTATCAGTTCCCGCTGTCTTCCCAGCAACTCAAGAGTAGAACGGTCATAGCCCTCTCCACTCTCCATATCACTGATATGACTATCAGAGACTTTTGCTGCACCCGTTTCTTCATACTTTGAAGAATAATCACGGGCACTGGAACCACCCATCACCATTACAACCACATCCGACTGCCGGGCTGCTTCTATTGCTTCCTGAAAACCCGATTTAGAAGAATCACGCACAGCACACCCTTTAGCATATATAATATGTGTATCATTGGAAACTTTCTGACGGATACCATCCAATACCGTAACTACCGAAGACTCACTTTGAGGTGCCGTATAATCTCCCAGCATATTGTATATATTATCAGCATTCGGACCAATAACCGCAATAGTCTTCATCTTTTTATTCAAAGGGAGCAACTCATTCTTATTCTTTAATAAAATGATGGATTGACGAGCTACTTCACGAGCCAATTCCAGATGTTCTGTTGATGCCACGACTTGTTCCGGTTCCCGCTCATCAACAAAAGGATGATCAAATAAACCCATATGGAACTTTAGAGCAAGTATCCGGCTGACAGCTTTATTAATCACAACCTCCTGCACATCTCCCCTTTTTACGGCATTTACCAATTGCCCGGCATAAATATTTGTTCCTAAATCACTATCCACACCCGCATTTACAGCTTTCACTGCTGCCTCATAATCCGTATCTGCAACTCCATGTTCCCGAAGCCCTCCGATTGCATAAAGATCAGAAACGACAAAACCTTTAAATTGCCAACGTTCTTTCAATAATCCGGTTAATAAATTAGAATTAGCTGTACAAGGAATACCATCGATTTCATTATAGGAGCTCATCACAGACAATGCTCCGGCAGCAACTGCTTCCCGGAAAGAGGGATAAATAGCTTCTTCCATTTCCCGATTACCAACATGGGCACTTCCTCCATTATGTCCGCCTTCTGTCCAGCCATAAGCTGCAAAATGTTTTAAAGTAGCGATTACTTTACCTTTAGTTCTTGGAAACTCACCTTGGAAACCTTTTACTAAAGCAGCCCCCATCACGCCATTGAGATAAGCATCCTCACCATACGTTTCTTCTACCCTGGACCAGCGGGGATCACGAGCCAAATCAAGTACCGGACCATAACCGATATGCGCTCCCTGTGCACTTGCCTCAGTAGCAATAGCACGCCCCATTCTTCTGATTAACTCAGGATTCCAGGTACTAGCCTGCCCAATAGATGTCGGAAATACAGTTGTTCCGATAGCCATGTGTCCATGCGGACACTCTTCTGCCAAAAACAGGGGAATTCCTAAACGCCCATGTTCAATTGCATATTTTTGAAGCATATTTGAAGCCTTGGCTGCCAATGCAGGAGTTAACCCGGTAGTCAACGTACGTTGTGTCCATGGGTCAGCACGCATAAATCCCCAAAGCGAACCAGTGTGATACTCTTCAATCTCCCGAACCAATTGCTCAGTCAGGCGGATTGTATTCCCTTGGCGCTCATACATCGGCCATCCTAAAGAAGTAAGCATCTGGCCGACTTTCTCTTCTAGAGTCATCTGAGAGAGTAAAGCACGGACACGTTCTTCTACTGCAAAAGCAGGATTCTCATAGATATCAAGATGGCCGTTCTTATTCAAATCATAGTAGGATATTCCTGTTTTTTTATCTTTCTTCGGCTTAATATAATCTGCTCCTATTAATTGTCCAGATACCATCAAGCCTAACAAAACTGAGCATATGACTTTCTTTTTCATTTCATCTGAGTGTGATTTGGTTTATTTCATTCACAATATCCGCAACAAGCTTCACTGTAGTGTCGGTATCATATACAGAATTCAACCCCTGTTCTTCTTGTCCCGGATCCCCCATATAGTCGTCTCCTTTTTGCCAGAAAAGATGTTGTGGTTGTGCAAATCCTCCCCAAGCCCAGAAGTTGCATCCTTGAAATACACTTTTTTGTATAGCATGTTCTTTTACTATTTCAAAAATTTCTTCATAGTACCGGTCTCTCAGAACAGTAGAACTCTTCCTATCAAACATCACGCTATCTCTCGGCAGTCCAAATTCTTCAAGAACTAACGGTTTATTCATTTTTTGTGCTTCCGCAACATGTACATCAATATATTCACGAGTATTTGCAATGGCTTTATCCAAGGTTCCCGGAATATCAGTCTTATCTATCCACCCCCAATTATTCGGCCAGATGTGAATCGTTGAATAATCTATATTGATATCCTGATGGAGTTTCACCCACAAACCCAAATCTCCTTCACAACCTGCCATACCTTCCGAACCAACGGAGATCAAGTGATTAGGGTCAATAGACTTAATAAGTGCAGCACATTCAGCTATCCATTTAGCAAAACTCTCCTTATTTTCCTCACCAAACGGACGGGGCTCATTACCTATCTGCCATGCCATGATAGCCGGATCATCACTGTATTTCAGCTTAGTATAGCGGTTGACACGACTCACCACCTGACGTACATGATTCTCAAATAATTTATGGGCTTTCTCTGATTTTGCATACTGAGCAACATAGTTTGAAAAGGCATTCCATCCTGCTACTTTAGGCATAGGTACTTCACCATGACCACTCCAATAGAGGTATTGTGAATATCCTCCGGACCACTCCCAACTGTTATTTAAGAACAATACGGCGTGCATACCTCTTTTGCCCAACTCCGACAGGAAGAAATCTAAGCCATCAAAAATAGTATCATTATACACACCGGGAGCCGTTTGAAGCGCTGGTTCTGCTTTTGTCATAATTCCATCTATTCCATCTGCGCCAACTAATACACGCAAATTAGTAATACCATTGGCTTTCATGAAATCAAGTTCTTTAAGCAGACGTTCCCGATTACCGCCTTGCCCCTGTGATCCTAATATAGCGGCATACCAAAAATTAGTGCCGATATAATAATACGGTTTATCATTGATAGAGAAACGTCCATCAACAATCTTCACAAAATTATCTGTTTGCTTAGGTGCTTTCACACATGCTCCCAACAGCAGAAGAGTGAAAAAGAGAATACTTATCTGTTTCATGGCTATTTGTTTTTTCTATAATATTATTTCATTTTGTCAGAACATAAAAATCCGGTGCTTCATCAGCAAATAAAATCAAAGAGTCTTCTTTAAACTGATAAAAATCCGATGCAGCAGGATGTCCTTTATAAGGAGCAAAACCTGACCAGGTACACAAATAATTCAACTCTACTCCTTCAAAATATAAAATATTCAGTAGTTGTGAATACCATAAAGAGTCTCTAGTCTGCGTTCCAGTCTCAGTAATAGCAGACAGCTTATTATGTTCCTTGGCATATTTAGTCAGAATGCGAGATTTTAATACGACTAAACTTGTATCTCCACCATCCGACCTAAAATCCCAATAATTATCCATACCTACTACATCCACATACTCATCTCCCGGATAGCGCTCCAAAAACTCCTTTTCAGTCGTAAATCCACAATCAGGAGAAAATGCATATAAAAAGTTATGTACTTGCAGAGAATCCCTTAAATAGGTGACAGTAAAACGGTAGAGTTCTTTGAACTCTTCTACTGTACAATGGTTCCTTCCCCACCAAAACCAATTTCCATCAAACTCATGCCAAGGTCGAAAAATAATAGGAATCAGTTCACCGGCATGATTCTTAGCATTATGGGCAAAGTCTGCAATAATCCTCAAATCGCTTTTAAATGTTTCATGACGTGATCCGCCAGGAAGAATATGTTTCACCACCTGCGTAGTATCATAGAAATTATTCCCCGTAACCGGATTATAGTAATGCCAGCAAAAAGTGAGCACATTTCCACGCTCATAAGCAGCATAAAATTTACTCTTAATATAATCCAGATTTTTCGTCTCCCAACTGACCGGATTCGTGAAATGCAGAAAATCAAAACTGGCCATGGCCGGATAAGCCCCTGTCACATCATAAGCATCACAACGATTCTGCTCATCACGCCAACGGCTGGTATCTGAATCAAATCCATCCATTTCATAATTGTGTTGTCCATATACTACATACTTTCCGGTCATTTGCTTCAGATTATGAAACAGAATAGCAGTTAAGTCGGTAGCGTGTTTATCCACTAAGCCTAATCTGGTATCTTCCAAAATCCGCTGACGAGAAGAGGTACATGCAGAAACTCCACATAGAGCAATCACTATATAAATATATACTCTTTTCATTTATAATCTATTTTAACGATTTCAGAAGCATTACTTTCCATATCATCACTGCTAACGGCCGTTACACGATAAAAGTAAGTTCCTTTCAAAGAAGTGCCGTCCAAATCTATCCCATTATCATAAAAAGAAGTTGTCTGTCCTCCTACAAATGTTATAAAGGAAGAAGCATCCGTTGCAAAATCAGAAGATTTACTACGGTAAATCCGATACATATCCACATCAGGATTTTTTTCCCACTTTAACCGATTACCGGCAGTGAGTCTTACAACCGGAGAAGGTAATTTATTACTTCCACTGCCCGTCACAATAATTGTATGGAGTCGTGCAGGTGCGTCTGCCGGATACATAGCCACATTACGGGAATCAGAGGCAGTAATATAATATTCCATTCCTTGAATAGAAAACTCTTCAGCAGGAATAGTTATCGCAAAAGCAGCTCTTATTCTATGTTTAAACGGTATCTGCTTCCACTCTTTACAACCTATAGTACGGTAATGAAGCACAGCAGAAAGATCTTCAACGGAACGATTATCAACCATAGACAGTTTTATGTTAACATCATGTCCCTGAGCAACCGAGGTCACTGGAGAAGGATTTACAATAACAGGAGCCTCATTATCGGCATCACCAGCTAAGCAATAATACGGAATACTAGCAAGACTTCTATTTCCATCCGTATCAATCACATATACTGTATAAGAGGCTTTTCCATTAAATGTATCGACATATTGATTAGCACTGACAGGTACTGATGCAATTTCCTTACCATCCCGGCACACAACAAAAATGTCTGCCCCCGGTTCTTCATTACACCATGTCACCAACGCTCCATTTTGTGTTCCTTTAGCAGTAACATGGGAAGGAGCTTTCACTCTTTGGTATTTACGTAATTTATTTATCTTCTCTACGTAATTCTGCTGTACAAAGCGGTTTTGTGTACTCATAATATTTCCAAAAGATGAAATGTCATCAATACGGTACAAGAAACTACGAGCCCAACTATCCATTTGACCCGGCAAATCAGTCCATTGGTATTTCTCAAACCCAGAATTTAGTGCAATATGGTGTTTAGCACCTGCAATACGTGCACGTAAATAAGATAAACGTTTCCTCTGCCCTAAATTAGTAACCACAGCCATGCAACTGTCAATCGTATTCAATTGCTTTTCAGCCAATTTATTAGCCTGTATTATATCGTTGAAAGAATGAAAGCTAACATAAAGAGAATAAATTCCTTTATCTATTTTAACTGGAACTGTCAAGTTTTTCCATGCCTGCCACCCTTCTGTGTTTTTCACATCAATAGAGGCAATCATAGGTCCATCAAGTTTCCCTATAGAAATAGTAATAATACCACCATTTGAGGCAGAAGCAACTCTGAGAGATATGAAAGAAACATCATCCTTAAAATGAACTTGATCATATTTCAACCAATCACCAGCCATTATATAACCTACACATTCTCCTCCCTCATCACTTGGCGCATTTTTTGTTCCTTTTTTTTCCTGAAAGTTTACTGCATCTATCTTCATAAGTTCACCATGTTTTCCGGCAAAGGATAACGACTGAATATTCATTAAAGGATAAGTATTTACAACCTCATTAAAACCCGGTGTCGCCTGACACTCTGCAAAATCTGTAGCAAATGGTTCATTTTGGTTTATAATAGCAGTAATCGGTTCAGCAACAGACTCTCCATAATTTGTTTTAGCATAGTCTCCATAAACTTTTTCCGAAGAGTTCAATTCTTCAGCTTCATACCAAGGTGCTTTACTTATATACCACATTTTAGGAGAAACTGCATCCGTTAAACGCCAAGTTAAAGCATAAAATCCTTTCATATTCTCCGAAGCTTTCTCATAAGCATGAATTGTTTCTGATAAATCCACATTATAAGGATAATAATACTGTGAACTACTCCAATCTCTCTCTAACCATGGACATCCCCAATATTCACGCTCTCCATATATATTCCCCGGTTCAAATGCTGCGGAATAATAAGATATCGGAGCACAAATAACATCTTTCGGTAGGCGAGCAACAGATTCCGCCGTCATTCCCCAACCTGATACAACAATGTGAGTTGACGGTGAAAGCCGCTTCATATCTTCATAAAAACCATCAAAAACTCTCTGCCATTTAGCATAGAAAACGGAATCTTTGCTTCCCTCTGATTGAAAACAGAACAAATAGTCCAAATATGGATATTGCTTGGCTAACTGTGCTGTTTGCGCAGCAATTACACCGCGTTCATCAGCAGATACTTGATATTCAGGAAGAATCACATCAATGTCAAGTCCTAATCCAATCTTTACTCCGCGCTGATGTGCATAATCTATCACCTTACGAAAAACGGTTTCACCTTTTTCTTTTATCTGACTATTAGTCAATGTCTCATTATGAAGTCCATAATCTGCTCCAAAATCATAATCATCATAAATTTCAGAAGCTCCAAAACGGTATTCATTAATATCCCATCCCGGACACAACCAACCATGTCCTGTTTTTATAGTCGGCATCCACCCTCTGGATAAATAGCCATTATATTCAAAATTATGAAAAGTTTCATTATGCCCACAAAAACCATTATAATTATGAATCATAATAAAATTCATACGCATTTTTGCCGCTTGATCAATAACATACCTCCAATCATTCCAGGAATAAATAGTAGCTGATTGCGGGAAATTGGTCCATGGAAGAAATCCTCTAATACGCATTTGAGGAGTACGTACATCGTTTATCACAGGAAGGTGAGCTCTCATTCTTTTTTCAGGCAAGATATCACCACTCATATAAAAACGCACTCCCAAATGATCCTCAAGCAAACCATATACTCCATAAAGTAACCCGCAAGGATCTGTTCCGGCAATCAATAAAGTACGACGACCTGCATTCTTTACTGTCTGAAGTATATACCCTTGCTCTCCTGGTTTCTCTTTTAGCTTAAGTATACCTTTCTTTTGCCAATCATCCACTAATGGATTATCTAATGTAATTAATATAAAATCTGATTTTTGATTTGCCGAGGCTGTCCTCTTGATATTCAAAAGTTTACCGGATAGCTGATAATAGTATCTCTGCAGTTCCAATGCTGCATAGTTTTCTAATGAGGTTCCACTACCTATTTGTAAAATCTGTGCTTGAACAGGTAGAACTAAAACAGCTATCAGGCAATATCCTAATAAATATTTCTTCCAATATTTCATCATCTCTTCAATTTTGTTTCAAGATAAGACTTCAAATCATTGTATTCTCTCCATAAACGCTGGTTTAAAGAGCTTAACACACCTAATTCTCCACGAGAATGAATTCTTTGCATATAAGTCTCAAACATATCTTTCACCGGAGCCGCCATAAGGCTACGATAAGCCTCTTCATATTCTTCGAACGAACTGGCCGCAACGCCCTGTCTGTCATTCTTCTTAAGAATAAATGCAGGCATCATAGCTTTATCAACCTCTCCCAATAGCAATTCAAAACGGAACATTGCAATGAAACGTTGCAAATTATCTCGCTGGCTGCCCTCTGTTTTTTTCAGGACCTGTTCAGCAGTCCGAATCAAACTTTCCCGCAGTTTCACATTTTGATCATCCAATAATCCCCATTCAGGAGTGAAGGCATAAAATTCTGGTGAGGGGACATTCCATTGTATTTGTTTAATATCCATTTGTGCCAACAGAGGAGCCAATAGTTTTGCAGCCTTATTACCCATATCCTCAGTCAGATATTCTTCATATAACTGTTCTACAGTCTTGTTGTCTGTCTTATTTGAAGCAAAATGAGCAAATGTTCTAAAATTAAAACGAGGCTCTTCCGTACGCCAGTGAATAGCAATCACCCCATCCAGATTCTGCTTTGCAGCAAGTTTCACATGATCACGCATCATTTCTACACGTGGTTGAAAATGCCAAAGCTGATGATCTCCCTCCAACCAAGGTACTGCCCACACAGTTCTGTTCTTAGCTATATCAGACAAGAATTCAGGCTGTGGACTTTTTCCTAAATCAGGATTTAAACAACTGAATATGATATCCTTTGGCAGAGCTCTGTCCAGTCCTTTCAATAAGGAAGGTAATTGATGACCACCTCCCCATCCTCCAAGAATTACTTTTGCATTCGAACCTTTAGATTTCAAATAGTCCGATGTCAATTTCATATATTCAAGTGCCCAAACTCCGACAAAACGGGCTGCACTATCAGCTGCCTCTTTAAAATAACCTTGTCCGGCGTTATATGCTTCAGCAAAAGAAGCATTCTCCAAAGCTTTCTCTATATTCACTCCCATGAATGAGTGTTCATTCAACCATAGCCAGACATAATCAATATCAGGATAGGTTTCCAAAACATTATCAAGTGCTGCATAATGTATCTCTATCGCTATCTGACTTTTTGGATTCGGAATCATGTTAGACTCCCCAGGCCAGTAAAAACAGTCGCCCGCTACATTCAAAGAAAAATATTCAGGAGGAATTACTCCAAATTCAAATCCCATTGCCATACGTATACCACGTTCATGGGCCATGCTCAAAACATCACGCATCAATGTCTGCGATTTCTCATAATGCTCTCGTGGAGTAGAAGAAGTTACAGAAGCATCACTACCAAAAGCCTCCGCACCTTCTGGCAAAGAAAATACACGGTCAGTACCGAAAGCATAATCTTTCACTTTCATAGGTAAATACCCCCAACGTGCAGTAAGAGAATTATCAAAACAAGCTTGAGGAAGAATATCCTTATATTCTATCTTGATCATCGGTTCTACATAAGTGGCATAACGTTCTCCACCGCCAGTATAATTATGGAACCCAATAAAGTTAATTCCATTCCTCTCACACTCATCAAGATATTTCTGATAGTCTTCTATATTCCAAGATGTTGGTCCTGATAAAAAATTATGCCAAGGCAGTACCCCCCTTATTTCAAATTGGTCCTGTGCAAACAAATAAAAGGGCAAACATAACAAAATCAACAAATACTGAATTCTATAGATCATTTTTATGTTATTTAAGAAAACAAAAGAGAGGTAAAAATGCAAGAGCAGCTACCTCTCTTAACCATATACGATTTTAAGCTATTGCTTATTTTAGTTTTTCGGTACAATTCGGAAATTGTCAAAACAAATATCTGTATCCTCTGCAAAGCTATTTCCCATAACTTGTAATGTGCCAGTATTAGGCACATCCCCTTTCCAAACCTCATTTAGATCAATACTAATCGTCTGCCATTCACCATTTGTTTTAAAAGCGAGTCCAGAAGCAAAAGGTTCCCAATCATAATTAATTTGTTCAAAATAGAAACGAATCTGTCGCTTACTTAATGCTGTCAAAGTATTTACCTCAAACTTTAACTGATAATTATCTTGATTAGCCTTTACATCATCCCAATAATTAACCCCTATTTGAGCTATTGCAACAGTACCACTCCATTCCCAATCAGCAGCATCTTCTTTAGCAATTTTAAAACGTGAATAATTCCCTGTAATAGATTCAGGAACCGGTCCATTATTCACATAATTATTCCCTCCCCAACCTGTATATGGGTCATAATCACATAACATATTTCCCCTCTCATAATATCTGCCAGGAACTAATCTCTCGCCAGCTATTGGGCTAACAATTTTTATTTTAGTACCCGCTATAGCATCTTCTGGTAAATTAAAATAAAGAGTATCCTGCACAGCTCGTATAATATCCATCTCTTGATCGCCAAAGAATAATTGTCCACTCTCTGTTGTAATTTCATATAAATCAAAAAAATCACCTACAATTTTCATTGTTCCCCCAGCAGGAGTAAATTCATTATACATACCATCCACTCTCAAATCTGGAATAAAAACAGAAAGAGGAGCTGTAGTAGATTCTGTAGCAGTCGATAATGTAATTAAATTATTAACTTCAACAGGTATTACTCTAGGAATTGGAAACGTTATTTCATTTGCTGTTGTATATGCATTTGACATATCTACTGGAACATCATTTACTAGAATAGATTTAACTCCATCTAATCCTGTCCCTTGAACTATGATATATTGTGCTAAATTCGCGACTTCAAGCCCTTGTTCCCTATCTGTCACAGTTGATATTCTCGTTATACTAAGAGGGGTACAACTATTTTCATTATCCGAGCAGGAAGCAAATATTCCAAGTCCTGCAGTCATCAACATGACTAAAACATATTTTACAGTTTTCATTATTTTTTCATTTTTATTATTCTAAATACTTATTTGCAGTTACCAACCAGGATTGTTAGAATCAATCTTATCATTTGCATTAACTTCACTTGTAGGTAACGGATAGAGAAGGTTACGTTCTGTACGGCGTTTAGTTACATTATGTTCATCCATATCAATAGCATTCATTACCCCTAAATAAATTCCCCAACGAAATAAATCATAACGTCGATCTGCTTCATAGGCTAATTCACGCGCACGTTCTTCAAGAACTGCCGAACGAAATTCATCTTGATTCATATTAGAAAAAGGAGTTGCATTAGAACGAGTACGTATTCTATTAACTTGTTTGTAAGCTTCTTCAGTAGGACCGCCATTCAGTTCATTTACCGCTTCTGCATATATTAATATAATATCAGGTAAACGGAGTAATGGAAAATGGAAATCAGTCTTCGTTTGCTTCCGGTCTGTTACAAATGTAAATTTTGTCAATTTTGCCAAACTCCATCCTTCACCTTCTTTATAAACTTCCGTTCCATCAAACCTATTTCCCTCACTATCATATACCTCATGGTTTGCAACCTTATTCGCATACCATCGAGGATAATAATTATATACAACTTTACCATTCTCATCCAAGTCAGTAGCAGGATAACGATGAATAACTCCGTCTATAATACGCAAATCCTTCTCTTCAAATAATAAATACCAATGATCTCGCATTCCATACCAATTACCATCTAGCGAACCATCACTTTCCATAATGCCAACATAGTCCTTACATATTGTATTTCCAAAGTCATCATCACCACTTTTAGCTTGAGCCATCCATATATGCTCTCCCTTATTACGATTAGCAATAGCCCACACATCCATATATTTATCAAATAATGTATATTCCTCTATTACCTCCCATGCTTTATCACGTGCCAATGCATAATATGTATCTGGGTCAAACGTCTCATAACCAACTACCGTTTGTGCAATATGTGTAATAGGCTGAGGTTCTGGGAGATTAGGCGTCCCCCCTTTCACAACTACAGGAACTCCAGACAGTGCACCAGAAGCCATAGTAGCATATACCTTAGCTAATAAAGCCTTAGCAGCGCCACTCGAAGCATGTCCTTCAATAAAAGCATTATTATTTTTAGAATACATACCTTCACCTATTTTTAATAACTCTATAATATGGGTATATACATCAGGAATTGAAGCGCGAGGTTGATTCATATCTTCACCTTCAGATATTGACTTTCTAAAGATAGGAACACCTCCATAGTTTCTTACTAGATTAAAATATGCCCATGCTTTCAAAAAAGAAAGTTGTCCAATAGCATCTGTCTTACTTTCCTGAGAGATATTAGACATTGCCGAAATTTTTGATATCGCAAGATTGGCACGATGAATTAAAGTATAACAACCTTGCCACAGATGATCTTTTCCCCAAAAGCCACTAACATTTCCAGCGCCAACATTTCCAAAAGCCCAAGAAGCGCCAGAAGCATAATCACAATCCATATTTGTTAAGTACAAATAAGATGAAGGAGCAATAAAACTAGAGATAATCGTGTTATAAGTCCCTGTTAATAGTTGAGACTTCGCACTCTCGCTATCTCCCAACTGCTCTGGAGATATAAAATCATACACTTTTTCTTCTAATAAATCATCGCAAGAAAGTACTGCAAAAACAGTCCATAATAATAACATAGACTTTAATATAATATTTTTCATAGTTTCTTTAATTAAAAAATTAAATATTAAAATGTGCATTGTACACCAAATGAGAAAGTACGACTACTTGGATAAGAGAACATATCCACACCACGACGAGATGCATCTCCCCCAAAAGAATTCACATCTGGATCAAACCAACTATAATTTGTAATAGTAAATACATTGCTTACCGATGTATAAAAATTAATATATTCAATACCTTTTATTGGTGCATTCCATCTATAGCCTAAATTAATATTCTTCATTCTCAAATAAGATCCATCTTCCACATACCGATCCGATAGTTTCATTGTTCTACCATACCCAGAATACGCTTTGGGCCATTTTGCCAAATCTCGATTCTCTGGCGTCCAACGAGTATCATACATTTCTTGTGGGATGTTACCTATACCACTCATAGTCACCTTTATTAAATTAGCATTAAAGATATCCCCTCCAACGCATCCTTGCAAGAAAAAACTTAATGAAAAATTCTTATAGGAGAAGTTGTGAGTCATACCAAATGTAAAATCTGGATTGGCGTCACCTATAATTTGTCTATCAGCGTCTGTTATACCTGGTTTCCCATCAAGATCTTTATATTTCACTTCACCTATCATTGATCTACAAACAGCTTCCGATTCATTGGCATAAAAAGGATCGGCTCTTACCTCTGCTATATTATCATAGAAACCATCCTCAACATAACCAAATATGGTACCGATAGGCATTCCATTACGTTGAATAAAAACTGCATCAGCATCGCTCCATGACTGTGCAAATTGGTCTCCAGGAAGCTCTTCTATCTTATTACGGTTAAAAGATATATTAGCATCAAAATCCCACTTGAATTTTTTTCCACTTATTGGATAGAATTTACCAGTGATTTCCAATCCTTTATTAATAACATCACCAAAATTAGTCGTCATATTAGAAAAGCCCGTACTCTGAGGTATTTGAATATTCTGCAACAAATCTGAGGTTTTCTTATAATATACATCAACAGTAAAATTTACTCTATTCTCGAAAAAGCCCATATCAATACCCGCATTATATTGAGTAGTTGTTTCCCATTTTAAATCTGGATTAGCAGGCCCTCTCCAAGTAAGATTTGCAAAGCCACTCGCTAAAGCTCCATTGATAGGATAATTAGCGACCGTCAAATAATCGCGTGTTGCATATGCACCAATAGCTTGATTGCCAGTCTGACCATAACTTGCGCGTATTTTTAAGTTACTGAAAATATTTAAACTCTTAATAAACTCCTCCTCAGAAGCACGCCACGCTATCGCACCTGATGCAAAATTGGACCATTTATTACCCGGAGCAAACTTACTAGAACCATCTCTACGGAAAGAAGCTGTGAACAAATATTTATTCATTAAACTATAATTAGCACGTCCTAAAAAAGATACTAAAGAAGTCATTCCTCGTCCACTAATTGGCTTATTAGGGTTTACTGCTGCACTCATATCAAAATCTTCCGTTATATCTTGCGGAAAACCTTTTGCAGTCATAGCTTTATTCCCATAATCACCTCTTTCATAAGAAAAAGCGATTACAGCATTCAGTGAATGGTTCTTATTAAACTCCTTATTATAAGTAGCCATTGTTTCAAGCACAAGGTTTTTAGCCCAATTATCTGCTTTAGAAGCAAAACCATTATCCGGATCTTTACCTTCTACCGTCTCTCTGTTATAATACACATTACGCTCATTCATATTATAAGAAAAGCCTACATTCTGACGTATTTTTAAATCCTTTATAGGAGTCAATTCTAAATAAGAAGAAGAGAAAAAAGTATTAGTAGTCAATTCATCTTTTGCTGCACGGGTATAAACATATGGATTAGAAGAGAACCAGTTCAACTGTGCATTATCAGTCCCATTATCCAACGCTTCTGTAGCAGGATAAAATAGTGTACCATGCATAATACCATTACTTACAGAATTAGTTTTTGCCAATTTATTAAGTGAATTAGTAAAACTCATATTAGTTCCGATCTCAATCCATTTATGAATTTTCCTTGCAATATTAGCACGAAATGAATATCGTTTATAACCAGAATTTCGTATAGTACCTTCTTGATCAAGAATATTTCCTGATATAGCATAATATCCTTTATCACTTGCACCATTTACGCTCAAATTATATTCTTGTGAAAGAGCAGTTTCAAACACTTGATCTTGCCAATTTGTCCATGCACAAGTACCATTCCGATAATCATCTGGTCCAGGAGCATATTCATACTCGCCTGTACTAGTGTTTAGAAGCTCTTTACCTGGATAAGGCAACGTCTCTCTCGCACCATCATATTCATTAAACATTTCTGTTGCCTCGTTACGATATTTTGCATATGTATACCCATCCAACATATCCATCTTTTTCACTACTTTCGATATGCCAAAATTTGCACTAAAGCTAATGTTTTCTTTTCCTTTAACCCCACGTTTAGTTGTAATTAAAACGACACCATTTGCACCACGAGAACCATAAATAGCAGTAGCAGAAGCATCTTTCAACACCTCCACAGATTCAATATCAGCTGGATTAATAGAAGATAAAGGGTTTGCAGATTGAAGCATACCATCTTCATCCCGACCAGCTCCAGGGGTTCCTCCAGTAGTAAAAGGAATACCATCCACTACATAAAGCGGTTCTGTAGAGGTTGAAAATGAATTAGCTCCACGAATTTGAATACTAATACCAGCTCCCGGAGCACCATCATTTTGATTAACTTGCACACCAGCAATACGCCCTTGTAAACTTTGATTAATACTAACCGGATTTGTTTTCATGAGTTCCTCACTCTTAATACTAGTAACAGAACCTGTCAAATCGCTTTTTTTCATTGTACCATATCCCACTACTACAACCTCATCAAGCAGTTCAGTATCTTCCGTCATCATAACATTCAGAACCTTTTGTCCAGCCTTAATAGTTATCTCTTGTTCTTTATAACCTATACAAGAAAAAACTAAGATATGCTTACCTACAGGAACTTTTACACTATATTCCCCCTTCACATCGGCAATAGAACCAATCCCCGTTCCCTTTACTAGAATATTAGCCCCTATCAGCGGGGAACCATCGCTGACATCAGTAATAGTACCTGTAACAATAGTTTCTTGGGCCATCACATGGCAACTCATTAAGAGCGCCGTTAAAAGCAAAATAATGTTTTTCATATAACACTGATTTAAAATAATAATATTTTCAACACCGCAAATATAGACACCATAGCCATGACAAACAAATACTATTTTATCATTAGCTAATACTATTCAAACCATCCAATAAACATCTGATTTAAAAGAGGATATCCAACCAAAGCTATATACTAAACAACTTAAAGAACCTTTAACCAACATAGTTAAAGTAGGATCAATATTATTTTTGTATAATCTCCCTTTAGAGCTAAAGCAATTATTATAACAAATCATTAAGCAATTCCTCTCCTACTAAATGAAGCAACAACTTAATTTGCAAGCCTTATTTTATTTCAAAATCTTTATTCATTCCTTTCGATAATTCTTTCTGACCACCACCTACAAATAAGGAATATTTTCCAGAAAGCATTTTCCATTCTCCATCCTGCCACACAGAAAGCTGACGAGGAGTTATAGTAAAAGTAACCGTCTTACTTTCATTCGGTTTCAAATTAACTCGCGCAAAAGCTATTAGTTTCTTTAATGGAAACGTATAAACCGGAGTTTTCTCACGAGAAACATATACTTGAATGACTTCCTCACCCACTACGTCACTTATATTCTTAACCTTAATAGAACACTGTAAAGTTCCATCTACATGAACTACATCATTACATTGCAAATCCGCATACTCAAAATTTGAATAACTTAAACCATGCCCAAATCCATAAAGAGGTTTACTTGATAGATATTGATAGGTACGCCCTTTCCAAATATCATAATCTAAGATATTTGGCAATTGCTGTTCTGATTCATAAATAGTCATTGGCAACTTTCCAGATGGGTTTTCCAAACCAAACAAAATACCAGCCAAAGCTGCCCCCCCCTCTTGTCCCGGATACCAAGCTTGAAGAATTGAGGGAACGTGTTCTGCAGCCCATTGCGAAGTTAAGGGATTCCCTGTTTGAAGTATCAATGCAATACGTGGATTTACTTTATAAATTTCTTTCAACAATAGTTCTTGCGTCATGGGCAAATAAATAGAAGGCAGATCACGATTTTCACGAGCCAATTTTCCATCATTCCCCAAAGCAACTAATACTAAATCAGCTCTAGATACAATTTTTTTCACTTTATCTATCTGATTAATATTTCCAAAATCTGAAACCAATATACAGGTAGCAGCTCCTATTCTATTTATATACTCTATTTTGATCGGTATCTTCTTACCATTTTCCAACAAAACTTCCACTGAATAATATTGTAAACCATGAGCATTCCATTCATCTAAAACCAGACTACCGTTCAACCAAACACGCACTCCACCATCAGCATATACACCAATAGCATGCTTACCATCTACCGGAGCTTTTAGATACCCACTCCATCTAACAGAGAAATCATTCTTAGTTAAACGTTGATCCGGTGTACCATCTCCCCAATCAAAACCAACAGTTTTATCAATTCTTGAGAATAAAAAAGGGCTATTCAAATCATGTCCGTCTATATAATCTGCCGTAAGCCCATTGTTCACTCCATCAGAAGCCAATAAATAGCTTGAATCAACCGGAGAAACGACGGAAGTACCTTCAATATATGAAATTTCAACCTCTTCACCCACCATTTTCTTAACACCCTGTAACAAAGAAATATTATGAACCGGTTTACCACTATACCCTCCCAAATAGTTATTATCAGCAAATGGTCCTACAATAGCTATAGAACGAACATCTTTTTTATCTATAGGTAGAAAATTATCTTCATTTTTTAAAAGTATAATAGATTTAACCGCTGCCTCATACGCTAATCTTCTAAATTGTTCTCCTGCAAGTAACTTCTTATCATAATGATTATAAGGAACAAGTTCAATGGGATCAAATTCTCCCAATTTAAAACGCGTTGTCAACACACGAGTCAGCGCTCTATCAATAGCATACTCTGACACTAGCCCTCGTTGCACTGCCGCCACCAAATTCTCACGATAGGTCCCCCCACATTCTAGATCACAACCACTATTTATACCTAAAGCTGCAGCTTCTTCCAATGAATTAACAATTCGATGCTGCCAGTTCATGACTCCAATAGCACCACAGTCAGACACAACAAAACCATCAAATCCCCATTCTTTTCTCAAAACATCCTCTAATAACCAAGTTGAACCACTCGGAGGAATCCCATTAAAAGCATTATAAGCAGTCATTATAGATTGTACATTTGCTTCTTTCACGCATGCTTCATAAGCCGGGAAATAATATTCATATAATTGTTTAGTGGGTATCTGTGAGGAACTAGAAAAGCGGTCATTCTCTTGATTATTAGCTACAAAATGTTTAACTGTAGCAACTGTCTTTAAATAATTAGGATGATCTCCCTGCAATCCTTTCACAAAAGCTACTCCTAAACGAGAAGTTAAATAAGGATCTTCACCATAAGTTTCCTCATTTCGCCCCCAACGAGGATCACGAGCCATATTAATAGTAGGAGCCCAATAAGTAAGCCCTTTTCCTATGTCCAGATATTTCAAACGAGCCTCTGTCGAAATAGCAGAGGCTATTCTTTTAACCAACAATGTATCCCAAGTAGAAGCCAAATTAATAGCTTGTGGAAATACAGTTACTTCTCCTGCACGAGCCACACCATGTAAACATTCATTCCAATAATTATAGGAAGGAAGATTCAGACGAGGTATACTATCACTTTCATTCGATAACTGAGCTACTTTCTCTTCAAGTGTCATCTGTCGAATGATATTCTCGATGCGCACTGATATCGGTTGAGATAAATCACCGATAATCCTCTCTTTTACTCCACGCACCTCTATTTTGCCACTTGCATTAAAAGCTGGACAATCATTACATCCACCATTATCTTGAGCTTTCAAAGAAATATTTGCCAGTATAAATACTACAACTAATAAATGCCATCTCACTTGCATATTTTAATAGATTAAAATGTCTTTTCCATTGGCAAATATAGCAACTTCCTAACACTTCATTTGATACTATTTTATCCTTTCATTATACATTTTAGCAAACAAAAAAATCAAAGATAAAAGATATATGTTAGAGACTAATATCGTAGCACTATATCACAATTTTCTTCTTTCTATAATTTTCCCGAAATTCCTTCGGCGAACATCCTTTCTTACGTTTAAATAATCGATTGAAATTAGATAAATTATTAAATCCACAATCATAACATATCTCTGCGATCGTATGTGCAGAGTCCACCAATAAACGAGTAGCAAAGCCAAGACGAATATCAATAATATAATCAGAAAATGTTTTTCCCGTACGTAACCGAAAGAAACGACTGAACGAAACAGATGTCATCCCTACCATGTCTGCTAAAATACTTAAACGAATATCCTCCTGATAGTGATCAGCAATATATTTCTGCACTCTTTGCACACGTCGACTGTCAGAGAAAGTTTCTATTTTAGCAAACGAAGAGCTAGAAAGCACTTCTGCATTATCATACAGAGATAGTTCATAAAGTATTCGAAGAAAATTCATTACCGCATAAAATCCCTGTTCTTCAGAAGCCAACTTATCCAACCAATTATAGACTTTCATAATAGCCTGCATTGGAAAACTAATACCACATTGTGCTTTTTCCAACATCCGGCGAATACTATCAAACTGATTTTTATTGATAAAGTCTTTAAAGAAGAGATCTGAAGAAAACTGAATTGTAATTTCTCGGATATCCCTTGAAGTACATTCATGTTGCTCCCACACATGCTCCAACTCTTTACCTGTAATCAACACTAAATCATAATCCCCGATAACCTCCGCAGAATCACCGACTACCCGACGCACTCCGGAAGCATGTTCCGTAAAATTCAACTCATATTCGGCATGGCAATGAATAGGATAAGTAAATTCGGTTTTACGACGATCTGCAATATAAAAACAATCACGTTCAGACAAAGGGGTTATCTCCCTCATAATGTAGTTTGGGTTTTCCATTTCAATCAGTTAAAAAAGTATCACATATTGCAAATATAGCCATTATTTTCATTCCAATATTTACAAAATCCATTTTAACTCTTAAATGACTAATTTATTATTGCAAAAAAGCGCAGAGTATTTTAAAGAATTTACTTACTTTTGCTTTCACAGTTTTTACTACCTTATAATAAAGTTCAACTAAAACCTACAGATATGATCAATTCCATCTATTCTCCAGTCCCTGACAGATACGACAGCAATATGAAGTACCGTCGTTGCGGTAAAAGCGGCATTCTGCTCCCTGAAATATCTTTAGGGCTATGGCACAATTTCGGTGATGTCAATGCATTCTCCAACTCTTTAGCAATGGCACATTACGCATTCGACCGAGGTATTACCCATTTCGACCTTGCCAACAACTATGGTCCTTCCTGCGGTTCGGCTGAAGAAACATTCGGCATGATTATGAAGAAATCATTTATGCCCTACCGGGACGAGTTATTCATTTCCACCAAAGCTGGACATGAAATGTGGGCAGGACCTTACGGCGACTGGGGTTCCCGAAAGTCTTTGATGAGCAGCCTCAACCAAAGCCTGAAGCGAATGAATTTGGATTATGTAGATATCTTCTATACCCATCGCTACGATCCCAATACTCCTCTTGAAGAAACACTTCAAACACTGGTTGATATTGTACGGCAAGGGAAAGCACTCTACATCGGTATCTCCAAATACCCTAAGGACAAAGCAGAATTAGCTTATAAATATCTGGAAGAGAGAGATGTTCACTGTCTCCTCTACCAAGGCAGATACAATCTGTTCAATCGCGAACCGGAGGAAGAAGGCATTCTGCGACAAGCTAAAGAAAACGGTACAGGCTTTATTGCTTTCTCCCCTTTAGCACAGGGATTGCTTACCAACCGCTACCTTAACGGGATCCCTGAAGACTCGCGGATTGCCAAAGGTGGTTTCCTTAAAAAAGAAGCACTGACAGAAGAAATTCTGAGAAAAATCAAGGCACTGAATGAACTTGCTTTTCATCGCGGTCAGACACTTGCCGAAATGGCGCTTGCATGGATACTGAAAGACGACTTGGTGACCTCGGTTATTATCGGGGCAAGTTCCGTCAGACAGTTGGCAGATAATCTGAAAGCGATAGAAAACACGACTTTCTCCGCAGAAGAATTAGAAAGCATTTATCAGATTGTAAAATAGTTGCGATAAGCCCGTACACAATAGGGTGATGATGTATTTACCATACATTTATCACCCTATTTCTTTATAGTTCGCTGCACATTTAACACATTTATTTTTGAACCTTTTATTTTTTATCTTGTTCTTTCTCCAAAAGCCTAAGGTACCAACAGGGCAGGAATTTATATTTAACCTAAACAATTATAGAAGTATGAAGAAATTTATTCCCTTATTATTAGCGGTCTTCGCAATAGCATTCGTATCTTGCGAAAAAGACCCCGACATGGATAAGCAGGACAGCAAGTATCTGGTTTATACCAATTATGACACGAAAGCAGATTTCAAAGCTTTCGAAACTTACTATTTACCGGATAGCATCCTCGTTATCGGCAACAGTAAAGACGCCGAATATTGGAAAGACGAAAGCGCACAGGAAATCCTCAGCGCGTACGTCACCAATATGAACAACCGCGGTTATGTTCGCGTAGAAAACCGCCAAGAAGCCGATCTCGGTTTGCAAGTCAGCTATATAAAGAGCACCTACTACTTCACAGACTACGGGCGTCCCGAATGGTGGTGGAACTACCCGGGTTATTGGGATGCTCCTTACTGGGGTAACTGGGGTGGATGGTACTATCCATATGCTGTAAATTATGCTTATAGCACCGGTTCCTTCATCACCGAATTGCTGAACCTTGATGCTCCTCAAGGTGAGAAAGAAAAACTCCCTGTACTGTGGACCAGCTACATGAGCGGATTATTGAGCGGATCAACTTCTTTCAACACAAAAATGGCTGTAGAAGGTGTAAACCAATCCTTTACGCAATCTACCTATCTTAACAGAATGACCGCTCAGCCCAGATAAGCAGTTAGCTTTTCCTATTCTATCAAAAGCTATTGTTGAATTTATAAAACAAGAACAAGTATGAAAACATTGAAATATATATCTTTGAGGGTATTCGCAATTGCCGCCCTCGCCCTTGTCTTTGCCATGCCGGCAAAGGCTCAGATGACCGATAACGGTTATGCCAACATCGACTGGCAGTTCAACTTCCCCTTAAACAACCACTTTGCTGATAAAGGCAGCGGATGGGGTATGAATTTTGAAGGCGGTTACTTCCTGACATCAAATTTTGCATTGGGAGGCTTCCTTGCCTACCATAGTAACCATGAATACATTGGCCGTCAGACCTTGCCGGTTGGTGAAAGCGGCAGTTTGAATACCGACCAGCAACACACCGCATTCCAATTGCCTTTCGGTCTTGCCACACGCTACGCATGGAACCGCGGCGGTGCATTTCAACCATATTTAGGTGTAAAACTCGGTGCACAATATGCACAACTGAAGTCCACTTTCAACGCATTCGAAGCTAATAAAGATACATGGGGTTTCTACGTATCTCCGGAAATCGGATTTAATGTTTACCCATGGGCTTATGGTCCGGGGCTACACTTCGCAGCTTACTATAGCTACGGAACGAACAAAGGAGACCTCTTCACTTATAGTGTAGACGGAATGAACAACTTAGGTTTACGTATCGGTATCGCATTCTAACATATACACCTAAACTTAACAGAGTAAATTAATTGTTTCAAAAAAAGAAGGGGCCGTCTGACAATTCTAAGTCAGTCGTTCCCTTCTTCTTTTATATTCGGATATGATTACCCTTATTTCAATATTGCCTGATACATTGCCTCCTGTATTTTTCCTCGAATATCCAGTTTCAGCAATTTCGTATTCCATGCATCCGGATAAATACGATTACTTATAAAGACATAGACCAGCCCATTGTCAGGGTCCACCCACGCACAAGTACCGGTAAAGCCTGTATGCCCGTACACTGATGCCGGAGCTGAAGGGGCACAAGGACTCTTCTCCGTATTCTGCACATCCGGCTTGTCAAACCCTAAACCACGGCGGCTGTTCTTGGCAACCGTTGTCGTAAAAAGCCTGCAAGTCTCCTTGCTCAAATAACGTTTTCCATTCAATTCACCGCCATTCAGTAACATCTGATAAACCTGCGCCACTTCCTCCGCCGTAGAGAATAATCCGGCATTGCCGGAAACGCCGCCTTGGAAAGCAGCCGACTCATCATGCACAAATCCCTGCAAAATCGTTTTCCGCAAGAAAGGGTCGACGGAAGAAGGAACAATTCCTTCTTTAGGCAAGAAGCGCAACGGCAGATACCCGGTACGCCGCAAACCCATAGGAGCATAAAATTCCTGAGCAAGATATTCATCCATAGGCATTCCTGCACGCGCCTCAACCAGTTGCTGCAACAGGATAAAGCCCACACAACTATAACGATACCGTTTATCCTTCAAAGGAGTATCGGCTATTTTTTGGAGATATTCCTTTTTGAAAGACTTGTTCAGCCAAAGGCTGTCACATACCTGTAGAGTACATTCATCCGTACGTGCTTTAGAAGTCAGCCCCGGACGGAAACGGAATTTGGGATTGGCCCATGTCTGTCGCCCGATGCGGGTAGGATGCAGCTTGTCCGGGCGTGCCTTAAACAACGTGCCATCATAACTGTCTTTATCAATAGCATCTTGATAGAACAACAGAGTAGACGGCAAACCGGACTGATGGAATAACAATTCCCTGACAGTTATGTCACGTTTATCCGTATCTTGCAGATATGGAAGATAGTCGGACACACGGTCAGTCAGATTCAAGCGTCCCTTGTCGTAGAGTTTCATCACAGCCAGCAAAGTAGCCGTCGTTTTCGTTAAAGACGCCATATCATATACAGACACCGGTGTCACCGGAGTAGCCTCCTTATCCTTGGCAGTACTCCACGTATAAGTACCAAAAGCCTTATTATACATCTCCTTTCCGTCCTTCAGAATCACCACCTGACATCCCGGATAGGCACCTTCACGTATGCCTTCCCGCGCAATCGTATCTATCTGCGCCAACAAGCGGGAATCCATACCATGTTCTTCGGGAACAAAATGAGGTTCGGTTTGCGGACTCAAGTCCAATCCTTCTCCCGCAGCAAACAAACCGCCTATGCTTGCCGATAACCTGCCGTCCGCCACAGCATCCGCATAAAGTATCTTGGCTGCCTGCCGCTGTACATCATCACCCGAAGAATGCGCCAATACCACAGCTTCGGCAACCGATATGCCCCGATGTATCTGCAACAGCTGTTTACCGGGAATAAAGAACACATACACCACCGGAACTTCCGGAGCAAACTCAGCAAAGAAAGACTGATAAGCTGCCAGACGATGTTCGGTGACACACACCAAAATACGTTTATATTTCGACAGCTTCTCTCTCAAAGCCTTGCGTCCCGCTTCCGGCAAATCTTTTCCCAACTGAAACTCCACCGGATGCGTATACATGGAAAGCTGTTTGATAAAAGGCTGTATCTCCGTAGCTGCGCCGACATTGAGCACAGCAACATCCCCGATAGCCGGATCCAGCGGTAATACCTCCGTTGCATTGCCCAATACAGTGATGGCCGCCATATTCAAACGATGAATCAAATCGCGCGTATAAGGAGTATTAATCCGTGTTCCCAAACCCGAAAGACGAACCACCGGCTTCTTATTCAGACCCAAAGCATATTTACACGTCAATACCTTACGGCACTTTTCCTCCACTGCCTGTTCCGTCAGCTCTCCACTTTTTACGGCAGCCAGCACAGCATCTACTTCTTCTTTGATACGGCGGGGAACGAGCAGCAAGTCATTGCCCGCCTTCAGTGCTTTCAGACACAGCGACGCATTATTCGATACCCCTTTCATGGCCAAGGCATCCGTAAATATAAGTCCGCGGAATTTCAACTCACGCGTCAGCAAATCATATACCACACTACGGGAAAGAGAGGAAGGCACTCCGCTTGTCTCCTCAAAGGCAGGAACCTCCAGATGCCCTACCATAATACCGCCCAGCCCCTCTTGGATGGCTTTCTTAAAAGGATAGAGTTCCACACTGTCCAAGCGTTCGCGTGTGAAAGGCAGTGTTGGGAGTGCATTATGTGAATCTACATCCGTATCTCCATGACCGGGAAAGTGCTTGGATACAGAAAGTACCCCTCCGTCTTCCAGCCCTTTGGCATAAGCGATAACCTTATCAGCCACATTTACCGGATTTTCACCGAACGAGCGAGTATTGATAACCGGATTCTCCGGATTGATATTAACATCCGCCACCGGAGCGAAATTCACCTGCACACCAAGTTCACGGCACTGCCTTGCCATTTCACGACCATATTCGTAGAGCAAACTGTCATTTCGGATACAGCCCAGCACCATATTCTTGGGAAAGACGGGAGTACCCTTCAAGCGCATGGAAAGTCCCCACTCTCCGTCAAAGGTAATCAGCAAAGGAACATCCGCCATACGCTGCGCTTCATTCGTCAGCATGACTTGGTTCTGCATCAGGCCGCCCGAAAACAACAGACCGCCGACTTTATAGTCTTCAACAACCTTGCGCAGCAACTCCTTGTTACGCTTATCCTGATAAGGAGCGATTGTATAAATAAAAAGCTGTCCTACACGTTCTTTCAGACTTAACTTGTCCAGTACCGAATCTACCCACTGCCTGCATCGCACATCATCCTGCACCGGTTTTACCAGCAAAGGTTCTACGGGGAGCACGACAGCCGGTGTCGCCGGACGTAATTTTGCATCCGAAGCGAAACGCCCGCAACATCCCATTATAATAAGAACAAACAGTAACAGCCTTTTCATTTATCACTCTTTAGTCAATGTCAAATCCAGTTCTCCTACAAAAATTCCACTCTTTCCGGTGTGCAATACCGAAACATTCTTCCCCTCGGCATTCAAGTAAAACGCCGGTTTCTCCATGAAAGTGTGAGAGTGCCCACCCAGAATTACGTCGATGCCTTTGGTTTCCGCCGCCAGCTTTTCATCGCAGACTTCATTCTTAATTCGGAATCCAAGATGAGAAAGGCAGATTACTACATCGCATCCCTCCTTGGTTCGCAGCAAGTCCGTAACTTCCTGCGCCACAGCAATCGGGTCCTTGTACACGATGCCCTCGCACTTATCGGCCTGCACCAGCCCCTCCATTTGAGGACTCAGCCCAAACACTCCGATGTTCACGCCACTGCGATTCAATACAACATAAGGTTTCACCAGTCCCTCAAGAACAGTTCCGGCAACGTTATAATTGGCACATACCACCGGAAAGTCTGCCATACGGAACAAACGCGCCATATTCTCCAGTCCGAAATCAAATTCATGATTACCGATAGTCATGGCATCATAGCCCATGAGGTTCATCATCTTGATTTCCACCTCACCCCGGAAAAGATTATAGTACGGTGTACCCTGTGAAATATCACCGCAATCGAAGAGCAGGGCATCCGGATTCTTTGTACGAAATTCTTTCAAGAAAGTGGTGCGGCGCACCACACCGCCCATATCGGCATACGGGTCGGCAGCATGCGGATCAATCGGTTCGATACGGCTATGAGTATCACTTGTGTGCAAAATGGCCAATTGTTTGCCCTGTTGTGCCGATGCCGTCAACAATATGTAAAATACCAGCAAGCAAAATATAGATATACGTTTCATCAGATTTCCTTTTTTTAGTTTTCGGTTCTTAATCTTCCACAGCAACTCTTCCTTCCATGCGCGAAGTAATCTTCTTACCCGCCGCGGTCTGTCGTTCCACATAGTCCATAAACAGCCCACGCAAAGTGGCACCCGAAGGACACTCTCTCTTCTCCGCCTGAATCAAGGCAGTCATACCGTTGTTGCCGTCGGCCAGATAATCGATAGTGGCAACGGTGTACAGTTTGTCATCAACAACCGGCTTACCGGCCACGGTGGCCCGCAGCAGCTTTCCGTCTTTAGTAATCTGCAACTGCACGCCGCTGACTCCTTCGCCCCCGCGGGCCGCTATATTCTCGAACAGACGATTCAGATGAGCGCCTTTCAAAGTCAGCACACAAAGTGAATTCTCAAACGGCAATATTTCGTAGATATTACCGCAAGTAATCGGACCTTCCGTAAGCATATTACGCAGACCGCCCATATTTACGAGCCCCATGTCGGCAGATTTTCCAAGTACCTGCACAGCCGCCCCGCGCAGCACATCGGCCACCAGATTGGAGAGGGGACTTTCGGGAGCGCCTCTGTCCATAGACATCTCGGCTGTGCCTACCACCCGGTACATCATGCTGTCTATCTTCGCTTTATAGGGAGCGAGCAATGCCACGGCTTCCGCATCAGAATTCACATCATACGTAGAATCCATCGGATGCATACGTCCCTCCACTTTCGTCACTTCATAAGCCGAATGACAAGATGTAAACGAAAACATCACTGCCAATGCCAGTCCGGAAACGAATTTCAAATAACCTTTCTTCATATTTGTTCGTTTTAAATTGCTACAAATATAGAAAGAAAAACTCACATCCCTTTGTCAATCAAAAGAAAAACTCTACCTTTGCACCGCTTTCGCGCAATCGCTGTCAGGACACTGAGTGAGAAGCCTGGTATGTTGCGTTGTAACGATCAAACAATTTAATAATAAGAACAATGGATTTAATTAAAATTGCAGAAGAAGCATTTGCTACCGGCAAACAACACCCGAGCTTCAAGGCAGGTGACACTGTTACAGTAGCATATCGTATCGTCGAAGGTAACAAAGAACGTGTACAGTTGTACCGTGGCGTTGTTATCAAGATTGCAGGACATGGAGACAAGAAGCGTTTTACTGTACGTAAAATGTCTGGTACCGTAGGTGTAGAACGTATTTTCCCGATTGAATCACCGGCTATCGACAGCATCGAAGTGAACAAAGTGGGTAAAGTTCGTCGCGCTAAATTGTACTATCTGCGTGCTCTTACCGGTAAGAAAGCAAGAATTAAAGAAAAAAGAGTTAACGGTTAATTCCAAACTCTTATTTCTAAATAAAAAAGGGAAGCCGAATCCATCGGTTTCCCTTTTTTACTTACACCGCAGGAGGCATACGAGCAAGATGAAAGAGGTTTTGAGCAAAGCTAATGATAGAACGGATAATGTGTATCGATAAAACAGACTATGTGTTTTAATGAAACAGACTATGTGTTTTAATGAAACAGACCATGTATTTTATTGAAACAGATAATCTGTTCTTCTCACGATGATGAATCCGTTTGATACACTTGAAAAAATTGTTTGACGCGCTTGATAATTCTATTTGATGCGCTTGATAATTCTGTTTGATACAAACAAAAAAGATGCGCTTCATAATGAAACGCATCCTTCTATACCTTATCAATAATCAGTTTCTCTTACTTAACGTCTCTCAACTCCCAACCCAAAGCACTGGCTCCCAGCACAGCAGCATCAGCATCTTTCAGTTCGGACATCATGAGTTTGGCCTTACCCTTATAAATAGCCAACACATTGCTGTCGATGGCTTTCTGGATAGGCTTGAAGATGTAATCGCCGGATTTAGCCAATCCACCGAACAGAATAATAGCTTCCGGGCTGGAGAAAGCGATAAAGTCGGCAATAGCCTCACCCAAGATAGTACCGGTAAAGTCAAAAATATCCTGTGCCAGCTTGTCGCCTTGTACGGCTGCATCGTATACATCTTTAGACGTAATATTCTCAGCAGGGATGGAGCGCAGCAGACTCGGTTCAGTACGTGCGGTGAGGAACTCGCGTGCGGTGCGTGCCACGCCCGTAGCCGAGCAGTAAGTTTCCAAACATCCGTGACGGCCACATCCGCAAATACGGCCGTTCTCGCGACGTATAATGGTATGACCTAACTCTCCGGCGAAACCGTCGTGCCCGTATACCATTTGTCCGTTGATAACAATACCGCTACCTACACCCGTGCCCAGAGTAATCATGATAAAATCTTTCATACCGCGTGCAGCTCCGTAAGTCATTTCACCGATAGCGGCAGCATTGGCGTCATTGGTCAGTGCAGTAGGAATGCCCAAACGTTCTTCAAACATGGCTGCCAAAGGAATTACTCCCTTCCACGGAAGATTTGGAGCAAATTCTATCGTACCGCTGTAATAGTTGCCGTTAGGAGCGCCGATACCGATACCTTTTATTTTATCGACACCGCCATTGGCAATTATCAAAGGAAGAAGATTCTTGCATACTTCGTTCACATAATCATCTGCCTGTTCATAAGCTCCCGTCTTGATGGAACTGCTTGCAATGATAGTACCACGTGCGTCTACGATACCAAAGACGGTATTCGTTCCGCCTATGTCAATCCCTACTACATAGGGCTTCTCCATGTTTGAATTCATGATATTTACTTTTTGTTTAAAGGGTTAGTTATAACATTAATGGTTACAAATTACACAAAGAAAAACGACACTGCAAAATCTTTTTTTAAAAAACTTCGCTTCATTTGCAACTTTTCGTGACGTTACTGCGTCTAATAAGCAAAATTAAGTAAGAAAAAGCAATAAACAGGAAATACCGTGATACAACTAAAAGACATTAACAAAACCTACAATAACGGAGCACCGCTACACGTCCTCAAAGGTATCAATCTCGACATCAAGAAAGGAGAATTTGTCTCTATTATGGGAGCCTCAGGCTCCGGGAAATCCACGCTGCTTAATATATTAGGTATTCTGGACAACTACGACACCGGAGAATATTACCTGAACGGCACACTTATCAAAAACCTCAGTGAAACCAAAGCCGCCGAGTTCCGAAACCGCATGATAGGCTTTATCTTTCAGTCATTCAATCTGATTTCTTTCAAAGATGCGGTAGAGAATGTAGCTCTCCCGCTCTTCTATCAAGGAGTAGGTCGCCGGAAACGCAACGCCATGGCATTGGAGTATCTGGACAGGTTGGGACTGAAAGACTGGGCACACCATATGCCCAACGAGATGTCCGGCGGGCAGAAACAACGTGTCGCCATTGCCCGCGCACTGATTACCCAACCCCAGATAATTCTTGCAGACGAACCGACCGGCGCTCTCGACAGCAAAACATCCGTGGAGGTCATGCAGATTCTAAAAGATTTGCATCAAACGGGAATGACCATTGTCGTCGTAACCCACGAAAGCGGTGTCGCCAACCAGACGGATAAGATTATCCACATTAAAGACGGCGTAATAGGCAGTATCGAAGAAAATCTGAATCATGACGCGTCACCATTCGGGAAAAACGGATTTATGAAATAGAACTACTTTATAACCTTCCAATCACATGATAGACCTTTGGCAAGAAATATACGGTACAATCAAACGTAACAAATTGCGCACATTTCTCACCGGATTTGCGGTAGCATGGGGCATCTTCATGCTTATCGTACTGCTGGGAGCGGGTAATGGCATTATCCACGCTTTCGAACAGAATGCTTCCGAACGTGCGCTGAACTCCATCAGGCTGGGTGGCGGCTGGACCACCAAGTCATACGAAGGGCTGAAAGAGGGACGGCGTATCCAAATGGACAACAAAGACCTCACCGCGACCGAGAAGTACTTCCCGGATAACATTATCACAGCCGGCGCCACCCTCCGGCAAGGTGATGTAAATATCAGCTTCGGGCAAGAATACATCAACATCTCACTAATGGGCGTACATCCTAACTACGTACAATCCGAAGCCATAAAAACAGCAACCGGACGTTTCATCAACCAAAACGATATAAAAGAACGGCGGAAAGTCATTATCCTCCACAAGAAATCGGCAGAGATTCTTTTCAAGAAGTCACATACCGAACCGATAGGCAAGTTTGTCAACGTCGGCGGTGTGGCTTACCGGGTGGCGGGATTGTACGAAGACCAGGGCGACCAAAGCAGCGTAGCCTTTGTCCCCTTCTCCACCCTGCAAACCATTTATAACAAAGGTGACAAGCTTAACAATATCATCTTCACCACCAAAAACCTGACAAGTGAAGAAGCCAACGAAGCCTTTGAAAAAGAATACCGCAAAGTCATCGCTTCCAATCACCGTTTCGACCCTGAAGACGAAAGCGCAATCTGGATATGGAACCGCTTCACGCAATACATACAGACGCAGAACGTTGCCGGACTACTTCGTACCGCCATTTGGGTGATAGGTATCTTTACGCTCTTAAGCGGCATCGTGGGCGTATCGAACATCATGCTGATTACCGTCAAGGAACGCACGCGCGAGTTTGGCATACGTAAGGCGCTGGGAGCAAAACCTCTCTCCATCCTTTGGCTGATTATCGTGGAAAGTGTTACGATTACCACCTTCTTCGGCTACATCGGCATGGTGGCAGGCATCGGAGTGACAGAGTGGATGAATTCCGCCTTCGGCAACCAGACTGCGGACGCGGGTATGTTCCAAGCCAGAATGTTCTCCGACCCCACAGTAGACATCGGCATCGCTATACAAGCCACGCTGACTTTGATTGTCGCAGGCACACTTGCAGGCTTTTTCCCGGCAAAAAAGGCAGTAAGCATCAGTCCTATTGAAGCACTTAGAGCAGATTAAACGATTATGAGAATAGACATAGATACATGCGAGGAAATTCTCGTCACGATAACAAGAAACAAGACCCGCAGCCTGCTGACGGCATTCGGCGTATTCTGGGGAATCTTTATGCTGGTAGCACTCATTGGCGGCGGACAAGGTATGCAGGAGGAAATGAAATCACAGTTCGAGGGCTTTGCCACGAACTCAGGATTCATCGCTGCGCAAAAGACAAGTGAAGCCTACAAAGGTTTCCGCAAAGGCCGTTGGTGGAATCTGGAAATGGAGGATGTGGACAGAGTACGCAACATCGACGGAATAAAAATAGCAACCCCCTCGTTTGCCCTTTGGGGACAAACAGCCGTTTACGGGGAAAACAAATACGAATGCAGCGTCAAAGGTCTGTATCCCGAATACGAACAGGTGGAACATCAGGAAATGACCTACGGGCGCTTTATCAATGATGTAGACATACGCGAAGCCCGAAAAGTATGCGTCATAGGAAAGCGTGTGTACGAAAGCCTTTTCAAGCCCGGTGAAGACCCCTGCGGAAAATATATCAGAGTAAACGGCATCTATTACCGCATTATCGGAATGTGTTCCTCCGAGGGTAATGTAAACATACAGGGACAGGCATCGGAAGCCGTCACCCTGCCTTTTACAACCATGCAGCAAACGTACAATTTGGGACAAAGAATAGATGTAGTGTGCTTTATCATGAAGCCGGGAGTGAAGGTAAAGGACGTAGAACCCGAAGTAGAACGCCTCGTCAAAGCCGCCCACTACATCGCACCGGACGACAAACAGGCCATCATGTTCCTTAATGCAGAGGCTATGTTCTCTATGATGGACACCTTAATGACCGGCACACGCATCCTTATCTGGATGGTAGGCTTGGGAACCCTGTTTGCCGGCGCCATCGGTGTATCAAACATCATGATGGTTACGGTAAAAGAGCGCACCACGGAAATAGGAATACGGCGTGCCATCGGCGCCCGTCCTAAAGACATCCTGCAACAAATCCTCTCGGAAAGTATGGTACTGACAACCGTAGCCGGTATGGCAGGCATCTCCTTTGCCGTACTGATACTGCAAATTTTGGAAAGCGCCACAAATGATCCGGGAGCCATAAGAACCCACTATCAGGTATCCTTCGGATTGGCTATCGGCACCTGCGCCCTTCTCATTGCATTAGGTGTATTGGCAGGGCTTGCCCCGGCCTATCGCGCAATGGCTATCAAGCCGATTGAGGCAATTAGGGATGAATGAGAAAAAGGTGATAAAGTGATAGGACAAAGCAATAAAATAATAATACAATAAATAAGATGAAAACAAAGAAGTATCTGAAAATTGCATCATTGGCAGTGGTAGCTGCCATATTTATCTGGACATTTGTATTTTTGTATCAAAAGTCCCAACCTAAGGTAAAGGTGTATGAAACGATTGTTCCGGAAATAGCCGATTTGGAAAAGACTACCGTAGCTACCGGTAAAGTTGAGCCAAGAGATGAAGTACTCATCAAACCGCAAATATCCGGTATCATTTCCGAAGTGTATAAGGAAGCCGGACAGAGTATCAAACAAGGCGAAGTGATTGCCAAAGTAAAGGTTATTCCCGAATTGGGTACGCTGAATTCCGCCGAAAGCCGTGTTCGTCTGGCAGAAATCAATGCCCGACAGGCCGAAACGGACTTCGCACGCGTCGAGAAACTATTTAAAGATAAGCTTATCAGCGACGAAGAGTATGAAAAAGGTGAGGTGAACGTACAACAAGCGCGCGAAGAGTTGCAAACAGCCAAAGATAACTTGGAAATCGTAAAAGAAGGTATTACCAAAAACAGCGCCTCATTCAGCAGCACACTTATTCGCTCCACTATCACCGGATTGATTCTGGATGTACCTATCAAAGTCGGTAACTCTGTCATCATGAGCAACACCTTCAATGACGGCACTACAATCGCCACCGTTGCCAACATGAACGACCTCATCTTCCGGGGCAACTTGGATGAAACCGAAGTTGGACGTGTACACGAAGGAATGCCGGTAAAACTGACTATCGGCGCCCTGCAAAACCTGTCGTTCAATGCCATACTGGAATACATTTCTCCGAAAGGCGTGGAAGAAAACGGAGCCAATCAGTTTGAAATAAAAGCTGCAATCCAAGCGCCGGACAGCGTACAAATCCGTTCAGGATATTCTGCCAATGCGGAGATTGTACTGGAACGTGCCCAAAAGACGCTCGCTCTGCCTGAGAGTACGGTTGAATTCAGCGGAGACAGTACCTTTGTCTACGTACTGACCGACAGCGTGCCCCGGCAAAAGTTCAAACGCCAACAAATAGAGGTCGGTATGAGCGACGGTCTTAAGATTGCCGTCAAAAGCGGCCTGACTGCCCAAGACAAGGTGCGCGGTGCCGAGAAAAAAGATAAATAACCATTAGTATCAGACAAAACGGAAACACCATGAAGAAAAATATATTCATATGGCTGGCCATTCTGGGTTGTATGCAAGTTCAGGCACAAGAGCGTTGGTCGTTACGCCAATGTATAGACTACGCTATTGAGCACAACATCGACATCCGACGGACAGCCAACGTAGCCGAACAAAGTAGTATCGAGGTAAACACCGCCAAATGGGCAAGACTCCCGAACCTCAATGCCAATGCAGGACAGAACTGGAACTGGGGACGGTCGCAGACTGCTGTAAAAGACGAGAATACCGGTGATTATTCTACCGTATATGTCAATACAGGCAGCCACGGGACAAACATGTCCGTTTCCACCTCAATTCCGTTATTTACCGGACTTGAACTACCCAACCAATACGCCCTGGCCAAATTAAACCTCAAGGCTGCCCTCGCCGATTTGGAGAAAGCTAAAGAGGATATTTCCATCAACATAGCCTCAGCCTACTTGCAGGTATTGTTCAATGAGGAATTGCATCGGGTGGCTTTAGGTCAAGTAGAGCTAAGCAAAGAACAATACAAACGTATAGAACGACTGGCGGAAGTAGGCAAAGCCTCTCCCGCAGAGGTTGCCGAAGCCAAAGCACGCGTTGCACAGGATGAAATGAATGCGGTGCAGGCAAACAATAACTACCAATTGGCGTTGCTCGACCTCAGCCAGCTTATCGAACTGGAGACTCCCGAAGGCTTCCTTCTGGAAAACCCCGCCGTAAAGATAGAACTCGCCCCGCTAACTCCTCCGGATGAAGTCTTCCAAGCGGCATTAACCGGCAAGGCTTCCATACAAGCAGCACAGTACCGTCTGGAAGGAAGTAAGCACAGCATCCGTATTGCCCAAAGCAGCTACTATCCGCAACTGAGTTTCAGCGGAAGTCTCGGTACGAACTACTATTCAACAATCAACCGCACCTTCAGTCAGCAGATGAATGATAACTTCAATAAATATATCGGCTTCAACCTGAGTATACCTATCTTCAACAGACTGGCTACACGCAACCGGGTGCGTACGGCCCGTCTGCAGCGCGAGAATTATTCTTTGCAGTTGGATAACGCCAAGAAGAACCTCTATAAAGAGATTCAACAGGCATGGTACAATGCAGCCGCATCCGAGAGCAAATATACAAGCAGCAGTACGGCAGCATCAGCCAGCGAAGCCTCTTTCAGGCTGATGAGTGAAAAGTATGAAAACGGAAAAGCGAATGCCGTAGAATATAATGAAGCGAAGCAGAACTTGATGCAGGCGCAATCTGACGAACTGCAAGCCAAGTACGAATATCTCTTCCGTACCAAGATACTGGATTTCTACAAGGGAGAGCCTATCGAATAAATATAATTTTAGTTGTTGTGTGTTTACAAGCCCCTTTTCCTCTGTTCATATAGAGAGAAAGGGGCTTTTTTCAGTTAAACACACATAGACAAGAGTTTAATTCCGTCTTGACGTTCCATTACTTTTTTCTGACGAACGGGAAGAGGAACGTGTTGTACGTGCAGAGGAAGAAGAACTGCGTCTCACACTTTCTTTCTTGATGCCCTTCTCACGCCTCGGAGTATTTACCGATTTACCATCAGAGCGATGCGTCGATCCGCCAACAGCCGGACGGCGATTAATAGAACCAAAATCAGAACGCCGGCTCGTATGGTACGATTTATTATCACGAATACGAAAAGGACCATTATAAGTGGGATGGTTATGCCGTCCCCGATAGTAACTTACATTATGGTAATGGGTACGGTAATGCCCTCCGCAGTAAGTGCGGTAATGGTAAGGCCGCGGATAATAGAAATGATTCGGATTAGTATAAGTAACATAAATCCGGAAAGACCATCGTCCGCCGCTCACATAGATTGGACGGAAGAAGTAAGCTGCCTGCATGAAGCGGGAATACTGCCTGCTGCTCAGCACCCAACGCAAATCGTCATTACGTACATCCAGATAATCATAATAGCGATTCAGCGCCCATTCTTCACCCCTCAATACATCATCCATCAGATAACGTACACCTGAGATAAAGTCATAATTGATTTCATACACATCGTTATACTGTTCTGTATTCAGATTCAGTTCATAAGCCATCTTATCCGTAAGGAAACGTGTTTCTTTACGCACTTTACTGTTGCTCATAGCCGCATGGCAAACTGTCGTGCTCATAACTGCGGCAAATAATATAAATAATATTCGTTTCATGGTGACGCTTTTTATAAGTTTTATTCTATCGACCTTTCAGTAAAACAAAAATAGGGGAAGATTTTCCCCTATTCTTTTGTTTCTCTCTAATATGCTATAGGGAAAACCCTATTATGATTAGGGGTTAGAGGAATTTTCCAGCTCGATACTGTTCTCCTGCAACACTATCAGATGCTTCTTATATAAATCGCCAACCGCCTTTTTAAATGTTTTCTTGCTGACACCAAATGTATCATAAATCTCTTCAGCAGGACTCTTGTCATGTAATGCAATTCGTCCTCCCTGTTCGCGAATGTAGTTCAGCAAGGTAGCAGCAAAGTCTTCCACTTTGCCCAGACCCGGTTTTTGCAGTATCAAGTCTATTTTGCCATCCTCACGAACTTGCTTTACATAAGCTTTCAATGTCATGCCTGTATGTAAAGGCTGGAATATCTCACTTTCATACAGCAAGCCGCTATACCGGTTCTCAATGATGGCTTTGAAGCCTAAATCCGTTTTCTGCCAGATAAGCACGCTTACTTCCTGTCCGGGCTCATAAGGCGCTTTCTCTTTTGAAAGATAACGGTCTACTTTTGCAGAAGCGACAATACGGTAACTCTCATCATCCAGATATGCATGAATTACATACCGCTTTCCAACCTGCATTTTCATTTTCTGCTCCCGGAAAGGAACAAATAAGTCCTTCATTAATCCCCAGTTAAGGAAAGCGCCGTATTGATTTATCCATGCCACCTCCAAACAAGCGAACTGTCCGACCTGCACCAACGGCGTCAATGTGGTAGCAACCAACCGTTCTTCATTATCCAAATAGATAAACACAGTCAGTTCGTCTCCCGGTCTACAGTCTTCTGGCACGTAACGCAATGGGAGCAAGATTTCTCCTTCTTCACCACCATCCAGATACATACCGAAATCAACCTCTTTTACTACCTTCAAGGTATTGAACTTTCCTAACTCTATACTCATATAAATTATATTTCGTGACGTTTGTAACAAACAAAAAGCAAAAGGAGGTAAAGAGCCAACCTTTGCATTCAGCTGCATTCAGTGCAAAGATAAAGATAAGGAATAACTTTTCACTCTAAAAGATAACTTTTTTATATGAACAACTCTGCCGGGAAACGGTTATCTTTGCAATACAACAATCGAAAAAAGTGATTGTTATTAACCTCTAAACAATATAATTATGGAATTTCTTACAAATGAAAAATTGACCATTGTAGGTGCAGCCGGCATGATTGGCTCCAACATGGCACAGACTGCAATCATGATGCACCTCACCCCGAACATCTGTTTATACGATCCCTATGCTCCCGGTCTGGAAGGTGTAGCCGAAGAGATGTTTCATTGCGGATTCGAGGGCTTGAACCTTACGTTCACATCCGACATCAAAGAAGCACTGACCGATGCCAAATACGTAGTATCTTCCGGCGGAGCAGCCCGCAAAGCCGGCATGACCCGCGAAGATTTACTGAAAGGCAATGCTGCCATCGCCGAAGAATTCGGTAAAAATGTGAAAGCCTACTGCCCGGATGTAAAGCATGTGGTGGTTATCTTTAACCCGGCGGACATCACCGGCTTGATTACATTGCTGTATTCAGGGTTAAAACCATCGCAAGTCACAACATTAGCCGCTCTTGACAGCACCCGCCTGCGTAGCGAACTTTCCAAACATTTTGGAATAGCTCCCGACAAGATAGAGAACTGCCGCACCTATGGCGGACATGGCGAGCAAATGGCTGTATATGCCTCTACCGCTAAAGTAGACGGCAAACCGTTGTTGGACATTATCGGAACTCCTGCCCTGACAAAAGAACAATGGATAGAGATACAATCCAAGGTTACCAAAGGCGGCGCCAACATCATCGCCCTGCGCGGACGATCTTCTTTCCAAAGCCCGGCCTATATCTCTATTGAAATGATTGCCGCCGCTATGGGCGGAAAGCCTTTCCGCTGGCCGGTAGGTACATATGTGCACAGTCATGGTTTCGACCACATCATGATGGCTATGGAAACTGAAATCAATAAAGAGGGGGTGCACTACAAAGAACTGAAAGGGACTCCCGAAGAAGAGGCAAAGTTGAAAGAAAGCTACGTACACCTTTGCAAACTGCGTGATGAAGTTATCGGAATGGGAGTATTGCCACCGATTAAGGATTGGCACAGCATTAATGCCAATATAGATTAGAATGGTTACAAAAGGGATTTTTCTAATATTTTCCTCAAAAAGCCTTGCAGTATAAAAAAATCTCCTTATCTTTGCACCCGCAAACGAAAATGGTGTCATAGCTCAGTTGGTAGAGCAAAGGACTGAAAATCCTTGTGTCCCCGGTTCGATTCCTGGTGACACCACTTTCCGAAAAGGTAGCGGAATGTAGCGCAGTTGGTAGCGCACTACGTTCGGGACGTAGGGGTCGGGCGTTCGAGTCGCCTCATTCCGACTATTTATAGAATAAGTCACTGTTTTACAGTGACTTATTTCGTTTTTAAGGCAGACAGCCGGGACGAAATCGGGACGAGAAATATTAACGTATTTGTTTTTGCTTCCGGGCGAAAACAAATAAAAAAAATGCCTAATTGTCAGCAAATCAAAAGTTACACACCTCCAGTACTGCACACCGGTAAAGACTGGTACATTGACTTCTATGCTTTCTGTCCGACCACTGGAGTCATGAAGCGCAAGAAATTCAAACTTAACTATATTGATTCAATCAAAGAGAGGCGGAAGTATGCCAAAGACTTCATGAACCGTATATCAGAAAAGCTGGCTGTCGGTTGGAATCCTTGGATAGAGCAGGAATCCAGTTCCGCATATATGCTCTTCAGCGAAGTCATAGACCTGTACCGCACATTTCTTGCAAAGATGCTACGCGATGGACGCTATCGTCAGGAAACAATCAAGTCCTATTCCTCTTATCTCCGGAATATGGAAACGTTCAATGAGGAGAAGAAAATACCCATCACCTATATCTACCAGTTCGACAAGGATTTTTGTGTTCTATTATTGGATGAAGTTTACATTACAAGGGACAACACGGCTTTTACCCGTGACAACTACTTGGGATTTTTAAAATCCTTCTCCACCTTCTGTTTGAATCACAACTATATCACTAAAAACCCGACTGAAGGCATCAGCAGCCTTGGACGACGTGGAAAGAAGAAAATACGGTGTGTCATCGAGGAAGACAAACTGCAAAAGATACATGGCTATCTGCTCGAAAAGAACCCATATATGCTGTTGGCAAGCTATATTCTATATTACTGTTTCATACGTCCGGCAGAGATGACACGTCTCAAATTGAAAAACATCAGTCTGGTCAGACAAACCATCTTCGTCGAGGACACCATATCCAAAAACCGGAAAGACGGTACCATCACATTACCGACAAAAGTCATCCACCTCATGCTCGACCTAAAAATATTCGACTACCCAGGAGACTACTACCTGTTTTCAGATGGATTAAAGCCGGGAAAAACGGAACGATCCGAAAAGATGTTCCGCGACTGGTGGTCACGGCATGTACGGAAAGATTTAAAATTATCGGTAAAGTATAAGTTCTATTCATTGAAGGATACCGGAATCACCAACATGCTTCGGCATTATGACGTATTGAGCGTACGTGACCAGGCACGACATAGCAGCATCCTCATGACGGATATATATACACCGCACGACATTCAGGAAGCAAATAGCCTGATAAAGAATTACGATGGAATATTTTAAAAAAAGCCCCTACTCTCACGAGCAAGGACTTCAAAAATAAAAAAAATATCCGGTTAATGTTTTTATGGCTTCTCATACAATACCCAGTACGGCTGTCCGGCCAGATATTCTACATGGTATCCGGCATCACCGAGCTGTTTAGCCAATTCTTTGGGGAGGACATCTACAATATTGGAAATGTCATACACCAATTCCGCAGAAGTCTTGTAGCATTTTTGAGAAGCAGTACCAATAGGCGAATAGTTATGGCCGATAAAATCGGCTATAGCTTTTTGCCGTTCGGCTTGTTTTTTCTTCTGTTCGTCTTCTTCGGAATCCCGAACATCATCATTGTATGCTCGAAAGCCTATTTTCCTACGACTATTCATGGCTATCCTCCTCTTTTTTTAAATAATTAGTAAGGAACTTGTTAAATCGCACCAGTTCTTCATAGCTTATCTCATTAATCTCACCATCACAATTGCGTGCATACACATGATATTTCACAGAATTGGTTCCTTCACTGCCTATGTCTATAGTCTTGGTGATAAAGAATTCATCATTCATGCCTCACCTCCTTTCTGTTCCAGCAAATTCGTCTTCTCACTGAACTGATAAACGGAACGTACTTTGCAAATATCGATAATGAATATTGTGTCCGGATATCCGCCACTCATTACATAAGCTTCAATACGTATGGTACGGCTATTGTCAATCGGACCAGCGGTGTATTGCATACGTTTCGTTTTGGGGTGTTCGGCATTAATGCGGTTGACCACATCACATAATTCATGCTTGAGTGCATCCAAAGAAAGATTATCCTTGATAAGAATATACTCGTACTTCTTTACATGGTCAATCACCTTTTTCCATGCCCGGTTCTTCGGTGAATAGGTCTGCAGATGGTAAACAAAGAACATCATGCTTTGCCTCCCTTCTCATTAAAAGTAATGTTGACTGTCCCACCATTGACATAGATGGAAATGGATTTGTCACTACGTGCAGCACGGATACGTTTACGTCCGGCGCACAATTCGATACCCAACCGGGCAAACAGTTCTTGAACCTTCTCTGCGGATACATAGCGTCCGCGGGCGCTTTGAGGTTGTTTTTTCATTTTGGAAGTCAATTAAAATGAAACAATATGGTTAATAAATGACGGGAAAGCAGACTTTCAATACCCAAAAAATAAGAAAACATGTTTCAAAAAAAGAAAGTTCCGCTTTCCCGTTGACTTCCACCTGATGCAGGCAGTGGGCGCATTAACGCTCCACACGGGGGTCGGAACTATATAGATAACCGATGGCCATAAAAAATGCCAACGGCAATCGGTTGGCGAACTACTCGTCGCCTACATCAAATGGAAGTCATTGCAAATATAGAGGTTGTTTTTAGAATGGCAAAAGAAAAGCGGAGATTTTTTTATCTCCGCTTTTCTTATTCATAAGATAAGATTATATCCCCGTTTGAGGCACTGACTTCATATACTTTTTATATAACTCCAACGTTACTTCATCACCACACCATTCACATCTATCTTTGCAGAAATTTAAAATGTCACTTTCTGAGATAAAAGAGAAGTCAAACACAATAGACTTGTTGTTATTGTAATAATTTTCTATGTATGTAATGGTTTCATCTTTTTCGCCTACCTTTAATTTTTCAACTGTAGAATCACTTAACACACAGATGTTCGTTTCCGGATAGATCTGTGTGTCTCCAGAAGCTCCTAAATTACCTGTAATCTGATTGAATAAATCGAAATTACCTTTAAAACCCTTACCATAGAATAATTCTTTGGAAGCAATAATATTGTATTTGTTCTCAAACGTTATATGGTGCACTGTATAATGGTCATACGTCAAGGATAGTTCTTTTTTTACTTCCTTTTCAGCATGATAACCTTCCCAGTTTCCTTCAAAGATTGCATCTATATCATGTTGGTATATTTTGCGAATATTAAAGCCATCGTGTATAAGTTTCTCTAACTTTTCCAACTTTTTGGGACCTGGATCAATGCCTATCAAAACAAAGTTTGTTCTTTTGGTTATGGCCGTATCCACATCAGCTCCCATCTCTTTTAAGAATTGGGCAATACATTTTCTGTCTTGGATAAATTCTCCTGTAATAACTACTTTTCGGTCATAGAAAGGATTATTGGGATTGGCATGAGATAAGTCTTTCTTTAAGACATCACCACAAATTTGGCGTGACATTTTACGTTGGAATTTGTTTTTCTTTGGCTCTGAAGTTATAAGAGTAAAATCCGGCTTTATACCTTGCAAATAGTTCAGATAGAATTGTGCGCAACATTCAGCATCAAACAATGCGTCATGGTGTTTGTTTGTATCCATTCCAAACGCTTCACAGAGTTTATGTAGGCTCATATGGTCATAAATACCGCATGTGTCTTTCCAAAACATTGGAGGCTCTATACCCATAGGCATAATACCATAGTACTCCAAGTTTATAAACAGTACACTTGAATCAAATGGAGAATTATGTGATACAATTGTAGTCTCTGAAAAATAATGGCCTATTTCCTCCCATACCTTGTCAAAGGTTGGTGCCTGCTCGGTAACTTCCGGAGTTATGTGATGAACACGTATTGTAATGTCATCATATTTATTGCCTGGTGGTTGAATCAATCGTGATATCCGTTCTTGTATGATACCATTTTTTACAACAACAATGCCTACTTGACAGGCAAATCTATTATGGGTAGCCGTCTCAAAATCTACTGCTATGAATGAATGATTTTCCATCATATAGATATGGCGAATCCCTTATCAAAACGCTCCCAAAGGTATTAGTGAAACCTTAATCCGATTTTACGGATTACGTTTTGAAAAGGGATTCATGTTCGTTTCTCAGTATCAAGATAACTAAGTCACTATAATTTTTTGGGATTATGCAAAAGTGGTAAATAACACAGAGATAACAAAAGAAAAGCGGAGATTTTTTACTTCTCCGCTTCAACGTCAATTATTTATAGTATTTTTGCAAAAAAGAAAGTTATCATGAAATATACTGATAAAGATATACAGAAGATTATAGAGCTTTCACAATATGCAGCCAATAAATGCTCTGAATTAGAGGATTACTCCATCGAGATGGAAGAACAGCTGTTTCGTTTGCAACGGAAATGCAGTTTAATCAGAACATTGCAGATAACCACTCCCATAAGTTTGCTAATCGGTCTTTTGTTAGGACTCCTAATATAAAACCCACCGCTCCCCAAACAGCGCTGGCAATATTGATATAGTTTCCCCACAATGTCGTTTCCTTTATCCTGCTATCCAGTTCGTTTTCTTTTTCCTTCATTTCCAAATATTTGGCAAACCCCATTTTTGCAGCTTTCTTGCCTTCGCGGGTCAAACAAATAGATTCAGATTTTCCTCGTGCTGTAGAAATTAATCCTTCTGAATCTATTTCCGTTATAGCTTGCGTTATACGTTCCATATTATAACCTTTTTCCCGAAATTTGTCTTTAATATCCTTAGGATGAATAATGGTTTGTTCTGACATATATGAATGAAATCTTCCAATGAATTCATATCTAAATAATCAATTCCTTATGCCGCGCGCCCACCGGAACCACCCGGAACCCGATTGAGTACAGGTTGCACGGCATAAGGAATTGAAACGTTTGGCTTATATTGGGCACTGCAAAGATACTAAAAGTTCCTGGAAATGGAAGAGGTACAGATTTATAAAAAGCAATAACACATAGTAAATTTATTATGTGTTATTGTTGCACATATCAAAAATACTATGTATCTTTGTAGTGTTCAATAAAACAAGGAAGTAATGGAAAACAAAAAAGAGATTTTGCTAATCGCCCAGAAGCTAACCGAGCTAAGATTGAAGCAAAAAATGCTGCAATGGACGTTTGAAAACAGTAAAGGGTTACCAGAAAAAAAAATGAATGCCATACTTGATGAGAAGTTAAGAATAGACCATCTGATAGAAATGCTGGAAACCAAACTGAAAGAATTAGAAAAGTAAAAACAGCCCCCTCGAGCAAAAAGAGGGGGCAAAAAAAGCCGCTTATGAAAACAATCAATGATGAACTGAAGGAACTCACTGCCATTCTGAATGGAGATTCAATTAACAAAGAAGAGGAATACCAACAGAAATTCCTATACATACAGGAACATTACACTACGGAAGCCGATTCAGAGGCTATTGCTGACTACTTACTGAACGGGTATCATGAACTATCTGCCGAAGCGGACGAACTGAACCGTATGATAGCCTTACAGGAAAGGATAAAAGAGATGAAAGAAATAGTACCAATCTCTTATATAGCTCGTAACTATTTCGGGAAAAGTACGGCTTGGCTGCAACAGCGCATTTACGGTTATAAAGTGCGTGGCCGTGTCTATACGCTAAGTGAACAGGACAGGCTGATTTTTAATAATGCCATCCATGACATTTGTAACAAATTAGGCTCGCTATCCATAGCTTGATAGACGTTTTATTGAACATTTTACCCCCGCAGTTTCGAGCCACTGCGGGGATTTTTATTCTATCCTGTAAAAAGTCCCTTTCAATACCTTATTCAATCCATCTGCATCTATCTCTGCCTCAATCTTCTCACATAAGTACTGCTGATTGCCTATGAGAAATACCTTATTCACATCCGGCAGACTATTGGCTGTAAATTGAATGGTGTAAGGAATATTAGAATGAAATATTTTAAGATTGGTCATGAGATTACCTACACTGTCCGTACAGACATCATTCAGGCTGAGGGAATATCTAAGGAAAGCTGTTTCCTGAGCTTCAGTGTACTGTCGATAGTCTGTAAAAGGGTAGGCATAATCATATAAATGCGTCTGGCCACTGTAAGTTACACGCTGACGGTTGAACTCTCCTGTATTGATGGCCACTTCCATACGCTCGTTTTTCTCTTGTTTATCTTTCAACTCAACATTACCATTTATTGCTTCCTGAATATTGAAATATTCTTGTTTGTCCACAGTGACTTGATATCCCACTGCCGGAATATTCAATACCATAGAGGTATATGGTTGGTTCAGATCATACTCGGCTACAGACCCATACACACCAACATTAAACTGAAGGATTTTGGCTGGAACGATATTAAGCGAGGTATCCGGCTCTGAAGATTCCGGATTGCGAATCAAATCTGAATATAGATTTACTTCACGCAAGGTATCTGTATTGTTTTCATTGTAGTTGATGTAGTAACGCTTACCTACGACAAATATCACTTTCTTTCTCTCTTCCTTATTCATATTGTCATAGGCGTATTTCATATTCGAATAGGTGGTATATTCTATTTTATGTGCTGCATTTAATAAATCCTTATCAAGTCTCAAATAACCGTCATCTGTATGAGAAGGAAGATTGTAACTCACGTTACCGATACTCAAATCTTTCTCTTTCTTTTCATCCTCAATATCCACAATGAATTCTTGCAGTAGAGAAGAAGCATGGATAATCTCTTTGCTGGATTCTGTAAAATAGGTATTCAGCTTTACAAGTTTTACAACTTTAGTATGTTCATTGACTGTTGTAACCGCACAAAGAAATTTCTCCAATTCATCAAAAAATTGGGAAATGGTCCAATGTGGCAATGCTGCGGATATACGGTTACTGCTCACTGCGCTACATACATAAATATTTCGTAAGAAATTATTATCAAAGAAAGAGGTATCAAACGTATAACCGAAATACTCCACTATTTTTTTTATAACGGTCAGAAGATATGGTTGTACACATCGACGACCATAATAAGGGCAGAGAGTGAAATTGTTCGTTCCAAACTCATAAATTGCATCGTTCTGAAGATTCTCCCATTTGGCCTCCTGATAGAATACCGGCAGCCATACAGCTTCACTATTATCCACCGACCCATAGTAATTTACCATATTGGCAGGTGGTTGGAAACGGTTCTGATTATTGTTTGGCCAACTGACCGTTCCCAAATCAAGTTCATCGATATAAATATCATCATTTGTCAGAAGGTTAAATTCCGCATTACCCGACACAAGCTGTACTTTGACCAATGTGTCCTCTACTGCCAGCAGCACCGCGCTACCATATAGCAGACACTTAGCGTCAACAATAAGCATGGCGGGAAGAATAGTTTTTTTCTTCGTTACATCCAGTCTGTTTACGTGCTTGAATATGGCATGATTGGCAGGCATGGGGAGTTCTATGTCCAAGGAATAATTGGAGCTACGGGTGAAATACGGATTCTCGGAGGTGAACGTGATGTTGAACCCTTCAGGAAGAACAGCCAATTGTCCGTTAATATATAATTCGGTCATTGCTTATTACGTGATTTATTGTTATTCAACTTCTGATATTCTTTCTGAGCCTGATTGATACCCCGTTTGCCGGTAACATAAGTTTCCGCCACCAACGGCTCGTCCAAACGAGTCTTTAATTTGCGAAGTATACGGGTACATTCTATCAGCATCGCCACCATCGCCGGGTCATTGGTCGTCGTTGTTGCACTGGCAGCAGGTGCCTTGGCCGGTACGGAACGTGTACTCTTTCCGGGACCTGCCACAGCAGCTATATCTTCAGTAGTCAGATTGCCGACATTTCCACTGCGTTGCGCCACATCAATGGCATCAAATATCGGCCGTAGACTTGGGTTGGCCACAGCAAAACGATTGGCGACAAACTCATTTGAATGGACGATACCCTGTGGTTGGTCCCAACTACCCGGGCCGGTGTAGCCGCCGGTGTAGAAATTACCGATAGCAGTTTTAGCAGCAGCAAAAGCTGCTTTGATGGCGAGTATTTTACCAACAGAGGCCAAAGCTCCTATCGGGTTGAGAAAAAAACTTTTTATCGTAACGCTGCCGATGGCCAATATCATTTCCTTCTCTACGAAACTAAGCATTGTTTGAAGGATACTTCTCAAAGATTCACGGAAACTCTCTTGATTACCGGTCATGAGATTGCCAAGCGCATTACCTATTTCTGTAGATGTTTCTTGCAGTAAGCTGATAATGTCTTTCAACTTTTGTTCAGCTTCATTTTCCAATCCTCCCAGATATTTTGTAAGTGGGGAGTTTTCCGGATTAAGGTCCAATTCCTCTTGTGCATTTTGCATTTCTTCATACAATGAAGAAAAATATCCTTTAAAGTTCAACGGGTTACCTTCTTTGGACTTATATGCATCTGAGATTATGTTTTTAAGTTTTTCATTATAATATTCCTGCTCTTTTTTATCCTCTTTGCCTTGTAGCTTTTCCCGTTCTTTCTGATATTTTTTACGAATGTCCAATAAAGCCTGCTGGTATTCTTCTTCAGACATGAGCTTGCGTTCTTGCCCCTGCTTTAACGTCAGTAGCTCACTTCTTTCTTGTGCATCCAACTTATTCAGCTGCTTCTGTTTCTCATCATCTGTATATCGGTCTATCGCACTGAGAATACCACGGATTTTTTCTTTTAACTTGAGTTGTTTATCAAGAATCAGATTATTTATCTCTTCCTGTTTTTCCGGTTCCAAGCCAGCAATTTTGAGCTTTTCATTCAAATATTTAATCTCCAAATCTGATAAAAACTGCAAATATTCCTCTTGTGTCATTTTATCATTGGACAAATACTGTTGTTTCAATTGAGCCTGTTCTGCCAAATGCTTAGTTTCTATTCTTTCCAGTTCCTTATTCACGCGTTTTTTACGTTCTTCTTCAGCTTGAGCCAATTTGTCTTTAGCAGTGTTGTTTTTATCGCAGGTGCAAGGCTTGTTCCCACATATCGGACATTTGTCTCCGTTGTCGCCACCATTGCCACCTGAATTTCCATTCATCCCATCTTTTGTTTTAGTGGAGACTTCCAACTCTTTGCTAATCTGTTCATAAATGGTCATATAGCTTTCGATAGCCTTTTTAGTGTGCTCAATGTCGAATTTTAGCTGTTCCACTGCAGCATCGTAACTGGTGAAACCAGTCTGGGCATACGTAGCACTTTCACGCGCTTTCTTTTGACCAGCCAATGCTTTGTTCAGTTCTACCTGGTATTCGATTAGCCTCTTGCTCTCAGACTCAATATAAGATGACGCACCTTTCAACATCGCCTCTTTTTGTAACTGTTCCACATATCGGGCCTTGGCATCAGCCGCCTTCTGCGTATTGATTGTCTCCAAAGTGATATCACCCAAGTAATCGGGAGCAATCTTGTTGATTTTCTCCATGGCTTCTCTACGCTTATCCATAGCTACACGGTCGTTTTGCGCTACCATCCACAAGGCATCTAACTCTTTGCGCTGGTCAGCGGTGGATTTAGCTGCCTCTTTTTGGAGACGATTAGTGGCTTTTTGGACATCAACGTACTCGTTGGCACGTTTGTATAAGTATAAAAAAGCGGCGCCCCCTGCAAAAAGAACCGTAGATAGAGCACCTGCAGGGCTCAGTTTCATAACCGTCCAAGCAGCCTTCATGGATTTTGCAGCAAGATCCACACGCCCCTGTAGCATTTGCATGGTTCCGGCAAAGAGATAAGTAGATACCCGGACGGCCTTGAGCAATACATTATGACCGGCCATTAACGTACTGAGTCTACGCAGTTGTGTAAAGGAAGTGATTGTATAACCTGAAACTGTATTGACAGCAATACCGTAGGCAAGCTGTAATGCGGTAGCAATTTTGGTAACAGCATTCCATGCTGCAGTAGCAATGGTGGATGCTTTGGTGCGTAAGGTATAGATAGCTATACAGGACGCCACATATAGGATGGTGCCACCCCATTTATTGCACCAGTCAATTAGTCCCGGAAGATATTTAATGACATTAGTCAGCATATTGGTACTCACCGTCAAAGCCGGATTCAACTTTTCGCCAAGGTCAATAGCTGCCAACTTCATTTTATTACGTGCCTGTTCCAATTTCGCCTGTGCCGTATCACTGTTTATTGCCGCCTGCTCATACGCCACATTGGTTCCGGTAACAGCAGCGGTAAAGTCCTTCACCATTTCCGTGTTCTGAAGGATTACGGATGCCGTGTTATAACCTTCTTCCCCGAACATCTTTTTAATGGCGCCTGCATCCATATTTTTATTCTTCAAATTCTCCAGAGCCTTATCCAATCCGACAATTTTAGGATTTGTCTCATCGGCTCCTGTCTGAAGAACCAAGAAGAATTTCTTCAATCCCGTTCCGGCCACTTCATCCTTAATGCCTCGATAGGCAAGTGTTTCAATCAATGCAACCGTCTGCTCGATGGGGACGTTGGCAGAAGCAGCTGCCGTACCCGCATTCCGGATAGCTTTTGCCTGACTTGCAATGTTGGCGGAACCAGCTTGGGAACCGGCTGCCAATACATTGGTAAACCGTCCTGCCTGGTCAGCTGCCGCACCATATTGGTTAAGTGATAAGGTAAGAGAGTCAACCGCTTCATTGAGTGTAATATCTTTGGCTGCCGCTTGCAATCGCATCGCTTCTTCAGTGACCTGTTTCAATGCTTCCTTATCTCCAAGCAGTTCCGGTTTAGCCGAACCAACCAACATGAAGGCATCAAGGATTTCAGCTGCCGACTGTCGGACACGCAATCCCTCTTTAGTCATGGTAGTAGAAAGTGTTTTAGCTTGAGCGGTCAACCAGGCAATGCTGTCATCATCAAGTCCGGTCAAGGCTTTCAGCCCGGCCTGGGATTCCTCTAACTTGTTGCGTTCGTCTCTGATGGCGCGCAAGGCAAGGGTAAAACCGGTCAGGAAACCTATTACGGACAAGATAACCCCACCAAACCGGTTGAACCAGTCCACCATGCTACCGATACTGATTGTAGCCTTCTTGGTTTCAGTAGTGATGCCTTTTATCTCCTGGCGATGTTGTTTTAAAATCCCCTGAAGATGCTGTATCTTCGCCATGGTGCGGTTGTATTCCTCAGAACCGCGTGTCATTTCCTTAATGTCACGCTGTAGACGTTTCATCTCCAAATCAATGGAATTGATGTCATTCTTGATTTCTTTGCCATCGATGTACAAGTAGACACCTCTTTTGACAGTCTTGTCACTTTTTGCCATAACGTTTTTCGATTGTTATTTTATCAAACTTCTGAAGTACATTCTTGAGTGCCTGGTCACCGTAATACTCTCCGGATAAATCAGCCAGTGATTCGATGTTATTCACAATGGGAGGGTCTAACCAGGGTAGGGGACTTCGTCGGATAACAGCATAGTGTTCATCAATGGTGCGCATACGCCGGATGCGATATTCAGAAACACGTAGAGAACGCAGTTCCTGACGTTTCTTCTTATCGCTCCATGCCGAATGTCCCTTCATTATAATTCCGTTCTTGACGATATATCCACGCCCGGCGCCATACTCCCGGTATGCACCATATCGGGCAAAACGGAAGCCCAGACCGACATAAGCCGGTCCGCCTTCACGGTCTTTCAGCCAACGGGATTGCAGTTCCCTACGTAATCTACCAGTTGCGTGTGTCTGTTGTAGAATGCTTACGGAAGTATTCCTGACTTTCCACGTCCAGTTCTCAACCCCTCGATTGAATTTCTCGGAGGTCATTAAACTCTTTTCTTCAGTTATTGCCATAAAAAAGCCTTTAGTTCCGGACGCAAAACTAAAGGCTGAGAAGAGTGAAAAAAAGGACAAGAATTCAGCGGACAGAAAACTTGAAATCATTAATCCGGTTCATCCATCCTTTCCGGAATACAACTTGTGAGGGGTCTCTTTTGCATATTTCTTCAACAAATCGAATTCTATCTGCCTTGATGGTTTCAAACAGCTGACGTTGATTGGCCAGATTGATACTGGCAACAGTCTGAGGTCCTACAATGCCGTCCACCTTGATTTGCAGGAGTTGTTGTACTCTTGTAATACCGGAACGTCCGGATGCCCATATCCAATCCACGCAAATGTTGGCAATGGACTGATTGTGTATAAAATCAGCCTGATACCTGTCCCAATAATGCTTCTTGAAAACATGAAAAACATCGTCCGGAGTTATCATACGTAGGTCGTCTGCGTCAATATCTCCGTCACTATCCTTATCATAACCACATGATTTCCATGTAGACAAGGTGATTCCCATATTGGTCTTACCACCTTTGTCCTTTTTGTGGTCACTCCATCCGCCTTCCCATTTACGGATGATTTTAAATAAGACTTCTGCTTTTGCCATAGATATTTTGAATTAATAAAATCGAAGCAAAAGTAGTGTGTGGTTTATCCATTACATAGGACATTCATCCGCTGAAGATGATCATTAAGAGTTTTGGGATTGCATTTCAGTTTTCGGCAAATAGCGGCCTTGCTGTATCCATATTCAAGCATTGTACGGATAAGGCTTTCTTT
>NZ_QRME01000011.1:463-119671 GCF_003472565.1 Bacteroides sp. AM10-21B | reverse complement strand
ACTTTTTACTCATATTTATCAACTTAAATTAATTCCGCCAACGGGTTAGATAATGATTACGGTAGGCTTATTGAGGCTGCCAAACATTTACGACTTGTTGACAAAGAGCAGAATGGAAAGGGAAGTGAAATAGCGGAAATTATTCTATATGGCATAATGAAGAACCATTATAAAGCCTTATCTGCAATACCTAAAATTTTTTATAAACAGAATGATAATGATAATGCAAAGGGCTCTGATTCTGTACACATTGTAATTGACCCAAATGGAGGCTTTCAACTTTGGTTAGGAGAAGCTAAATTTTATAATTCTCTTGAGGATGCGCGATTATACGAACCAATAAATTCTGTTGAACAAATGTTGCGCAAACCTATTATGAAAAAGGAATGCGGAATAATGACCAATCTCAATGAACTTGATAAACAAATTGAAAACCAAACATTACTTAAAAAGATAAAAGAATGTTTCGATGAGAATACTTCCATTGACGAAATAAAACCCAAACTACATATACCTATTCTTTTATTACATGAATGCCAGATAACAGCAAGTACTACTGAAATGAGTGATGAGTATAAAAATAGTATTATTTCTTTTCATAGAGATCGTGCTCATTCGTTTTTTAAGAAGCAGATCAACAAGCTTAGTTCTGTTCATAAGTATTCGGAAATAAACTTTCATTTGATTCTTTTTCCTGTTCCTGATAAAACAAAAATAGTAAACTGGTTTATTTCACAAGCAAAAAATCTCAAAAATGATGCAGACGAATGATATATATAATACATGTTTAGATATAAGTAATGTTCTAAATGCTGGTGATATAAGTAATGCAAGATCCAAAGTAATTACATTACTTCATGAGATTAATGGTACTAACAATAATTCATATATGGAATTAGTCAACCATCTTATTCGTGAAGTGGGGCTTTTACCGTATATTGATACATATACTGCATCTTGGGAAGATCGGTTTGTATGTGAAGTTTTTAAAGTTAATATTGGAGAAAGAAAACCTTGTGTCTTACATACTGCTCAATCACAGGTATTAAAGAAGTTATTAGAAGGGAAAAGCGTTGCGGTGAGTGCTCCTACAAGTTTTGGTAAAAGTTTTGTTATTGATGCATTTATTGCGATTAAACAACCAATTAATGTTGTAATATTAGTACCTACGGTTGCTCTTGCAGATGAAACAAGAAGACGAATTTGCCGAAAATTCTCTCATCAATATAAAATAATTACAACAACAGATGTAGAACTTGCGGAGAAAAACATATTGGTATTTCCGCAAGAAAGAGCTTTTGCCTATATAGATAAACTTCCTTCAATTGATATTCTAATCGTTGATGAGTTTTATAAGGCAAGTACAAATTTTGATCTTGAAAGAAGCTCCACTTTACTCAGTTCAATGGTAGAACTCGGAAAGAAAGCTAAACAAAGATATTATCTTGCCCCAAATATCCATGAAATAGAAGAAAATGTATTCACTGAAGGGATGACATTTCTGCGTATGGATTTTAAGACCGTTGTAACGCATGCATGGCGGTTATATAAAAGCAGACCAAAGAATGAAGATAAACAGAGTTTTAAGACACGTAAACTTATTGAATTAATAAATACAGGTATAGGTAAAGCTTTGATATATACCGGCACATATAAGGGAATTGAAGAAGTAACAACAATTCTTAACAGAAATTTATATAATAAAGACTCTGAACTGCTTGCTAATTTTTCTGATTGGCTGGAATGCAATTATGGAGAAAAGTATATTCTTAAAGATTTAGTCAAACATGGTATTGGTATTCATAATGGTCAGCTACATCGTTCTCTTAGTCAAATTCAAATAAAACTATTTGAAGAACAGAATGGGTTAGATTATTTGGTATCGACCTCGTCTATAATTGAAGGAGTAAATACTCAAGCAGAGAGTGTCGTTTTATGGTCAAATAAGAACGGGGCTCATAAGATTGATTATTTTACCTTTCGCAACATCATTGGACGCGCAGGCAGAATGTTTCGTTATTTTGTAGGTCGTGTCTATATGCTTGAAGAGCCACCAAGTCAAGAAAATACTAAATTGAGATTAGAGTTTCCTGATGATGTAGTAAAAAAACTTGATGGAAATGACCCCGGTATAAAATTGAATAATGAACAATATGTAAAAATTCAACGATATCAAGATGAAATGATAGAACTTCTTGGAACGGATATTTGGCATAGAATTGAAAGAATACCACAAATCAGAAGTTGTAAACCATCAATGTTAAAGATAATTGCGGAAAAATTGAAAACTGATTCCAATTGGCCAACAAATTGCGATGCTTTACAAAACAATAATACATGGGAATGGAGGGATGCTTTAGGAGATATCATAGAAATTTTGGAATATCATCGAAAAGGACATTTACGGTATTATGCATGTGCATGTAGTAATGGATGGAAAATGACTATAAAAGAGCTATATAACACAGTAAAAGATTATGGTATTACATATGAGGATATATTTACATTTGAAAGATATGTATCCTTTAATCTCTCATCTATTATTGCGGTAATTAATATTATACGTCAAGAACTTTATCCTAATTCCTCAAATATCGCCAATTTTGTATATAAAGCATCAAATGCCTTTTTACCTAAAATTGTATTTCAACTTGAAGAATACGGATTACCGAGGATGATTAGTAAAAAGATACAAAATGCAGGTCTTATAAATCTTGAAGACGATTCTAAAGAGATTACAATCGTTATACAGGAATTTAACACGATAGGAATTGAATACCTTGAACAAAAAATACCTAATCTCCATTCATTTGACAAATATATATTAAAACATTTTATGAACGGAATTCGTTGCATAACGACAAATCAAAAGAATTAAATAATAGCCATATTATTACCTCTATATTTTTTGAGATATGATATGGCTATTTAGATAAGGATCCATATAGAAATTCTTTCGTATAATTTTCATTTGATATCTTCAACAGTACGCAGTTTTTCCGTTCTGTATAAACATCACGTATGTTTGCCGCTTCTCTTGTGAGAGAACCTTTCCTACCAGCCACATGCGGAACAGGTAGGTGTTGTAGGTGTTCAGCCGAAAAGCAATCAGAATAATGATTTCAGGCGCGTACACGTCCGCGTACAGCCCGTTTTCAAGCTGCATGTAGCGGCACACCTTGTAGTCGTTCAGCACGTCAGACTTGCGGACGGCTTTGATGACGGCGTTCACTGCCGGGACGGTCGTATGGAACAGTCCGGCTATTTCGGTGGCGGTCATCCACACATCGTTACCGGTTACGCTGACCGCCTTGTCCTCTATGATGATTATGTCACGTTTCATGGCTCCTCTTTTTTAGATGGTGCAACCTGCAAATTCCTCGACGTTGTTTAACCTTGCGGCAAGGTTTTCCATATCCTGATTGAGTTTTTCTTTGGTTATCTTCGCGTAAATCTGCGTCGTCTTTATGCTCTTGTGTCCAAGCATGGAGCTGACCGTTTCGATGGGTACGCCGTTGGAAAGGAAAACTGTCGTGGCTGCCGTGTGGCGGCTTTGATGCCACGTGATATGCTTGGTGATGCCGCAACGCTTGGCGACGGCACGGATACCGGCAAGGCACGTGTTATAATGCGGAACGGGGAATATCCTGCCGTTCTCGCATAGCCCACGGTATTTGCCGATTATGCGGTTGGCGATGTCAAGCAGGCGGATGTTGGACACCACGCCCGTTTTCTTGCGGTTGATGTTTATCCACTCGTGTTCGTCGAAATAGGTACGGATATTCTCTTCCGTGAGGTTGCGCATATCCGCGAACGACAATCCGGTGAACGCACAGAACAGGTAGAGGTCGCGGTACAGTTCCTGTTTGGCGTTTTTCAGTTTCCCCTCCATCAGCAGGCGTATTTCGTCTTTGGTCAGGAAACTGCGTGTCGTTTCCTCCTTCTTGATTTCATACTCGCGGAACGGGTCGCGTGTCAGCCACTCGTTGTTGATGGCTATGAACACCATTGTCCGTAGCGGGCAGACGTACAGCCACACGGTATTGGTGCAGCAGTGCTTGTCCGTGCGCAGGAACATCTCGAAGTCGGAGATGAAAGCGGGAGTAAGCTCTTTTAGGGCGATGTCCTTCACATGGTAGCGGATGTCGAGGAACTCTTGCAGGTGCTTGTAAACGACACGGTACTTTTCCAGTGTACCTTTTGCTTTCATGCCTGCTTCCACCTGTTTCTCATAGTTCTCGTTGTGCCGACGGAACACCTGCATCAGCGTGTGGTAGCGGTGTTCCAGTCCGAGAAAGGCGTTCTTTACCTTCTCCGCCGTGACGAAGTTGTCACGCTCCATGATTTCCTGATAGTGTCTGTTGATGCGCACCCGCATCTTGTCAAGCATACGGTTCGTTTCGAGTGCCGCCGCGCTTCTGCCCGTGACACGTCCCCCTTTGGTGTCCCACAGCTTCGGATCGACACTCAACTTGCAACTGAACTGCGTCTGGCTGCCGTCCACCGTGATGCGTCCCATGACGGGAACCGTCCCGTCCTTTTTCACTACCTGACGCTTGAGGTAGTAGATTACTGAAAATGTACTCTTCATCGTTCTTAATTTTTGGATTTCAAAATTAGTTGGTGAAGAGTCCGGTGTCGGTACGCAAAACGGGGAGGAACGGCGCAATCTTTTTTCCGTAACCGTATTTGTTACGTGAGTTGTGGGTAACTCACTATAACATAGTGTCTTGTTTCGCCATTCGTACCCGTTTGTCGCATTTTCGGACATGGTTACGAACAAGTAACGTTGCGGCGTCAAGATTTGGCTTCGGCAAGGATTGTAATGGCTTCACGAATTATCGCCACTTTAACTAAAACCCTTGTAACTCAATTCTATCACTATATCTTTCCGCATTTCACTTTTTTGTAGTAACTTTGCCTGTAAATATTAACTAAACTTGATAATCATGAAGATTTTAAATTTTGCGAAAATAATGCTGTTGTGTGTAATGACTATGGGACTGGCTTCGTGCGGGGATGACAATTATTATACTACAATAGAGAACAGCGATGAGAAACTCTGCGGGAAAACTTGGACTGAGAAATATGAAACCGAAGACGGAACTTGTACTTATCAGCTACAATTTGAGAATAAAAATAATCTGACTTCAAAAGAAGTGATTAAAGTTGTCAACGGTTCGGAAACAAAGACTACGGAAAGAATGTTTACTTGGAAATGGGCCGATAACTCAAAGGAAACTTTAATCTTGATTTTCCCTGCCAATGAAGTGAAATATTTTGAGAATGTATGGGTACGTGATCATTATCTTTCAGGAAAACTGGATGGTGAAGTAGTTACGCTGACGGATTTGACATTGCTTAAATAAAAAGTTATGATGAAATATATAAAGGTTTTCTTTCTCTGTATGCTGGTCGTGGGATTAAGTTCCTGTGATACGGATGATGATATCGAATATTGGTTGTCTGGTACTTGGAATGGTACAGTAGGGAGTAGAGATGCTTCCTTTATATTTAATGAGAATCGAAGTGGCAGTTTCCGTATAGAAGGCGGAGATTATGGAGATTTTCGTTGGTATTTTGAAGATGAGGAATATTGGGATGCGCCTTCCGGTACCATTATTTTAGACTTTGGAGCCAATGATAAAGCTTGCATAGCAGGGTCTTGGGCTGATAGAGCATCTTTATCAGGTTGGTATTATGAGTATTATGAAGATTACTTGGATGGCTTTGAAGGTAGAACTTTAGTCTTGCGCAGAGTGGGATTTTAATATTCTGATTATTAATATAATACTGTCATTCAGAGCGAAGCGAAGAATCCATTCTCACATAAATTAGAGAATGGATTCTTCGCTTCGCTCTGAATGACAGTATTATATATGTTATAAGCTTTATCTTGAGATAACTTTTAGCTTGTACCTTTTCTATTTCTTTAGAAACAACTTCTTGAACTCCCCCGGATACGGTGTTTCAAACTGCATCAACTCTCCGGTTACAGGGTGATAGAAGCAAAGCTTGAAGGCATGTAATGCCAATCGCCCGATAGGATTGATTTCTTCCAGCCCATACCGTCCGTCACCGATAATGGGGTGTCCCAAATCCTGCATATGCACACGAATCTGGTTCTTGCGTCCTGTTTCCAAGTTCAGCTCTACGAGTGAGAACCCGTTGGCGCGTTTAATGGTGCGGTAGTGGGTGATAGCTTCCTTGCCGCCATCGTCCGTAGGATTGGAATATACATAAAGTTTGCGGTCGGTAAGCCAAGACCTTACCATGCCGGCATTGTTTTCCATTTCCCCTGCAACAACAGCTACATAGCGTCTGTCAGTCACAATGTTATGCCAGTTGTCGCGCAAGGTATTTTGCGTCTTTTCGTCTTTGGCAAACATCATCAGTCCCGAAGTATCACGGTCCAGACGATGAACTATGTACACACGGTGTTGTCTGCCCGACCGCTGAACATATTCGTTCAATATAGTATAAGCTGTACGCTCTTTCTGCCTTTCCGTATTGACAGACAGCAGACCTTGCATCTTTTCGACAACAATGATATAGGCATCTTCATACACAATTTTCAGCAGTTTGTTGCTAAATTCTTTACGCCCCTTTTCGCGGCTGATTTGTACCTTCATGCCCGGCTTCAGAGGGAAGTTGTACTGTGTGGTGATGACACTGTCCACATACACGATGCGCTTGCTCAATAATGATTTTAACTTGGTACGGCTGGCATCCGGCATTTTGGCGGCCAGAAATTCCATTAGTTCCATTGGCGCATTTACCATATAGTCCGTATATTGTGTGCGGGCTTTTGCCATATTTCTTTCTTTTGCCACGAGGATAATTATTTGTAATTAATGATTGGTTTCACTTCTGAGTTCAAGCAGTACTACGTTCTCCACATGATGGGTATGCGGGAACATATCTACCGGCTGTACGGCTTTTACTTTGTATTTCACATCAAGCAACTGCAAGTCCCTTGCCTGAGTGGCCGGGTTGCAGCTGACGTACACAATGCGTTTCGGCTCTGCAAACAAGATAACATCCACCACATCCTGATGCATACCTGCACGGGGAGGGTCGGTGATGATTACATCCGGACGCCCGTATTCATTAATGAAATCCTGCGTTAGCATATCCTTCATATCACCGGCAAAGAATAATGTGTTCTTGATGCCGTTGATTTCCGCATTGACCTTGGCATCTTCAATGGCTTCGGGCACGTATTCAATTCCGATAACCTGACGCGCCTGTTTGGATACGAAATTGGCGATGGTTCCCGTACCGGTATAAAGGTCGTATACCAGTTCGTTACCGGTGAGCCCTGCAAAATTGCGGGCTACTTTGTACAGATTGTATGCCTGTTCGGAATTGGTCTGATAGAAAGACTTCGGACCTACTTTGAAACGCAGACCTTCCATTTCCTCAAAAATGTGGTCTTTGCCTTTGAACGTATGTACGTCAAGGTCGGTAATGGTGTCGTTGCATTTATTATTAATAATATATAGTAAAGACGTAATTTCGGGGAAAGTATCCGCTACGTACTGCAACAACTGTTTGAACAACGCCATTTCCTCGTCTTTCTCAATCTTGCAGATGAGGATAACCATTAGTTCACCGGTGCTGGAGGTACGCACAATCATATTGCGCAGCATTCCTTCCTGTGTGCGCAGGTTGATGAACGAATAGTTGTGTTCGTAGGCATAGTCGCGTACCGCATTACGGATGCGGTTGGATATATCATCCTGCAACCAGCATTTCTCTATGGCCAAAACCTTATCGAACGCATTGGGAATATGGAAACCCACTGCATTCATTTGTTCGTACACCACATTTTGCCGTACTTCTTCTGTTGTCAGCCAGCGTTTGTTGGAAAAAGTGAATTCAAGTTTATTCCGATAGAACTCGGTTTTCTCGGAGCCGAGTATCGGTGATATTTCCGGAAGTTCTATTTTCCCGATGCGGGTAAGGTTGTCCGTTACTTGTTTTTGCTTGTATTTTATTTGTTCTGAATAGGGGAGCACTTGCCATTTGCAACCGCCGCATACACCGTAATGTTGGCAAAATGGGACAGCTCTTACCGGCGAGTATTGGTGGAACTTCACCGCTTCCGCTTCAGCATAATGATGCTTTTTTCTCTTAATTTGCAGGTCTACTATGTCACCCGGAACGACATATGGTACGAAAATTACCAAATCATTGACTTTTGCGATGGCTTTTCCTTCGGCAGCCACATCCGTAATTTCCACCTTCTCTAAGAGGGGGAGTTCTTTTCTCTTTCTTGCCACTTTTACACCAGTATAATAAATTCTGTGGCAAAAATAGGTATTTTTTCGGGATTTCTCTCTATGAATTGAAATATTAAATATTGCAATGTCGAAATTGCATTTTGCATTAAAGTTTTTTCTCAAAAAGTTTTCTAGTCTGTGAAATATACTTAGATTTGCGAACAGAAAAATGAAAAATCACAATCAAAAACTTTAAATTTATATTATGGACAAAAAAAGAGTTTATACCTTTGGTAACGGCCGGGCAGAAGGAAAAGCCGGCATGAGAAACCTTTTGGGGGGTAAGGGCGCTAACTTGGCAGAGATGAACCTTATCGGAGTTCCGGTTCCTCCGGGCTTTACAATTACGACTGAAGTTTGTACAGAATATTATGAAATGGGGCAGGACAAGGTCGTTGCCTTGTTGAAGCAGGAAGTGGAAAATGCCATTGCACACGTAGAAACGCTGATGCGTTCCAAATTTGGTGACGTGGAAAACCCGTTGTTGGTTTCCGTACGTTCGGGTGCGCGTGCTTCCATGCCGGGTATGATGGATACTATTCTTAACCTCGGTTTGAACGACGAAGTGGTAGAAGGTCTGATTCGCAAGACAGGCAATGCCCGCTTTGCATGGGACTCATACCGTCGTTTTGTACAGATGTACGGTGATGTGGTGCTGGGCATGAAACCGGTGAACAAAGAAGATGTTGACCCCTTCGAAGCCATTATAGAAGATGTGAAACATGCGAAAGGCGTGAAACTGGATAACGAACTGGAAGTGGAAGACCTCAAGGAACTTGTCAAGAGATTCAAGGCTGCCGTTAAGGAACAGACAGGAAAAGACTTCCCGACTTGTGCTTACGAACAGCTGTGGGGAGCTATCTGCGCCGTATTCAATTCATGGATGAACGAACGTGCCATTCTTTATCGTAAGATGGAAGGAATTCCTGATGAGTGGGGTACAGCCGTTAGCGTTCAGGCAATGGTGTTCGGTAATATGGGCGACACTTCGGCTACGGGAGTTTGCTTTAGCCGTGACGCCGCTACGGGCGAAGACCTTTTCAATGGAGAATACTTGATTAATGCACAAGGTGAAGATGTTGTAGCTGGTATCCGCACTCCGCAGCAGATTACCATTATCGGTTCCAAACGTTGGGCTGAACTTGCCGGCGTAAGCGAAGAAGAGCGTGCAGCCAAATATCCTTCCATGGAAGAAGCCATGCCCGAAATTTATAAGGAACTGGATGCTTTGCAGACTAAACTGGAAAACCATTATAAAGATATGCAGGATATGGAGTTCACTGTGCAAGAAGGTAAACTCTGGTTCCTCCAGACACGTAACGGTAAACGTACCGGCGCGGCTATGGTGAAGATTGCCACAGATCTGTTGCATCAAGGCATGATTGATGAAAAGACAGCCTTGTTGCGTTGCGAACCTAACAAACTGGACGAATTGCTCCATCCCGTATTCGATAAAGCCGCTTTGAAGCAGGCTAAAGTTCTCACTCGCGGTCTTCCGGCTTCTCCGGGTGCGGCTTGCGGTCAGATTGTATTCTTTGCGGACGATGCTGCCGAATGGCATGCTGCGGGTAAACGTGTGGTAATGGTACGTATCGAAACTTCTCCGGAAGACTTGGCGGGTATGGCCGTTGCCGAAGGTATTCTGACTGCACGTGGCGGTATGACTTCGCACGCGGCTGTTGTGGCACGCGGCATGGGTAAGTGCTGCGTATCCGGAGCCGGAGCGTTGAACATCGATTATAAAACCCGTACAATAGAAGTGGACGGCATTACTTTGAAAGAAGGCGACTTCATTTCCTTGAACGGCAGTACAGGTGAGGTTTACAAAGGAAAAGTAGAAACGAAGGCAGCCGAGCTTTCCGGTGATTTTGCCGAATTGATGCAGTTGGCTGACAAATATACGAAGCTTCAGGTACGTACCAATGCGGATACTCCGCACGACGCGCAGGTGGCACGTAATTTCGGAGCGGTTGGTATAGGTCTTTGCCGTACGGAACATATGTTCTTCGAGGGTGAAAAAATCAAAGCCATGCGCGAGATGATTCTGGCAGAAAATGCAGAAGGACGCCGCAAGGCATTGGCTAAGATTTTGCCGTACCAGCAGGCAGACTTCAAGGGTATCTTCAAAGCTATGGCAGGTTGTCCGGTGACTGTTCGTTTGCTCGATCCGCCTTTGCACGAATTCGTTCCCCACGATTTGAAGGGACAACAGGAAATGGCAGATACTATGGGCGTAAGCTTGCAGTACATCCAGCAGCGTGTAGAAGCTCTTTGCGAACATAATCCGATGTTGGGCCACCGTGGTTGCCGTTTGGGTAATACTTATCCGGAAATCACTCAGATGCAGACCCGTGCCATCCTCGGTGCGGCTTTGGAACTGAAGAAAGAAGGCGTTGAGACACATCCTGAAATCATGGTTCCGCTGACGGGTATCCTGTACGAGTTCAAGCAGCAAGAAGAAGTTATCCGTGCCGAAGCAGCCAAACTGTTTGCCGAAGTAGGTGACAGCATCGAGTTCAAAGTAGGTACAATGATTGAAATTCCGCGTGCAGCTCTTACAGCCGACCGCATCGCCTCTTCTGCAGAGTTCTTCTCATTCGGTACGAATGACTTGACGCAGATGACTTTCGGTTACTCACGCGACGATATTGCTTCTTTCCTGCCGATTTATCTGGAAAAGAAGATTCTGAAAGTAGACCCGTTCCAAGTGCTCGACCAGAATGGAGTAGGACAGTTGGTACGTATGGCTACCGAAAAGGGCCGAGCTATCCGTCCGGACTTGAAGTGCGGTATTTGCGGTGAACATGGCGGTGAGCCTTCATCTGTCAAATTCTGCCACAAGGTAGGTTTGAATTACGTCAGTTGTTCTCCATTCCGCGTGCCCATAGCAAGGCTTGCGGCGGCACAGGCGGCAATAGAAGACTAAGCAATGAAGCAGACGCCGTAAGGCGGACTGAATAAGATAGTTAGGGGTCGTAGTCTCATTTTTATGGGATTACGACCTCTTTCGTTTGCAAAAATATGCGTTGTGCGGTCTGATAATTGTATTTTCTTTTCTATATTTGTATGCGCATACATTTGCATTCTTATATACAAACAAAATATACAAACGAATTTGCTATGAAACCGATATTTGCTGCAATTCTTGCAGATTTAGGGAGTGACTTCTATCAGAAAAATGAAATATTGGTAATCTGCCTTGCAGTGATAGTTCTTTTACTCTTGCTTATCATGATTATTGTCTCTATCAGTAAATCAAAAAGTGTGAAGACTTTAAGGCGCATGAATGAAGTTGCGGAAGAGAGCCGTCAGTTGCAAAATGCGTTTATAGCCAATATGACCCATGAGATACGTACTCCTCTGAATGCGATTGTCGGTTTTACCACTGTTCTTGCCGAAACCGATAATTTGGGCAAAGAAGAGCGTATGGAGTTTCTGAAAGAGATTAATGAGAACAAAGACGTCTTGCTGCAACTGGTGAATGATTTGCTGGACTATTCTAAGATTGAAGCCAACACAATGGAATATAATGATGGTGAGGTGGATGTGAACGCATTGATTCAGGAGACTTGTATTGTGGAAAATACGCATACCCGTTCTTCCTGTATTCAGGCGGAGTTTGTGGAAAAGCTACCCCAATGCCGTTTGATGATTGACCGGGTACGCTTCAGGCAGGTAATCGGTAACTTGATACGGAATGCACTGAAGTTTACCGAGCAAGGTAGTGTAAAAGTAGGTTGCAGAAGACTGAGCAACCGGAACTTCTACTTCTATGTGGCCGATACGGGATGCGGCATTGACGAGGAAGGCCGTCGTGCCATCTTTGAGCGTTTTGTAAAGATGAACTACAATATTCGCGGAACGGGGTTGGGACTCTCCATCAGCAAGTCCATAGTGGAACATTATGGGGGCGGCATCGGCGTGGAGTCCAAGAAAGGCGAAGGTTCCACTTTCTATTTCACCTTGCCTGCCACACTTGAGTATAGGGAATACGGCAAGTTTTGACCGGCTCTATTCCTGTCCGGCATATAGATATATTAAGAAAAGGGGGATGTGTCATTACGAATTTAAGCTATCACCCTGTCATTCAGAACGAAGTGAAGAATCTCTTCTCCTTACATATGAGAGAAGAGATTCTTCGTCGCAAGCTCCTCTGAATGACAGAGTGATAGCTTAAATTCGTTTTAACATATCCCCTTCAACAGGGTTTTATAAGGGGTTGCTTATTTCATTCGCTTTCCTACCGCATCCCAGTCCACTATACTCCAGAGGGCGTTGACGTGGTCGGCGCGTTTGTTTTGATAATCAAGGTAGTAAGCGTGTTCCCAAACGTCGAAGCCCAGTAGCGGGGTCAGCCCCGAACGTACGGGATTACTTCCGTTCGCTTCTTTGGTGATATGCAGCTTCCCGTTCTTATCTACCGACAACCATGCCCAGCCCGAGCCGAATAACCCGACTGATGCTGCATTAAATTCTTTCTTGAAGTTTTCGAAGCTGCCGAAATCACGTTTGATAGCTTCCGCCAGTTTACCGGCGGGTTCGCTTTGAGACGGCTTCGGAGAGAATTGCAGGAAGTATAATGTATGGTTCAGCACTTGTCCGGCATTATTGAATATGGCACCGTCGGGTGCGGTAGCTACGATAGTGACCAAATCTTTGTTTTCATACTCCGTACCCGGAACAAGGTTGTTCAGATTGTTCACGTACGTTTGTAGATGTTTACCATAATGGTAATCTATTGTTTGCTGACTGATTACAGGTTCCAGCGCATTGTTTGCGTAAGGAAGTTTTGGCATTTCATGTGTCATAATCATTATCATTAAAGACATTAATAACGTATTCATAAGTTCAATTATTTAGTTTTGAAACTTTACTATACTAACGTGATAACCCATGGAATTGTTCGCTGGTGTCCGAACCTTTTTTTATCTTTGTACCCAAACTTTACCCGTTAGATGATTAGGAATATGTCCGATTACATACAAGAACTGAATGAGGGACAGCGTGCTGCGGTGCTCTATAACGAAGGCCCGTCACTGGTGATAGCCGGTGCAGGTTCGGGAAAAACCCGTGTGCTGACCTACAAGATAGCCTATCTGCTGGAGAACGATTACCAGCCGTGGAACATTCTTGCACTTACCTTTACCAATAAGGCGGCACGTGAAATGAAAGAGCGCATCGCCCGGCAAGTAGGCATAGAGCGTGCCCGTCATCTTTGGATGGGAACGTTCCACTCCATATTCTTGCGCATCCTGCATGCGGAAGCCGCGCAGATAGGATTTACCCCGAAATTCACCATTTACGATACGGCGGACAGCAAAAGCCTGCTGCGCTCTATCATCAAGGAAATGGGGCTGGATGAAAAGGTGTACAAGCCGGGCATGGTGCAATCCCGTATCTCCAATGCCAAGAACCACTTGGTGTCTCCTGCGGGCTATGCCAACAACAAGGAAGCCTACGAAGGCGACTGCGCCGCCAAAGTGCCCGCCCTGCGCGATATTTACCGCCGCTATTGGGAACGTTGCCGACAGGCGGATGCTATGGACTTCGATGATTTGCTGTTCTATACTTTCCTGCTTTTCCGCGACCATCCGGAGGTGCTTGCCCGCTATCAGTCGCAGTTTCGCTATATCTTGGTGGATGAGTATCAAGACACCAACTTTGCCCAGCACAGCATTGTGCTCCAGTTGGCGAAAGAACACCAGCACGTCTGTGTGGTGGGCGATGATGCGCAAAGCATCTATTCCTTCCGGGGGGCGGACATTGACAACATCCTGTATTTTACAAAAATATACCCGGGCACGAAGGTCTTTAAACTGGAGCAAAACTACCGTTCCACGCAAACGATTGTATCTGCCGCCAACAGCCTGATAGAGAAGAACCAGCGGCAGATTCGCAAGGAAGTCTTTTCGGAAAAGGAGAGGGGAGAGGCTATCGGGGTGTATCAGGCATACAGTGATGTGGAAGAGGGCGATATTGTAATCAACAAGATAGCCGAATTGCGCCGGCAGGAGAATTATGCTTATTCCGACTTTGCCATACTCTATCGCACCAACGCGCAAAGCCGTGTCTTCGAGGAAGCCATGCGCAAGCGCAGTATGCCGTATCGCATTTACGGCGGACTGTCTTTCTATCAGCGCAAGGAAATAAAAGACGTAATCGCCTATTTCCGCCTGACGGTCAATCCGAATGATGAAGAGGCTTTCAAGCGTATCATCAACTATCCGGCACGCGGGATAGGCGACACTACCGTAGGAAAAATCACCGCTGCCGCTACTGACAACAACGTAAGCCTGTGGACCGTACTCTGCGAACCGCTGACTTACGGAGTGAACATAAATAAAGGTACAGCGGGCAAGCTGCAAGGCTTTCGCAACTTGATGGCGGGCTTTATAGAGAGCGTTGCCGAGAAAAACGCCTACGAACTCGGTGCGGAGATAATCCGTCAGTCAGGCATCATCAATGATGTTTGCCAAGACAATTCTCCCGAAAATCTCAGCCGCAAGGAGAATATCGAAGAGCTTGCAAACGGTATGGGCGACTTCTGCGCCCAACGGCAGGAAGAGGGCAATACAAACATTACGCTGAGCGACTTCCTTTCGGAAGTCTCCTTGCTGACCGACCAAGACTCGGACAAGGACGGAGACGACGAAAAGATAACCCTGATGACCGTGCATTCCGCCAAAGGACTGGAATTTAAGAATGTCTTTGTGGTAGGCATGGAAGAAGAACTGTTTCCCAGCGGTATGGCGGGAGACTCTCCGAGGGCGCTGGAAGAAGAACGCCGCCTGTTCTACGTAGCCATAACCCGTGCGGAAGACCATTGTTTCCTTACTTATGCCAAGAGCCGCTATCGTTATGGAAAGATGGAGTTTGGAAATCCCAGCCGCTTTCTGAAAGATATAGATGTGCGTTTCCTCAAATTGCCGCAGGATGCGGGATTGAGCCGTAGAATAGACGAGACTGCCACGTCTTTCCGCCGGGAGAACAGAGAGGATTTCTCTTCCGGCATGATGTACGGAAAACGTGAGGAAAAAGCTCGTCCCCGGCAGGAAATCATTGCCCCCACCGTTCCCCGCAACTTAAAACGGGTGACGCCTTCTATGGGAACAGCTTCCGCCGCATCCCATTCATCGGCCGCCGCAGGAGGAAGTGCGGTGCAACCGGGGCAACTTATCGAGCATGAACGTTTCGGCTTGGGTGAAGTGATGAAAGTGGAAGGCGAGGGTGATAATGCCAAAGCCACCATTCGCTTTAAAAATGCGGGCGACAAGCAACTTCTTTTGCGTTTCGCACGTTTCAAGATTATAGGATAATAAATATGCTTTACAGTTTGAGGAACTGTCCCGAATCGCGGAATTCGTTCTACTAAATTGTTTTCGGCGATTTACTAAAAGAGGGAGGACGATTTAGTAAATCTTGCCCGAAGTTTTAGTAAATCGTCGGAGACTTTTGGGAAAGGCGCTGATTAGGGTTTCCTCAAATTATTTATGAGTGATAAAAAAGATATACAATAATGATGACAGACAAAGATTTCGGCCTTTTCCCTTCTCCTTGCTATATCATGGAAGAAGAACTGTTGAGGAAGAACCTCACACTGATAAAGAGCGTTGCCGACCGGGCGGGAGTAGAGATTATTCTTGCTTTCAAGTCCTTTGCCATGTGGCGCTCGTTTCCCATATTCCGTGAGTATGTAGAGCATTCTACGGCGAGTTCCGTTTACGAGGCGCGCTTGGCGTTGGAAGAATTCGGCAGCAAGGCGCATACGTATTCTCCGGCATATACGGAAGCCGACTTCCCGGAAATCATGCGGTGCAGTAGCCATATTACATTCAATTCGTCGGCTCAGTTCCAACGTTTCTATCCCATGGTTCAGGCAGACGGACAGGGCATATCCTGCGGCATACGCATCAATCCTGAGTATTCCGAAGTAGAGACGGAACTGTATAATCCTTGTGCTCCCGGCACTCGTTTCGGCGTAATGGCCGAACAACTTCCCGATGCGCTGCCGCAAGGTATCGACGGATTTCACTGCCACTGCCATTGCGAATCGTCCTCGTACGAACTGGAACGCACGTTGGAGCATCTGGAAGCGAAGTTTTCCCGCTGGTTTCCGCAAATAAAGTGGTTGAATCTGGGCGGCGGGCATCTGATGACGCGCAAGGATTACGATGTAGAACATCTGGTTAGTCTGCTACGCGGACTGAAAGAGCGTTATCCCCATTTGCGTATTATCTTGGAGCCCGGCTCTGCGTTTACTTGGCAGACGGGAGTGCTGACTTCCGAAGTAGTGGATATTGTAGAGAATCGCGGCATCCGTACCGCCATCCTGAATGTCAGCTTCACCTGCCATATGCCCGACTGCCTGGAGATGCCTTACCAGCCTGCCGTCCGGGGTGCTGAAATGGGGGATGGCGGCCCGTACGTCTACCGTTTGGGCGGCAATTCTTGCTTGAGCGGCGACTACATGGGCTTGTGGAGCTTCGACCATGAACTGCAAATCGGCGAAAGAATCATTTTTGAAGATATGATACATTATACGATGGTGAAGACAAATATGTTCAACGGAATTCATCATCCCGCCATCGCCATGTGGACAAAAGAGGGGAAAGCTGATGTGTTCAAGCAATTTTCTTACGAAGATTATCGTGACCGAATGAGTTGATAATCAAAAGTCTGCTTTCACATTGGACGGAATGTTCAATTTTAAGTGTGAAAAAAGTGCGTAGAATGTTTGCAGGTTTAAGGAAAATATCTACCTTTGCAACCGCAAACGCGGAAATAGCTCAGTTGGTAGAGCATAACCTTGCCAAGGTTAGGGTCGCGAGTTCGAGTCTCGTTTTCCGCTCTTGTCTATGATTTAATGATTGCAATTACCTAATGCCCAGGTGGCGGAATTGGTAGACGCGCACGTTTCAGGTGCGTGTGTCGAGAGGCATGCAGGTTCGAGTCCTGTTCTGGGCACAAGGGTAGAGGCAATGGTCTGTGAAATGTTTGGAATATGTTGGAGAGGTGGCGGAATTGGTAGACGCGCTACTTTGAGGGGGTAGTGACAATTATGTCGTGGGAGTTCGAGTCTCCTTCTCTTCACATAGCATATTGCGGAAATAGCTCAGTTGGTAGAGCATAACCTTGCCAAGGTTAGGGTCGCGAGTTCGAGTCTCGTTTTCCGCTCTTTCTTTGATTTAATGATTGCCCAGGTGGCGGAATTGGTAGACGCGCACGTTTCAGGTGCGTGTGTCGAGAGGCATGCAGGTTCGAGTCCTGTTCTGGGCACGCTCTTTGTAAGAAGGGCATCATTTGCGGAAATAGCTCAGTTGGTAGAGCATAACCTTGCCAAGGTTAGGGTCGCGAGTTCGAGTCTCGTTTTCCGCTCTTTTCCTATTTAAGTTTATTTTAAAAAAAAAAGCAAAAATCCCCGTAAGTAATGATACTTACGGGGATTTTTGTTTTTCCGTTATAGGGGTTATTCGGGTCAATCCGAAAACCCTATTGGTGTGTTTATTCCTTTTTCAAGGCAAAGCCCAGCATCATGCCGTCATAGCTGTTTGCCAGTGAGCCTATTGTCTTAAGCGTGGCATTGCTGCTCTTGCTGGAAATCAGGGTAATCAGCTTTAATAGTTTGTCCGAATTGAACAGCAAATCCATACTGGTGGATGTACAGTTTACTTTGGCGCTGAGCGGAATCAGCTTCATGAATTTCAGGTTCGCATGCTGTGTGGAAGCGTCATAGGAGTAAGTCCCTTTTATGCTTTTCGCACCCACTTTGGCTGTGAAAGTGCTGTCTGCATTGAAGGTGAAAGACATTTGTCCTTCTTTGATGCCCACCTTTGCCAATTGCTCGTTCAGCTTGCTTTCGGCAGCGCCGGCAGCTACCGAACCGCCTGCTTTTTGCAGTAGGTTGTCCGATTCGAATTCAATGGCCGAACCGGTATATGCCCATGTTCCTTCCATGCCGGCGGTGCTTTTTCCGGTTACGGTGCTTACTACTTTCTCGATGTTCTCCTTGTTTAATAAATCTTTCAGAGATTGTGCTTGGCTATTGGAAGCCATTAGCAATGCGGCAACGAATATGTGCCAAAAAACAAATCTTTTCATTTCGGTTATAATAATTATAGTTTGGAGTTAATGTCCTTGTTGATTTGTTCGATGTAGCCCAACAGTTCTTCGCGTCCCATACGGTTTTCGGAAGACGTGACGAAGTAGGGGGGGAGCTCTTCCCATTGTTCGTGCAGTTTCTCCAAATAATGGCGGATGTTGCTGTTTATCCTGCCGCCTTTCAGCTTGTCGGCTTTGGTGAAAACGATGGCAAAAGGCACTCCGTTTTCACCCAGCCATTCTATGAAGGCAAGGTCGATGGCTTGCGGCTCGTGGCGGCTGTCTACGAGAACAAAGAGGTTGGTCATTTGCTCGCGTTGCAGGATGTAGGTTTCTATGATGCGCTGAATCTGCTCCTGTCCTTTCTGTCCGCGCTTGGCGTAGCCGTAGCCCGGAAGGTCTACGATATACCAGCTCTTGTTAATCAGGAAATGGTTGATGAGCATGGTTTTTCCCGGAGTTGCGGACGTCATGGCAAGCCCCTTGCGTCCTGTCAGCATATTGATGAGGCTGGATTTTCCAACGTTGGAACGTCCGATGAAGGCGTATTCGGGGAATGTCCCGCCGGGGCACTTGGTTACGTCTGTATTGCTGATGACGAATTCAGCGTTTGTTATCTCCATTTTGTTATCTGTTTTTTAATTTGTTTCTTCCTGCAAAGGTAGCACTTATTTCAAAAATCTTTGTTCATAATGCGGATTTCTCTCTATCTTTGCCCGCCAATAGGAGAACTTTAAGTATGAACGGACAATTTCCCTCGATATTACTGGAGAAAGCGGTGAATGAGTTTGCCAAACTGCCGGGTGTGGGCCGGAAGACTGCCATGAGGCTGGTGCTTCATCTGCTGCGGCAGGATACGGCGGTGGTGGAGGCTTTCGGCAATGCCATCGTTACGCTGAAGCATGAAGTGAAGTACTGCAAGGTGTGCCATAATATTTCTGATACGGAGACTTGCCGTATCTGCTCCAATCCTCAGCGTGATTCTTCCGTTATTTGCGTGGTGGAGAACATACGTGATGTGATGGCGGTGGAAGCGACGCAACAATTCCGCGGACTGTATCATGTGCTGGGCGGGGTGATTTCGCCGATGGACGGAATAGGCCCCGGTGACTTGGAAATAGAGAGTCTGGTGCAGCGGGTGGCAGCGGGTGGCATTAAGGAAGTGGTGTTTGCCCTCAGTACTACTATGGAAGGCGATACGACCAACTTTTATATTTATCGCAAACTGGAAAAGTTGGGAGTGAAGCTGTCTGTGATAGCGCGCGGTATCTCTGTGGGAGACGAACTGGAATATGCGGACGAGGTAACGCTCGGACGCAGCATTGTGAACCGTACTCCGTTTACGGGCGCGGTATGACACATAACTTAAAAAAATGATTGTATGGAAGAAAAGATAAAGCGGGTTGCTTCCCGCACGAAGATGGTGTTTGTATATTTCTGGATGTTGCCCGTATTCCTCGTGGCTTTTGGAGAGACGGGCGGAGAATGGGTTGGCGCCTATGCGGGAGATGTGCGCGCTACGTATTTTGCGGAGACTGTTACGATTCTGCTTACGGCTGCGTTAGTGCCCGTTTCCCTGAAACTTTTTTCGTGGGTGCTGGCTAAGAAAATAGATGTTGTTGCCATTACGGATGCACTGCGCTTGTACGCGCTGTGGAGCGGAGTGCGTCTGGCTCTGCTTGCCGTGCCGGTATTGGCGGGATTTCTCACTTATTATATGATGCTGAGCAATAAGGGAGTGCTTTGCGCTTTGATTGCTCTGACCGCGTCGCTGTTCTGCCTGCCGGGTGAAAATCGTTTGCGTAAGGAACTGCATATAGATAAAGAATAATGAAACCTTCTTATTTTGTAAGTGAACGTGTACGTCTCCGGGCCATGGAACCGGAAGATTTGGAGATAATGTATGCCATGGAGAATGACCCGCAGACGTGGGATGTCACGAACTTCTCTGTGCCATATTCCAAGTATGTGCTGAAGCAATACATGGAAAACTCGCAATGCGATATGTTTGCCGACCGTCAGCTTCGCATGATGATAGTGCGTCTCGAGGATGATGCCGTGGTGGGTACTATTGATGTTACGGACTTTGCCCCGATGCACTCCCGCGGTGAGGTGGGGATTGCGGTGCGAAAGGAGTATCAAGGGAATGGATATGCTTCCGATGCCTTGAAACTTTTATGTGATTATGCCTTTGGCTTTTTGTTTCTGAAGCAACTGATTGTTCATGTGGCTGCCGATAATGACGTGAGCCTGCGTCTGTTCGGCTCTTGTGGGTTTGTGCAGTGCGGACTGTTGAAAGAGTGGTGGTTTACAGGCGGCGAATTTAAGGATGTTGTTTTGATGCAGCGTATTCGTCCTGAGAGTGCGGAACCGGATAAAAGGTAATCGGCAATCGGGTTTGTCGGTTGCTGTCAGTTCAGGGTGGGGATTTGCGGAAAGCGTGACCACATTTCATATTTCCCGCCGAGTTTGCCAAGCGCGTCTTTCCATAGGCTTCTGCTGGCTTTTTCATCCATGAGTGAGGGAATATCCGCTTTGTCCACCAGCCAGGTATTTTCTTCTATCTCCTGCTTCAATTGTCCGGGCTCCCAGCCGGAGTAACCGAGGAAGAAGCGTATTTTTCCTTTTATAGAATTTCCTTCCGCCATAAATCGCTTGATGGCGGTGAAATCGCCGTTCAGATAGAATCCGTTGGCTATCGGGAGTGAGTCTGCTACGTTATCCAGCGTGTGCAGATAGAAAAGGGTGTCGGTGCTGATGGGACCGCCTTTATAGATAGGAATATCTTCCCGGCAGTCGATTTCGCTTAATAAATCATTCAAAAATAGAGGCAACGGTTTGTTCATGACCAATCCCATTGTTCCGTCTTGTGTATGGTCTACTAATAAAATAACCGCTCGCCCGAACATATGGTCACACAAAAAAGGTTCGGATATAAGAACTTTTCCTCGTGTAGGAACTATATGGTTAGTTTCTATTTTGAATATGTCCGTATTGATATACATGCCCCCAAATTAAGTATTTTTCTATAAAGGAGCAAATTATATTTCTCTTTTTTGCGAGAAAAGTGTCTTTCTTGGGGTTTTTAAGGTTTTACAGAGAATGAAGTGTCTTCATGGTTTTGAACGTTCATTCTCTGTAAAAGGCATATACGGTCTATTTTATAGGATGGTTTTCTGCAAAAATAGCCATACGTTCATCCAACTGGGCATATTGATGGTCTTGGATGAATGAGGTGCAGGCGCGTAATCCTTCTTGGTGGCTTCCGGTGGTTACCAGTGAAATGGCGCTTACGCCGTAGTACATCAGCTCTTTGGCAAGCTCGCCGCTGCTCATGCCCGGATAGCCGATAGTGAAGTAGAATCCGTCTGCTACGGGGTCTCCGAGGTCGTTGTCGTATACCAGATGGAAACCGTGACGCAGGAAAATCTCTTTCAATCGCCGTGCGCGTTCTCCATATATCTTTACTTCGTCCAAGAAGTTGTATTCGCCTTCATTGGCAGCTTTCAGCATGGCGGCAAGCGCATATTGCGCCGAGTGGCTGGTTCCGGAAGAAAGGGCGTACAGGACGCGGTGAATGAACACTGTGCCGAACGTACCGCCACCATAGCGTTGTGTCAGTCCCGGATATGCCCGGTGATAAAGTTTGTCCGAGATGCAACTTACTCCGATGCGTTGTCCTGCATAGCTGAATGCTTTGGAACCGGATATGAGCAAGACATAATGGTCGGTGTAATGGGCTACTGAAGGCTGGTATGGCGCTTGGAACGGTTTGCTTAGGTCCTGACGGAAATCCATGGCGAAATAGGCAAGGTCTTCCAAGACAATTACGTCATATTGAGTGGCAAGCTCACCGATAATGCGGAGTTCCTCTTCTTTCAGACATATCCAGCTGGGATTATTCGGGTTGGAGTAAACAATGGCGGAGATATTGCCTTTTTTGAGATAGCTTTCCAACTTTTCTTTCAGTTTGTCACCACGGTAATCGTACACATCAAAGGTTTCATATTTCTGTCCCATTACAACTAATTGTTGCTTTTGCACGGGGAAACCGGGGTCGATGAACAGGATGGTATCTTTCTTCCCGTCGCATTGGCTGCATGTGAGGAATGAGGCAAAAGTTCCCTGCATGGAGCCTGTTACCGGTACGCATCCTTCCGGCGCTACATCTACGTTGATGAATGCTTTGATAAAGCGGGATGCTTCCTCTTTCAATGCCGGCAAACCGTTGATGTCCGGATATAGGCTTGCTATCCCTTTTTGCAGAGATTCAATTTCCGCCTTTACTCCTACGGCCGAAGGTGGCAGTCCGGGAACTCCCATTTCCATTTTTATAAATTCCACACCGGAATCAGCTTCTGCCTTAGCTGCGATAGCTTTTACTTCGCGAATAGTAGCTTTTGCAAAGTCTGCAATATGAAAATCTTCGATAGTTTCATCTATTAATTTACGTTCAATAGGGGTATTTTTCATGATTTCTATTTTTTTTGTCTATGCAAAGGTAACATAAATCTCTTATAATCAACCAATGTTAAAAAAAAGATGATTTTTTTTCTTTCAAGCTATTGCAGGTTAAAAAAAAACGCCTACCTTTGCAACCGCAATCGAGAGAGATAGCGATGAAAGAATGAAATTCTGGTGCGTTAGTTCAGTTGGTTAGAATACATGCCTGTCACGCATGGGGTCACGGGTTCGAGTCCCGTACGCACCGCGAAAGCAAATAGCAAATTAAAGCAAAGCTCTGAAATTCAAGGATTTCAGAGCTTTGCTTTTTTGTTGTTTCTGCAAAAAAAAAGGCTTTAGATAGCCTCTATATGGCTTATTCGTGATGCTTTTGTGATAACTGTATCCGGGGGCGGTAATTATTTAAATTGGATAGGTTATGGACAAGTTTTTATTGTTTATCTTTGCAGCCGCATTTATTGGCAGATAAAAGATATTATGAAACAGAAACGAATACCGTTGGTGGGGGAACAATATCTTGTTCCTTTTATATTGATTACTTCTCTCTTCTTTTTATGGGGATTTGCGCATGCCATTTTGGATGTGCTGAACAAACATTTCCAAGAATTACTGGATATTACGAAAGCGCATTCGGCTTTTATCCAAGCAATGATGTATATGGGATATTTTGTTATGGCTATTCCTGCAGGCTTATTCATAAGCCGTTTCGGGTATCGCAGAGGGGTGGTTTTCGGATTACTGCTGTATGGTATCGGGTCGTTATTGTTTATTCCCGGACAGTACTATCTGTCGTTCAATATGTTTTTGTTTGCTCTTTTTGTCATTGGTTGCGGACTGACTTTTTTGGAAACTGCAGCCAATCCTTATGCTACGGAATTGGGAGCAAAAGAGACAGCTGCCAGCCGCTTGAATTTTGCACAATCGTTCAACGGATTGGGATGTATTTGCGCTCCTGTATTGGCAGGGTTGCTTTTGTTTTCGGAAGACGGGAATGGCAGTGGGGGTAATGTGGCTCTGCCTTATGTCGGTATGGGGATAGTTGTATTGTTAGTAGCACTGGTTTTTTCAAGGATAAAGCTACCCGAAATAGAGCATGGGATAGAGGTGGATGAAGAAGGGCATCAGATAGGGCTGTGGTCACACAAACTTTTTATCTTTGGTCTGCTCGCTTTGTTTGCCTACGAAATAGGAGAAATTTCCATTAATAGCTTTTTTATCAATTATGTAGTAGAGCAGGGCTGGATGAATGCTCGTGATGCTTCACTGGTACTCTCGTTTGGCGGATTGGGCTTGTTTATGCTGGGACGTTTTGCGGGTAGCTGGATTATGGGACGTGTACGTGCAGAGAAAATGTTGTTGGTTTGCGCTACAGGAACGGTAGTGACTACTTTGGCGGTATTGCTTGATGTCGGTATGGTGTCACTGATAGCGTTGCTCTGCGGATATGCTTTCGAGGCTATAATGTTTCCTACTATTTTTGCTCTTTCTCTAAGAGGGTTGGGCAACCATACCAAGCGTGCTTCTTCTTTCTTGATGATGTCTCCCGTAGGCGGGGTAGTAGGTCCTCTGTTGATGGGGCTTGTAGCCGATTATACAACAATGGTGATAGCGTTTATCGTACCGTTGGCTGCTTATTGCGTGGTTTGGTGCTATGCACGCAAAATGCTGTCTGTCGCAGGAAAAGTGCGGTAAAAGACCTGTCAATATAGAATATATCCGGCCATTCCCGCAAGTATTATCAGCAGGATAGGATGTATCTTCCACTTCCAAGTCACTCCGAAAGCAGCCGCAAAGATGAGAATGCTTTTGTAGTCAATGAAGTTTTCTTTATTCATCAGTAACAAGGCGGCTGCGGCAATCAGTGAAACAGACATTGGCAATAGTCCCGACATGGCAGCCTTGATGTATTTGTTGTCTCTGCATTTCACGAAGAAATAGGATATGAGCAGTACTAATATGAATGAAGGCAGGCAGACAGCCACGGTGGCGGCAACAGCTCCCCATGCGCTTTGAGTAACGGTATAGCCTACATATGTGGCGCTGTTGATACCAATCGGTCCCGGTGTCATCTGTGAAATAGCTACGACGTCGGTAAATTGCTGGAGTGTGAGCCAGTGATAGCGGTCTACTACTTCGTGTTGGATTAATGAGAGCATGGCATAGCCACCTCCGAATCCGAACATTCCAATTTTTAGATATACTAAAATTAGCTGCCAATAAATCATGCTTGTAGTTTTGTAAGTTTATCTTTTAACCATAGTGTGTAAATGAGCCCGCCGGCAATTCCTGCCAAAACAATGTAGACAGGCGACAGTCCGCATTGCCAGATGAGCAATGTTGCGATAGCGGGAAGCACCAGTTGCCAGTATTTCAGTTTCAAGGCACGCACTGCGGAAATGCAAGGAAATACGATTAAGGCTACCACCGCCGGGCGAATGCCATTGAAGATGCGTATCATAATTTGATTGTCTTGAAAACGGGCAAAGAACATTGCTATCAGCATCATAATGACGAAAGACGGTAGTATGGTAGCCAAAGCGCATACCAAACTGCCTTTTACTTTGTGCAGTTTGTAACCGACAAATATGGATATATTGACCGCAAACACTCCCGGTAGCGACTGGGTTAATGCGAACATCTCCATAAAGTCGTTTTTAGTCATCCATTTTTTGTTTACAATCTCTCGCTCAATAAGTGGTATCATGGCGTATCCTCCACCAATGGTAAACATTCCTATTTTGGCAAATGTAAGGAATAGAATCAGGTATTTCATGTCTTATTATATCTATACTAAAAGAGTTGCAATATAGGGGAAAAATCCCACTATTGCAACTCTCTTATGAGTTATATCAAGATGTACGTTACTTCATCTTATTCAGGTTTTCCTGTGCTTTTTCAGGCTCTACGGTCAAGGCTTTGGTAAACCATTCCTTTGCGATTTCCGTATCGCCGGACAGCCATGCCAATACTCCCAGGTTGTTCCATGCACGAGGGTCATCTTTTACTCTTTCCAAGTATTGTCCGGCACGGTCAAAGTCACCGTAAACGATATTGGCGGAGGCGGCATTGATATTCGCCACAATGTCTGCAGGGTAATTAGTGGCGGCTATTTCATAAACTTCCTTATATTCCTTTGTGCCCGGTTGGAAGTTCTTGGCCACGCCATACATTTCCTGCAGGTTCAGCATCTTGGGATTGGTATAAATCAACGTTGCCGCTTCGGAGTTGCGGACTTCACGTATTTCGTAATCCACGGAGATAGACAGACGGCGCAAACGGGAATAATATTCGTTTATCATGGTGCGATAAGTCGTGGCTCCCAATCCGGTCTTCAGTCTGGCTTCACGTACATCAAGGTTGGTGTATTTGTTGATGATTTCCAATGCTTTGTCTGCATATGCAGGTTTGTCTTCTTCGAGCATCTTAATAAGGCTGTCCCAATCTTCACCGGCTGAAGTTACGTTCAATATGCTGTCAGGGAAGTGATAGCTTCCTCTCAGATAAAGAGCGAAGGAGTCGGCACGTTTTGTAGCCACGCGGTCGTTGGTCTTGGCTGAGCCGTCGGGTGAAGCGTATCCGCATACGTTGATAGCTTTGAAAGTAACCAAATCGCCTTCGGTCAGCGGGTTCAGAGTTTCTTTCAGCTTTTGCAACTCTGTGGAGTTGTTCTTGAAATCAGCTTTGAATTCTGTGCCGCCTACTGCATATTCTATGTACAGGGTGTTTTGTTCGGAACGGACTTTCAAAGGCTCTTCCGTTGGAGTAAGGTAAGACACCATGCTCATACAAGGTTCGCAAATAGCCCCTTTCTGTGGCAATGGCTCTTCTTCTACGATAACTACCGGTTCTATTACCTTTATTTCGGGTAAATCCAGCAGACAGTCTTTTCTGCCTTCCTGCAATATCCACATATCCGCCTCGTTCATCCATTCTTCATAAGGAAGACATACGGTGTAGTTAACCAAATTTTGGCGGTCGGCAGACTTTCCTTTAATTATGGTATAAGGTGCATCATAATAGCCTTTCTTGGCAAGTTTGCGGTCTTTATGGCGCATCTTGAATTTCTTCTTACCGGTTACAACAACGGGCGGCAGGGTTTTGTACTTCTTTCCGGCGAACAGTACCGGAGTAAATGCATAGGATTGAGTACTGTTGACTTTCACGGCTTCCATATTGAACTTGAAATCCAGTGTCAGCGTATCGTTCTCCAAAGTCAATGCCGGTTTGGTGACTTTTACTTCACCTGCAAATGCAGCCAGTGGCAACATGGCAAACAGCAGACAATATATTTTTTTCATATTCTTCTTGTTTTAGTTGATGAATTTAGAGTGATTGAGTTTCTACCGTTTTGTATTTACGCTTGTGCTTGGGGCCGAAAGTGAAGTTGATACCCATGTTTACGTTGACTTGCGCACGGCTGATAGGAGCGAAGTAAGCCGGTTCGTATTTGCACATGGGGACGTCTGCACCGATGAAGAAGTTGAAGCCGCGCGGGTGGAAGTTCAACATGATACCGGCATCGGAACCGAAGTTGGACAAGGCATAGTTTACAGATGCTTCAAACCAAGAGAGAGGAGCTACATTGGCAGAAACGCGGGCTTCTGTCCATGAGTGCTTACCTTGCATACGGGTAGTGGAGAGGAAGCCGAAGCTCAGACGGTCGTAAGCGGGCAATGTGTATTGTGCACCCAAGTGCAGGGTGGCTGCGAGGGCGGTGGTACGTTTCATGCCTTCACCTGCCTTGTCAAATTTGGCAAGGTCGGCAAGGTCGTCTACCAATTCGTCTACTTGGGTATCCAGCTTTTGATTACTATCAGTTCCGTCGTCTTTTACGGAGATATCACTGAAACCGTCGAAAGTGAAGTCCTTGCACATTGTTCCTTTAGTTGTATTCTTCCAAGATATGAAACCGAGGTCGAGCAGAGAGGCGGAGAATGTCCATTCATCGTTCAGCTTGTACGTTGCTCCCAAATCAATAGCCATACCGAAGCCTGTGGGACCGAGGTTGTCTGTATCAAAATCCATATCATCATACGAAATCTGTCCGTCAGTGCCTTCTTTCAATGTTTGGGTTCTGTTTCCGTCGGCATCCAGCGTATAGTCGTCTTCCTGATAGTTGCCGGTTTCACCTTTGGTAGGTATTATAAGACCCTTGGCGGACATATAGAGTTCGGCATTCTTAGGAGTGATAGTCCATTTGTCCTGAGAGGCGAGGATGTTCAACTCATCAATATGCATGGTTGCTTTTGCCAATCCCACGAGAGCCTTGACTTTGGCGCCTACTGTCAGGCGTTCATTGATTTCGCGTGCATGGCCGAAAGCGATTTCCGCATAGTTGGTAGATACGATATTCAGGTTTTTCACATTGTAATTGCTTCCTGTTTCGCTGGCTACTCCGTTCTTCATGAACTTAAAGAGCTCATCGGGCATGAAGAAGTTGGTGTTTGACTTTACGGAGATACCTAATGTGTTGAAACCGCCCCAAGCGTGAAAGCCTAAGGAGAGTATCGACTCGTCTATGTTGACGCCTACTTTCAGTCTTTTAGGCAGTCCTTTCATGAATTCGGCGCTGCTGACTTCTTCATTCATGAAGGTGGTGAGGTCTCCATTGGCTTTCTTGAAGATAAAGTCGCCTACACCACCTGTGGACTGTGCACCGATTGTAAGATTTCCCAAACCGGGGAAGCTGACATAACCGCGTTCGCCCATAAAGGCAGGATTGAGTTCATGACGGTAAGTGCTTCCTTCCAAAAAATAGGTTGAACGGCTGTTCTGTGTCTGTGCCATTGCGTCACTGATTGCAAGTGTCGCTACTGCTCCGGACAGTATAATTGCTAAAACATTTGTTCTCATTCGTTTCATTATATATGATTGTTGAATCTTTAGTTTGTATCGCATGAAATATATTTTTCTTAATTCAAATCTACTTTGATGCCATTAGGTATTTTCAGCTTCATATCTTTCAGTTGCATCCACTGTGAACTTAATAACTGAACATCAGTGGCTTGTCCCGGTACAGCAGTTACTTTCAGCTTCAAACCGTCCAGTTTGTTGATGGCACCTTCTGCCGTTGCGTTGAGATTGATGGATAACGTGCTTGAAACTTCAGTTTTGCCATCTTTGCTTTCCGTGATTGTTCCTTCTACGGTTACATCAATATCTTCTATCACGTTGCCATTCGCATCAAGTGCGCTGACGTTCTCGTTCTTGATTTCCATTGCTAAAGGAATGGTATTGACTGCGTTTATTGAAAGAATCGCTTTTTTGATGTCTACATCTTCAAGGTCGAGATCGAAGTCGTCAATGGTCTCTTCGTATACAATTCTCAGATTGCTGCCGAAACTCAGAGGAACATCAATGTCGTAACTACTGTTTAATATGTAGTCTTGCCCTAAGCCAACATTATAATAGTCATTGGATTTTACAGCCGGTTCCAATTCGACGGTAATTTTGTCGGGGATAGTTTCGATTATGTCATTTAAATTGGGTACAACAACATTAGTCACCCCTTCTATTGTGGTTGCAATACGTGTTAAAGAAATGGTTTGTTCGTTTTGTCCACTTGGTTTTAGTATAATTGACTCTCCACCGTTACCGCTTCCTATTTTTACGCTTTTAGTAACTGTCCCATTCTTATAGCCAGTCATAACTCCATCCAGTTCTATATTTGTATTTAAGGGGTTGTTGGCTTTAAATGAGAAAATCGGATTGATAATATCCAGTTGAACATCGTCATCTTGTAAAAAATCCGGTAAATTACTTAATTCCACTTCTGTGGGTTTTACATTCATATCGGGTTTTACAGTACCTTGCATACTGTTTACGGTCATTTTGTCCAGAGTGATTTGCGGCTTGATACTTAAAGAGGCTTTCTTTGAAAGATCGATTTCGGTAACGTTAACAGTAGCTTCTACATTTACAGCTTCATGAAGCGAGAGTGTACCGGCATCAACTTTTTTCCCGTCACCGTATTTTTCACTAAATGTAAATCCGGTTACATGCAATACAACCTCTAAACCGTTATTCTTATCAATTTCCTTATTGGTTATAGTATATTTATTGTCGGTAAGTTGCTCTTTGAATTGTAAAAAATCAGGGAACGCAATTTCCATAGTCTTAATTGTAGCTTTATTATAGCTTAGTGCACCGTCGAGCTTGAATTTCAAGGTTAGGTTTACATCATCCATGGCTGTCAAAGAACCGATTTCTATTACAGCCGGATCTATTTCTGTGGCTGTTGCATCAATGAAGCCGTTACTTTTTACATTTTCTGCTGTATAGTCGGCATCTGTAGGGAATTCATTTTCATTAATAATGCTAATTGGACTAATATTATTCTCTGATTTATTTATGTCCACTAACTTTACCGATGTATTTGTCTCATCAATATTGTCCGATTTCAGCAAATGGTATTCTCCATTCTCCAATACCTGCAAATCATCTCCTTCGTCAATTTCAATGATTTTATCCAGCGTTATTTTCTCCGTATATCCTACGGGAATTGCCAAATGTTCGCCACCTATATTGACTGTCATGTCAATATCTTTGTTTAAGTCATAACTATTATCGATGCACGATGTGGTTATTCCTAACGATGTTAATAGTAGAGCCGCAGCTATGAGCGGTCTTTTTTTTGTGTTTAGCATCATAATTTTTACTGTTTATAATCGATATTATTGTTTTGTTTATGCGGTTTATTCTTTTTAAAGAATCTGGAAAAATAGGATAAATTTAAAGACCTTTGGAATACTCTTTAAAAACTGCGCAAATATATGAATATTCTTTAATAAGTCGGTGAAAACAGTGATAAAATGTGGAAAATTTCGAATAAATGTTGCATATACCTATTCTCAGTGCGTACGAGATCTATTGCCTAAAAAACTTACATCAGACAGAGGGGGGCTTCAGCCGTACACTCAGGGTGTCTCAGTCGTATACTTAGGGTACCTCAGTCGTATACTTAGATACCCTCAGTCGTATACTGAGATAGGTTGTTTGTATATATCTGATTGACAGTTAGTTGTGATGTATTCTCAAAAATAGAATAATTTGTGACAAATAGACGCTCAATTCTTAAATCTATTTAAAAGCCGCTCATTTTATAAAGTTTAATATTTATCTTTGAACATTAAAAGAAAAATTGGCCTGACAACACTACAATGATACAGATTACACAACTACAAGGAACAGACAGACGGCTGTACGAGCTCGTGGCGCCATTGGTGATGAATCCGGAAATACTGAAACAGAATTATAACTATCCATTTCGCACATCGGAAGACTTTGTCTGGTTTGTGGCAATAGACAAAAAGAACGTTATAGGTTTTATACCGGTAGAAGAAAAGAAGAAAGAGTATGTTATCAATAATTATTATGTGGAAGGTAATAATGAGGATACACTAAAACTGTTATTAGAAAAAGTCATATCAGAAACGGATTCGAGTAAAGAATTGACTTCGGTTACTTTCATGGAACATTGCTCTCTTTTCAAAGAGTTGGGCTTTTCGGAGGAGAAAGTCTGGACCCGTTATGTGAAAATGAAAAAAGACAGATAACTATGGTCACATCTAAAAATGTATACGAACTTGCACAGGAACGTTTGGGATTGATTTTTAGGGAGTTCGATACTATATGCGTGTCTTTTTCCGGTGGTAAGGATAGCGGTGTACTGCTGAACTTGTGTATAGATTATATCCGGTGCAATAACCTGAAGCGAAAGATATGTGTGTTTCATATGGACTATGAGATACAGTATACCGTAACCATAGACTATGTAGATCGTATATTAGAAGCCAATAAGGATATCTTAGAGGTTTATCGGGTATGTGTGCCTTTCAAAGTTACAACCTGTACATCTATGTATCAAAGCTATTGGCGGCCATGGGATGAGGATATGAAAGAGCTTTGGGTACGCCAGATGCCCCCGGGGTCCTATACAAAGGAGGCTTTCCCTTTCTATACGGAGAATATGTGGGATTACGAATACCAAATGCATTTTGCCAAATGGTTGCATTTGCGAAAAGATGCGGTGCGTACTTGTTTCCTTATAGGCATCCGTACGCAGGAGAGCTTTAACCGTTGGCGCAGCATCCATTTAAATCGCAAATACCAAATGTACCATAATTACAGGTGGACCTCTAAAATCGGTAATGACATATATAATGCGTACCCCATATACGATTGGAAAACGACGGACATTTGGACGGCCAATGGAAAGTTTGGTTTCGATTACAATCATTTATACGACTTGTATTATAAGGCGGGAGTCAATATAGAACGTCAGCGTGTGGCAAGTCCGTTCCTTTGCGAAGCACAGGAAAGTTTGGCGTTGTATAAAGTGATAGACCCTAATACTTGGGGAAAGATGATAGGACGTGTCAATGGCGTGAATTTTACGGGTATTTACGGTGGAACCCATGCCATGGGATGGCAGAGTGTACGGATACCTGAGGGGTATACTTGGAAGAGTTTTATGCAATTCCTGCTCTCTACGTTACCCGAAGAAGCCCGGCGCAACTATTTGAAAAAGCTGACTGTCAGCATCGAATTCTGGCGAACTAAAGGAGGGTGCCTTAGCGAGAATACTATCAAGAAACTGCAAGACGCAGGCATCCCTATCGAAGTGGTGAACTATACCAATTACAAAACAAACAAGAAACCCGTCCGTATGGATTATCTGGACGATATTGATATTGCAGAATTCCGGGAAATACCTACCTATAAACGTATGTGCATTTGCATCCTGAAGAATGACCATGCGTGTAAGTACATGGGATTTGCACTGACAAAAGAAGAGATATACAAACGAGACAAAATAATGGAACAATTCAAAAATATGATGTTATGAGTGTAGATAAGAGTCCGGTATATGGTGTGAAAGCAGTTCCTATAGAGAAAATACAAGCTAATGATTACAACCCGAATGTAGTGGCGCCGCCCGAAATGAAATTGTTGGAACTGTCTATTTGGGAAGACGGTTTTACGATGCCTTGCGTCTGCTATTATGATAAGGAGAAAGATAATTATATTTTAGTGGACGGATACCATCGTTATCAGGTGTTGAAGACTTCCCAGCGGATTTACCAGCGTGAAAACGGTTTGTTGCCGGTTGTAGTGATAGACAAGGAACTGTCTAACCGTATGGCATCCACCATTCGCCATAATCGTGCGCGCGGAACGCATAACATCGAACTAATGTGCAACATTGTTGCCGAATTGGATCATGCCGGGATGTCCGATCAGTGGATAATGAAAAATATAGGAATGGATCGTGACGAATTACTTCGTTTGAAGCAAATTTCAGGGTTGGCGGACTTATTTGCCAATAAAGATTTCAGTATTCCTGATAATAAGCCGGAATATATTCCTTAACATTCAAAATAATTCTTTTGCAAACTTGCATAATTTAACCAAATCGCCTACATTTGTCAGCACATAAACAGAATAAACTGGTTGTATAGTCTTCGGACGTAGAATATAGTGCTGCATGAAAAAAATATTAGTTAGCGGCGGTGCCGGCTTTATAGGCTCCCATCTGTGTACTCGGTTGATTAAGGACGGTCACAAGGTAATATGCTTGGATAATCTTTTTACCGGTTCAGAGGAGAATATAGAGCATTTGAAAGGGAATTCCCATTTTGAGTTTGTACTTCATGATGTTGAGTTTCCTTATAAGGCAGAGGTCGATGAGATTTATAATTTGGCTTGCCCCGCATCTCCGATACATTATCAGCACGATGCGATAAAGACTATAAAGACTTCCGTGTTGGGAGCTATTAATATGTTGGAGCTGGCGAAAAAGACAAATGCAAAGATTATGCAGGCGTCAACCAGCGAAATCTATGGTGATCCTGTCGTACATCCTCAAGTAGAAAGTTATTGGGGGAATGTAAACCCAATCGGAATCCGCTCTTGCTATGATGAAGGCAAGCGTTGTGCCGAGACGCTTTTTATGGATCATCACCGCCAGAACGGGATACGCATTAAGATTATACGTATTTTTAATACATATGGTCCGCGTATGTTGCCTAACGATGGGCGAGTGGTTTCTAATTTTGTGGTTCAGGCATTGCGGAACGAGGACATTACGATTTACGGTTCAGGTGCCCAAACTCGTAGTTTCCAGTATGTGGACGATTTGATAGAAGGAATGGTACGCATGATGAATACGGAAGATGAATTTGTGGGGCCGATCAATTTGGGTAACCCGAACGAGTTCTCTATTCTTGATTTGGCGGAAAAAGTTATTAAGCTGACAGGTTCTAAGTCGAAATTGATATTCAATCCATTGCCGAACGATGATCCTAAGCAGCGAAGACCGGACATTACGTTGGCAAAAAACAAATTGGATTGGCAGCCCACTATTGAATTGGAAGAAGGGTTACGCCATATGATTGAATATTTCAGTAGATATCGTTCTTGAATAAATATAGTATCAATAGCGGGAAAAATATAATATAAAGATGAACATGGAAATAAATCCTTCTGAGTACAAAATCCTCATCGTAGATGATGTGATGTCCAACGTATTGTTGTTGAAAGTACTCTTGACAAATGAGAAGTTTGCGATTGCTACGGCAAACAACGGACAGCAGGCTTTGGAGCAGGTGGATAAAGAACATCCGGACTTGGTGCTGCTGGACGTAATGATGCCGGATTTAAGCGGGTTTGAGGTCGCACAGCGTCTCAAGTCCAATCCCGACACGGCAGATATTCCAATCATCTTTTTGACTGCGCTGAACAGTACGACAGATATTGTGAAGGGTTTCCAAGTAGGGGCTAATGACTTTATATCCAAACCTTTCAATAAGGAAGAACTGATAATTCGTGTAACTCACCAGATTTCATTGGTGGCAGCCAAACGTATTATTTTGAAGAAGACGGAAGAGTTGCAGCGTACCATTGCCGGACGCGACAAGCTGTATTCTGTAATAGCCCATGACTTGCGTTCTCCGATGGGTTCTATCAAAATGGTGCTGAATATGCTGATTCTTAATCTGCCTGTTGAGAAGATTGGCAGTGAAATGTACGAACTGCTGACAATGGCAAACCAGACAACGGAAGATGTATTCTCATTACTGGATAATCTGTTGAAATGGACAAAAAGTCAAATAGGCAGTCTGAGTGTGGTTTATCAGGATATTGATGTAGTGGAGGTGGTAGACAGCGTGATTGATGTATTCAATATGGTAGCCGGTTTGAAGAAGATTACCATTCGCGAAGAGAAGCCGGAGAAGTTACCCGTCTGCGCCGATATTGATATGCTGAAAACTGTTATTCGCAATCTGTTGAGCAATGCCATTAAATTCAGTAACGAGAATTCCGAAGTACTGGTGAAAATGGAGGAACAAGGAGATGTGGTAGTAGTCAGCGTAAAGGATAGCGGTTGCGGCATTGACGAAGAGGGGCAGAAGAAATTGCTGCATACCGACACGCATTTCAGTACTTTCGGTACAAACAACGAAGAAGGTTCCGGATTGGGATTGTTGTTATGTCAGGACTTTGTAGTAAAGAATGGCGGTAAGCTGTGGTTCACATCCAAGAAGGGAGAAGGATCTACATTCTACTTCTCCATACCGTTGAAGAAATAAATGAAAAAGGTGATAAGTGGTGTGGGTGTGTCAAAATACACTTGAACATTTCTTTTAGGCACGGATTACACGGATTTCACGGAAAAAGAATAAAGAAAATCTGTGAAATCCGTGTAATCCGTGCCTAAAAAGAAACAAGCAGTAAGCGAGTTTTTGTTTTGACACATTCCCATCGCTTTACTTGTTACATAGTCTTTTGAAGTCGCAGTATTCACATTTTTTCGTGTCTTCTGTTTGAGTGAAAGGCTCTTCAGGATTGTATATCTCCTGCAATAGTGCCAATAGCCGTTCACGAAAATCATCTTCATAAAATGCAAAATTATAGACCGGTACTTTAGGTTGGCGCGGTGCACCCATTTCTATAACGGGCGAGTAACTTTCGGACGCTGCACGATGAATATACAGCAGGGATGGAGCCACTTTTAATGTTTGCTTGCGGCACATGATGGCGGCATACAGGAAAGTCTGGAAAATATAGTTCGGGCGGTTATCGGCAGGGGTGAACAGTTGTTCTATATTTTCGGGAGTTTTGGGAGTACCGCCTGTCTTATAGTCCACAATACGCAGGGTATCGTTTTTACTATCCATACGGTCTATCGTTCCGCCAATATTTAAAGGCAGGATTCCTAAGGGGGTATTTACTTCGATGGTTTCCGTTACTTTCTGTTCCATGGCTTCCATGCGGAAAGGAGCATACTGCAAGTCATTGCGAAGCAGCTGCCGCAAATAGGATGCGATGACTTTGGAGTGGACAAGTTGTGTGCCGTTATACTCGGGCTGTTCGTTGGCGGGTACATGAAAAAGCTCTTCTTTGAAGGCGGTATCTACGTAAGTTTGCAGTTTGACGTCATTGCGAAGCAGCTGTTCCAAGTCCTCCTTGCGTATCTCCTTTCCATTGGCAGTAAGGTCTTGATAGACCAGTTCGGCAGAACGGTGGAAGATGGTTCCGAACAGAGCGGAGTCAATTTCTGCACTGACTTCATCGGGTGCTTTCAGCCCGACAACGTAGCGGTAGTAGAACTTTAACCGGCAATCGAGGTAGGTGTTGAGCGCCGAAGGAGAAAAGAGTGCATTCGGATGTCGCCGGATGTCGTATGTGTTGTACATCCGTAGCAATACCTCATCTGTTTTACGTATTTCTATCTCACGGCTGTGTTGGGGAGATTGTCCCGCTTCCAAATATTCGCGTGAGATGTCGTGTGGAGATTCTACAAGGAACTGCAGCATGAAACGTGACATTTCACCTCGGTTTAAGCCGTCGGATGCCGTATTATATAATAAGGTGATATTTTCCGCACGCTGTATCAAGCGGTAGAAATAATAGGCATATACCGAGTTCTTATGCTCAATGGTAGTCATACCGAATGCCTTGCGCAGGTTATAAGGTATGAAAGACGAGTCGCCGCCGGATTTTGGAAGCTGGCCTTCATTAAGGGACAGCATTATAAGGTTGCGGAAGTCAAGATTACGCGTTTCCAATACTCCCATTACTTGCATACCGATAGCCGGCTCGCCATGAAACGGGATGTTTGTCGAGGTGAGCAGACGGTTCATCAGACGTTTCAGGGTATCTGTCTGCAAGTTTAGTCCGTCACTTTCTATCAAGTTGAGCAAGCGGTTGACGAGAGTGTAGCTCTTGAATAGTGATTCCCGGTAAAGTTGGTTGAAAATATCTTCTTTGTCCTTTTCCTGACGGTAAACGACGGCTACCTCGCGCAGCAGTTCGGTGAGGTAACGGCAGATGGAAGAGATGCCGCTTTGCGGGGTGAATATCTGTTCAAGAAAAGCATCCTTCTTAAGTTCCGATGGAAGAGGATAGAAGCGGTTGTTTTTAGTGAGTTGTTTCTCCAAGTCTTCGGAGATGGTAGACAGTTGCCGGGTATAGGGATGTTTCAATACGGCAAGTACTGTTTCGTATGTATAGCGTCCCGTATCTCTGCGGTATCCCGTGGTCTGCAACTCCATAAGAGCGTTGATGTAACTGTATATAGGTGTCTGCGCCAATGGGAATCCCATAGTTATATTGACGTTTTCCACTTCCGGGGGGATAGAGTGCAGTACGGGCAATAACAGTGATTCGTTGCACAATACAATGGCGTTTTCTTTCTCCTTACTCGTCTCGGTGTCGTTTTTCATGACAGTACGCACCCATTTGGGCAGGTAGCGGGCTTGTGCATTTTCTGTCGGAGCAGAGATGAAACGGATTTTCTTGGGATGCCGCAAGACGTCAAAGGCTGTTTCGGGCAGCTGGTTGGGAAACAGCTTTAAGTTGCGCAGAATAAATTCGCCTGCCTCGTGGATGTATGGAGGTTGCTGTTCGTGGGGCAGACGGGTGTAGAATATGTCATAATCCCAGTAAAACATGGCTTTTCCCGCATCTTGCAGAAGCCGGAAGAAGCGGGTTTCTACTTTATTCAGCACATTGAAGCCGACGAATACGTAGCGGTCATAACGCAACCGGTCTGTGTCAAGCTGTTCTATGACATGGCGGTACATCATACCTTCATAAGCGATACCCAGTTCGGAGAGATTCTTCCGGTAATTCCTGTAAATATCTCCTAACTTGTCCCAAAGGGAGATAAACTTCTCTTTGAGCTGCGTGCGCTTGTCGATGGAGAAGTTTTGAAAGAATTGTTGTATGGCTTCTTCCTGCTCTTTATCGAGGAAGTCGTAGTTGTCCATGATATTCTTCAACTCCTGCAGGTTGCTGAACAGTTTGCCGGCATCTACAAGGTTTTTGTCAACGTCATCGAAATCGCTGATAAGCAGTTCTCCCCAAAAATAGAAGTCATCCAACGGTTCTTCGCTATGAGTCTCTTCACGGAATACTTTATACAGCTCGCACACCAGTCGGATAGGATCACCCGGTTTCAAGGGCGAAAGCTGGCGGAACAGTTCGCTGATGTTGACATATGCGGGAGACCATAACGGGCGATCGCTTTGGGCAGCCAGATATTCATTAAAGAACAGGCTGGCGCGTTTGTTGGGAAATACGATAGCTGTGCGTGACAGATCGTTTCCTATTTTGGAATATAGGTCTTGGGCTACTAATTGAAGGAACGTTTTCATACTTTCTCTATTATTTCTTCTTCTACATACCACAGATACCCGCTGATAGTATTTGCATCATACCCCATACGGATGAGTAAATCTATGTATCCTTGTACCTGTTTGTTATATTTTTTGTTGGGTTTGCCGAACTTGAAGTCTACAACCACGATTGTTCCGCCACGCATCATCACGCGGTCCGGACGGCGGTTGCGCAGTTCTCCGTTTTCCTGCCAAATAATGTCGCATTCATTGAATAACTGCCAACTACCCGAATACCAATCCTTGATTTGCGGTTGCGAGAACGCCCTGAGGGTCAGTTCCCGTATTTCCTCTTCTGTTTCGGTGCGCCCTATGATACCCTCGAATACCAGACGGCTGATGGCATCGTCAATATCCTCTTCCGTTTCGATGGCAGAGAATAAAGTGTGCAACAGACGTCCCCGATTGATGAAACGCCGGCTGGACTTGGCTTCGTCTACTCCGGCTATGAAGTCGGCGGAACGGTTGGACTGGCGGAACTCGATGTCGTGGCGCATACTTTCCATATGCACCGGAAGTTTAACGGGCTTCTGTGCAAGCTTGTTCAGGGCTTGGCTGTTGTCATTCTCTTCTTCCGACGGATATACCTCTCCACTTTCATAAATGCTCTCTTCTTCATCCCAACTGCCTTCACCCGCTTGGGCAACTTGAGGCAGTGCGGCGGAAAGAAGTTCTGCCATTGTGCCTTTCTGGTCTTTCTTGCTCCATAATATCAGGTTTTTTCCGGCACGGGTAAATGCTACGTAAAGCAGATTTAGATTGTCCACCCATAATTGTAAGCGTTCGTTAAGATAATCCTGACGGTAAACAGACTCCGCCATTGTAGAAGAGTAGTTGACGGGAACAAGGTCTATTGCGTTGTAAGGTGGTTCAGGGGCGGTGCACCACACGAGCTGGTTATATGTTTCATTCTCCAGTTTCCAGTCGCAGAAGGGGATGAGGACGGTATGGAATTCCAATCCTTTGGACTTATGAATGGAGAAGATGCGTATGCCGTCCATTTCTCCGCTGGGGATTGTCTTGGCGCAAAGTGTTTCGTCCCAATAACGGATAAAGCCATCGAGGTCGGAGGAATTGTTTTGCAGATATTCCGTCACTGCATCGAAGAAAGAGAACAGATAAGCGTCTTGCTTTTCGATGCTGCCCATGTTGAATAGTGTAAACAGTTCTTCCAATAGCTCGTATAGAGGCATCAGGCGTAGTTCATCCATACGGGAGACGAATTCTGCAGGGAGTGCTGTTCGTGCATCAGCCGTTAATATGTCGTGCCAGTCTGCCGGTTCTGCCTTATCTCCACCTGTAATTTGTAATTTGTAATTTGTAATTAGCGAAGCTTTCGCTATCTTTTCTTCCGGATTCGACAGATAGCGTAGAGCATCTATCAGCATACAGATGGCAAGAGACGCATCCAAGCGGAACGCTTCATCCGATACAACGGGAAGGTGTAACTCTTTGTTGAAATAGTCCGCAATAGGCGGTATGTTTTTATTTTTGCGTACAAGAATGGTAATATCATTCAGCTTCACACCTTCCGAGAGTAGCCTTTGTACTTCTTCGCCCAAAGCGGATAAAGTTTTTTGGGTATAGTTCTGTTCTTTGTCAGGCTCTATGAAAGAGACTTTGACATAACCCTTGCTGTCTGTTTTAGGAGATTCTTGGACTACATCGGCATAGGCGCGTTTCAGCGGGAAGCATTCTTCTTTCAGTTCTTCCAAGTGCAAAGAGTTCAGGTAATCGACCGCAGCGGTAAAAAGACAGTTGTTGAAATTGATGACATTCGTTTCACTTCGGCGGTTTACCTTCAATGTTTCCACGCGTACCGGGAAAGGAAAAGAGAGTTGGGGACTGGTGTCGCAGAATTGAGATTTGGATTGGTTACTTCCCAAGCTGTTCAATATTCCCCAATCACCGTTGCGCCAGCGGTAAATGGACTGTTTCACATCACCCACAATCAGACTGTCTGCTCCCTGCGACAGCCCTTCGAGCAACAGTAGCCGGAAATTATCCCATTGCATACGGCTTGTATCCTGAAACTCGTCTATCATAACATTGCGGATGTTGGCGCCTATTTTTTCGAATACGAAAGAAGAATCGCCTTCGTGCACTAATTTGTGTAACAGGGCGTTGGTGTCTGACAACAGAAACCGATTATGTTCGCGGTTCAGTGTGCGCACTTCTTCATCAATATGATTGAGCAACTGCAATTTGTTGAGATGTTGCAACGAGAGACGGCAACTGTTTATCGTACGGCTTTTCTGCGGACGCAGTCTTTCCGCATCTTGAAGCAAGGGTATCAGGCTGGTTTCCGCAAGACGGATAATCTCATCCTTGCGGGAGGATGTTTTTGTTGCCCAGTTCTTGGCATCTGCCAAGCTGTTTTGTAAGGTAGCGTTCAGTACGTCCTTGTCCGTCAGTCGCCCGTCACGCAGTTTACGAAAATAGCTGCCTATGCTGCGTGCACCGCCTTTCAAGTCTTCGGGTACGAGGGCGTGACCGTCCAACTCGCCTTCAAATTGGTCGTAGAAGCCTTTCATCTGTTCCAATGCGTCGGTTTCCATTTCGCGTAGCACATCCCGATAGAGTTTTATCGTTTCTGGAGAACGAAGTTTGAGACGAAGCCCTTCACCACGTTCTATATAGCTTTCATCGAAGATATTCCGTCCGAAACTCTTGACTTCACTGGAGACATTCCAACGCTTGTCATCGGCAATGCGCTCATTGATGTAATCCAACAGCCAAGCAAGTACGGGCGAAGAGGGAGTCAGTTTTTCAATCATACTGTCGACAGCGTCACTCAGCACATCGGCGTTATTCAGTTCGATGTTAAGGTTTGGGCAGAGTTCCAGTTCGCGGGCAAGGTTGCGCATGACGGACTGGAAAAACGAATCGATTGTCTCTACACGGAAACGGCTGTAATCGTGCAGCATATATTGCAATGCCATTCCAGCCCGTTGGCGCAGTTCTTTGTCAGGGGGGGGAGAGGGATTCAAATCCTCTTTGATGCGTTTCAGATAAGCGTCCGATGCAGGGTCCTCCTTCCAAATGCCGTACAGTTGTGTTAAAATGCGCTCTTTCATTTCCGCCGTAGCTTTGTTGGTAAAGGTTACGGCAAGTATCTGACGGTAGGCACGGGGATTGATAATCAGAAGTTTGATGTATTCCACAGCCAGTGTGAAGGTCTTTCCCGAACCGGCTGAGGCTTTATATACTAATAGTTCCATTGGATATGCAGCTTTGAAGTTTGACTACAAACATACATAAAAATCATGAGAAAGGCTTAAGGATAACGTGAAAAACAGGTATGCAAAAAAGGGCTGCACCCTTTTGTCCGTACGGTGCAGCCCTTTAAATATGTATTTTCAATAAAGATTTATACGCTCTTATCAAAGAATGGGTGTCTGGAACAGGAATGTGAAAGAGGGGCTGTCTTTCAAATCTTTTACGGCATCTCCGGCATATATTTCTCCGTTGGTCAGCGAGAGTTTTTTTACTGTGGCTTTAGGGTTGAAATTTATTTTCTTCAAATCAAGCCAGAACAGGTTAGGAGTGAGGGTCGATTCGAAATAATAGACTTTGTCTTTCTGATTGGAGACCGAACGCCAACGGGTAGAAGATATGTGGGGCTTGTCCGGTGTAGTGATTCCAAACGGAACGGATACGGTACGCATCACGCTCAATACACTGGGCACTGCAATCTTTGCGTCTGCCGTCTGCGGAATGGCATGGATGTAGAATGATGCGCGTACAAAGCGGTCACTGGAACGATTGGTTCCGGGCAGCATCTGTAATCCGCCGACTTCTTTCCAATAGTCGTTTATAGCTAATTGATTTTCATACTTGGGTGAATTGGTCATTACCTGATATTCTTTACCCTCGTGAATACTCAGTTTTCCGTCCAGATATTCCAGAATAGCGGTATTTCCCGTCTCGTCTGTAATAGCCAGATGGAGGGTGGAAGCCGAGCCGTTAGGCATTTGGGGAGCATCAATGCGGAAGGTCTCTTTTTTCAGTTCGTCTACAGCTTCGCGTACAGTGGCGAAGTTGTCAAGTACATATTGCGTCCAAATGCCGATGCCCATTACCGGACGGGTATCTCCGGGACGGTCGTATACGGACTCCGGCAGGAACAGCAAACTGGCTACCAGTCCTCTTTCGTTCATGCCGTCGCACGTACCTATGTCATAACCTGTTGCGATGACACTGCCATACTTGGAGGTCCATTTCACTGTTTCACCTTTATTGTATCCGGCTCTTTCCATTCCCCGAGGAAATACGTAGAGGTTACTCATGATATCCTCTTTCCAGTCCATCGTACGGCCTGTGATAACCATATTGTCCGGTCCGATGTAAGTAGCGCGCGTACATGCGCCCGCTTGTTGTATGCCTAATGAAAACAGGGCAGCTAAGGCTGTTAATGCTACCGTTCCTCTTTTTGTATTCATAATTTTATTTGTTAAATGATTTATATACAAAGAGTAACAAAAACAACATCAAACAGTTTGATGCAGACCGGCTTTTTAGGCTCTATTCTGTTTTTTCTTTCAGAAGGTTTTCCATTTTCAGCACTTCATCACGATATTGAGCGGCTTCAATGAAGTCGAGTTTCTTGGCGGCTTCCTGCATGAGTTTTTTGGTACGCTCAATACTCTTTTCAAGTTGGGCGCGACTCATGTACTGAACAATCGGGTCTGCAGCGAGTGTAGCGGTACTGTCTTGTTCCACATAGGGACGGGGAGTGGTTGCGGAAGATTTTTCTTTACCCGCTCCGCTTTCGGCGAGTCCTTCCGTACCGGCAAATACATTGAGATTCTTTGCTTTCTTTATTTGCTGGGGAGTAATGCCATGTTCTTCGTTGTACTTCAATTGTTTTTCGCGGCGGCGGTTGGTTTCGTCAATGGTGAGCTGCATACTGTCCGTAATTCTGTCGGCATACATGATAACCATACCGTTGACGTTACGGGCGGCACGTCCGGCTGTCTGAGTCAACGAACGGTGAGAACGGAGAAATCCTTCCTTGTCCGCGTCCAAGATAGCCACAAGAGAAACTTCCGGCAAGTCCAGTCCTTCACGCAAAAGATTGACACCGACAAGCACATCATATTCACCTTCACGTAAATCACTCATAATTTTTACGCGTTCCAGCGTGTCTACATCACTGTGTATGTAATTACACTTTACGCTGTTATTGAGAAGATATTCTGTCAGCTCTTCCGCCATACGTTTGGTCAGAGTGGTGACGAGCGTACGTTCATTGCGTTCTATGCGCAATTGGATTTCTTCCATCAGGTCGTCTATCTGGTTATGGCTGGGACGCACTTCGATAATAGGGTCCAGCAAACCGGTGGGGCGAATCACCTGTTCCACTACAATACCTTCGGATTGCATCAGTTCGTAGTCGGCGGGGGTGGCACTGACGTATATCACTTGCTTGGCCATTGATTCAAATTCCTCAAATTTCAACGGGCGATTGTCCATTGCGGCGGGAAGCCGGAAACCGTATTCTACAAGATTGGTCTTTCGGGCGCGGTCACCGCCATACATGGCACGTATTTGCGGAACACTGACATGGCTCTCGTCAATGACAATCAGGAAATCATCGGGGAAAAAATCCAGTAGACAGTAAGGGCGAGTACCCGCCTCACGTCCGTCAAAATAGCGCGAATAGTTCTCAATGCCCGAACAGTGACCCAGTTCGCGTAGCATTTCCATGTCATAGGTGACCCGCTCCTGCAAGCGTTTGGCTTCAAAAGGACGTCCCTCGTTTTCAAACCACTGCACCTGTTTGTGCAAGTCGTCCTCTATCTCGTGGATAGCCCGCAGGGTGGCTTCTTTGGTCGTCATAAAGAGGTTAGCGGGATATATTTTGTAGGCATCGAACCGGGCGATTGTAACTCCGCTTATAGGGTCCACTTCTTCAATACTGTCTACTTCATCTCCCCAAAAAACTATGCGCAGAAGGTTGTCGGCATAGGCAAGGTAAATGTCTACGGTATCACCCTTTACGCGAAAATTACCGCGGTTCAAGTCGATGTCGTTGCGGACATAAAGACTGTCTACAAGCCGGCGCAGGAATACGTTGCGGCTGTAATTTTTCCCTTGTTGCACGTCAATGACGTTATTATAAAAATCCGCCGGATTTCCCATACCGTAGATGCACGATACGGAAGATACCACTACCACGTCCTTGCGTCCGGAAAGCAGGGCGGAAGTGGCGGCAAGCCGAAGTTTGTCAATTTCGTCATTGATGGCGAGGTCTTTCTCTATATAAGTGTCTGAAGAAGGAAGATAGGCTTCGGGTTGATAATAATCATAATAGGATACGTAATATTCTACCGCGTTGTTTGGAAAGAATCCTTTGAATTCACTGTATAGTTGCGCTGCCAACGTCTTGTTATGGCTCAATATGAGCGTAGGTTTGTTGATGTTGGCTATGACATTGGCAATGGTAAATGTTTTTCCGGAACCTGTCACACCCAGTAATGTCTGTGCAGGGACTCCTTCACGCACACCTTCGGTAAGCTGCGCAATTGCTTCCGGCTGGTCGCCGGTGGGCTGATAGGCGGATGTTAACTCGAATTTGTTCATTTCATCAGAATTGTAGGGCAAAGATAGGAAAGTTACATCGAAAATTTGTGAATTCGTAAGTAAAACATATCTTTGCGGTATCAAATTAATAACAACCATTAATGTAATACAACAAAAACATGATTTGGAACGAAAGTATCGAATGCATGGATCGCGAAAGCCTTCGTAAAATTCAGAGCATTCGTCTTAAAAAGACAGTGGAACGTGTATATCATGATACTCCTTTCTACCGCAAGAAAATGCAGGAACTGGGAATTACTCCCGATGACATCAACAGCATTGACGACATTGTGAAACTTCCTTTTACTACGAAATACGATTTACGGGACAATTATCCTTTCGGGCTTTGTGCCGTTCCTATGAGTCAGATAGTGCGTATCCATGCATCTTCCGGTACGACCGGAAAGCCTACCGTGGTGGGATATACGCGTAAAGACCTTTCAGCTTGGTCGGAATGTTTGTCACGTGCTTTTACAGCTTATGGCGCAGGCAGCTCGGATATTTTTCAAGTGTCTTACGGATATGGGCTTTTTACCGGTGGATTAGGCGCTCATGCCGGTGCCGAGAATATCGGCGCTTCTGTTATTCCTATGTCCAGCGGTAATACGGAGAAGCAAATTACGTTGATGCATGATTTCGGTTCGACAGTACTCTGCTGCACGCCCTCTTATGCGCTGTATCTGGCGGATGCCATTAAAGATTCGGGCTTTCCGCGTGAAGAGTTCAAGTTGAAAGTCGGGGCATTCGGTGCAGAGCCGTGGACGGAGAATATGCGTCGGGATATTGAAACGAAGTTGGGTATAAAGGCTTATGATATTTACGGATTGAGCGAAATAGCGGGTCCGGGTGTGGGATACGAATGCGAATGCCAAAATGGTACACATCTTAATGAAGATCATTACTTCCCGGAGATAGTAGACCCGAAAACGCTTGAACCGGTTGCACCGGGTGAAACAGGCGAACTGGTATTTACTCACCTAACCAAAGAAGGTATGCCGTTGCTGCGTTATCGCACCAAAGACCTTACGGCTTTGCACTATGAAAAATGTGCTTGCGGACGTACACTGGTACGTATGGATCGTATTCTCGGGCGTAGTGATGATATGCTCATTATACGCGGTGTGAATGTATTCCCCACACAGATTGAATCTGTTATTCTTGAAATGCCTGAATTTGAACCGCATTATTTGTTGCTTGTCGACCGTAAGAATAATACGGATACCATGGAACTGCAAGTGGAAGTCCGTCCGGAATATTACTCCGATGAGATTAACAAGATGCTGGCTTTGAAGAAGAAACTTACTGCACGTTTGCAGAGTGTATTGGGCTTGGGCGTAGACGTCCGTTTGGTAGAGCCACGCAGTATTGAACGCAGTGTAGGTAAAGCGAAACGCGTAATAGATAATCGTAAATTGTAAATCCTCAAATAGTAAACTTATGGTAGCAAAACAACTTTCTATTTTTTTGGAAAATAAGTCCGGTCGCCTTACGGAGGTAACGGAAGTTCTTGCCCAAGAAGGTGTTAATCTTTCTGCTCTCTGCATAGCCGAGAATGCCGATTTCGGTATTCTTCGCGGCATCGTCTCCGAACCGGATAAAGCGTATAAGGCTTTAAAGGACAATCATTTTGCCGTAAACGTAACAGATGTGGTGGGAATCAGCTGTCCCAATGTTCCGGGTTCATTGGCAAAAGTGCTTCGTTGCCTGTCTGATGAAGGTGTATTTATTGAATATATGTACTCTTTTGCCAACGGACAGACTGCCAATGTTATTATCCGTCCCAATGATATGGAAAACTGTATCCGGGTATTGACGGAGAAAAAGGTGGATTTACTCGCTGCAAGCGATTTATATAAACTGTAAAAAGGAAGAAAAATAACAGAGTGATAGGGTATAATTTCAGTACCTCATCACTCTGTTGCTCTGTCATCTTATTATCTTGCATCACTTTACCCTTCTGTCACTCTATTATTTTTTTCTTTCCCTATTCATCGATTATCTTTCTCCCTTCGTCTTTGTTTTTGAAAAATTAAGGTGCGTATCGTTGTTTAATTCGATGCGAACCTCTATCTTTGCGCATTATTTGAATAAAAGTAATGAAGAAGAACATCCTTATAACTTTGCTTGCAGCACTGCTGCTCTCCTCATGTGGAGAATACAACAAGTTGCTGAAAAGCACAGACTACGAATACAAGTACGAAGCGGCAAAGAATTACTTTGCAAAAGGCCAGTACAATCGTGCTGCAACTTTGCTGAATGAATTGATTGCTATTCTTAAAGGTACTGATAAAGCGGAAGAATCACTTTATATGCTGGGTATGAGCTATTATAACCAGAATGATTATCAGACTGCCGCACAGACATTTACCCAATATTACAATGTGTATCCGCGTGGTACGTTTTCTGAATTGGCGCGTTTCCATGCAGGAAAGGCGTTGTATTTGGATACACCGGAACCCCGTTTGGACCAGTCCAGTACATATAATGCAATTCAGCAATTGCAGATGTTTCTTGAATATTTCCCGAACAGTTCAAAAAAAGATGAGGCTCAAAGCATGATTTTCGCATTGCAGGACAAGCTGGTTATGAAAGAATATCTTTCGGCCAAACTCTATTATAATTTAGGAAATTATTTGGGAAATAACTATGAGTCTTGCGTTATCACTGCACAAAATGCGTTGAAGGATTACCCTTATACCAATATGCGTGAAGATTTGTCTATTCTTATCCTGCGTGCCAAATATGAAATGGCAGTGTATAGTGTGGAGGATAAGAGAGCCGAACGTTATCGCGAGACGGTAGATGAATACTATGCTTTTAAAAATGAATTTCCTGAAAGCAAATACATGAAAGATGCCGATCGCATTTTCAAGGAAGCGCAGAAGATTTTGAAAGACTGATAGAAAGAGAGATTATCATCGTTATAGAATAAAATTAATTTAGATAGAAATTTATGGATTACAGAAAGACAAATGCTCCTGTTACTACGGTGACCCGCGATATGATGGAGTTGTGTGAGGATACCGGTAATGTATATGAAACAGTAGCGATTATTGGTAAGCGTGCCAATCAAATCAGTGTTGAAATCAAGAATGATCTTTCTAAGAAGCTGGCTGAGTTTGCTTCTTATAATGACAATCTTGAAGAAGTATTCGAGAATCGCGAACAGATTGAGATTTCCCGTTACTATGAGAAATTACCGAAACCTACATTGATTGCTACTCAGGAGTATCTTGAAGGTAAGGTATATTATCGTAATCCTTCTAAGGAAAAAGAGAAATTGCAGTAATGATACAACGTATTCAATCCGTTTATTTATTGTTAGTAGCAATTCTGCTGGTTGTGGCTATCTGCTTGCCGGTGGGAGAGTTCATTGGTTCGGATGGGATATCCGCTCATGTTTTCAAACCACTGGGGGTAACTTTGGCCGACGGGAGTTTTCAGTCTACATGGGGTTTGTTTGGTATTCTTTTATTGAGTGCAATCATTGCGCTATGCACTATATTCCTGTTCCGTAACCGTATGCTGCAAGTTCGTATGACGATATTCGGCAGTCTTTTACTGATAGGCTATTACATTGCTTTCTTTGTATTCATGTTTATCTTGAAAGGCGATTTGAATGCAATGAGTTTCCAGTTGGGTTGGGCTTTATGTTTACCTGCCGTATGTATCATACTGAATTATTTGGCTTTCCGTGCTATCTATCGTGACGAACTGATGGTGAAAGCTGCGGATAGATTGAGATAATGAGTCTGTTTCGATAAGAAGCGGAGATTGAAATAATAAAGGGGTTGTCAAAATATAGAAGTCCTATCATTCTGTCATTCTGAACGCAGTGAAGAATCTCTTCTCTGCATACATTAGAGAGGAGATTCTTCGTCGCAAGCTCCTCTGAATGACAGATTATACCTTAGCGTAAAAATCAAAAGATGTTTTGAGCGAAGCTAATGATAGGACTTTTACATTTTGACACCTCTTTTATTTATCAGACCTGTCGTTATTTTGGCTCAGTTTGAAAACTTGAGAGCTTGGTAAAAAACGGAGCGGTAGAGAATTCGTGGAGATTTTGTTTAGTGTAATAAAAGTTCGAGCTTTGTCTTGTGGCACAAACAAATCAATTGCAATTGTTGGCAGAAGCCGTGTTGCTTTCATGCCACCCCCTTTCACCCTTCCGAATCCTCCTGTTTATACGGGATAGCGGGTGGAACCCCATATCACAGACTGCATATTCCGGCAATTCCAATGACGCATCTCAGCTCCCTAAACCACACACCTCAGCTCCTCAAATGCCTGTGGTTTGCAGGACAAATGCTCGTGGTTTAGGGAGCTGAAGTGTGTGGTTTAGAGAGCTGAGATGTGTCATTGGGGAAGTAAAAAGCGGGTTCCACCCGCTATCCCGTATAAACAGGAGGATTCGGAAGGGTGGAAGGGGTACAGGCGCAAACTGAAATCCAAGAATATTCCCTGTTTTGATGTATATCATAATCCGTTTTGATGTATATCAAAATGAATTATGATGTACATCACTTCCTCTTCAGATTAGCGAATGTGTATACATAAAGGGGAATTAGAAAATGTTAATCCCCCAAGAACTACAACTGAACCGTTATTTTCTTAAATCGAATAAATAAGTGATTTTAGCCGTGATAACTCCATGGGCTGAACGGGAGAAATAGTCTTTCTTAGTACTACTGTAAAAGTCGGACAAAGCATAATAATATCTGCCTTCTACCAAAAAGTTTCCAGCTTTGGTACGAAGCTCTATACCGGCCCCGCCCGTAATACCATAGTCAAACTTGTTATCTACAGCTTTGTCGTGTTGCTCAACGGTTATTCCCGTATCATTGTCCCAGTCACCGCTTATTGTATAACTGTCTCCTAAGAAGAAGCCAATCTGCGGCCCGGCATGAATAAAGAATTGCAGCCCCCTGTCTTTTCCGAATGCCAGATGCGCAAGGAAAGGAATTTCTACATAGTTCATCTTGCGTGTGTATTGCAGTTCGGGATAGTCCTGGTAAAATTCATCCCAGCCATGCTGGGAGAAGTTAAGTTCTATTTGCGCACCGCATATCATACTGAAGTACTTCTCGGAAATATAACGGGCTGTCAGTCCTCCGTTGATGCCCATCAGATTGCTTTGGCGGACTCTGGGAGAGAAACTTACACTATTCAGGTTGATACCGCCGTTGATGCCCACAGAAAAGTTATGGCGTTGTTCGCCCACCTGTGCGCTTGCCGGCAAGGCACACATACCTGCCAAGAGTGCTGTTCCTATAATTGTTTTTAGTTTCATTTTCCTAAAATTGCGAATTGCTATGACCTAATGGCTGTAGTGCCGTCTCTTTAATCAAAATCGAGCTTTATCAATTCAAAGTTTTTGGTGAAATGCACAAAGAATACTTTCCGGTTGATAAATCCGCCCCAGTTATTTACGCGCTGGAACTTGAATCCGGTCTGAATGGGAACGAGGTCCATTCCGTTCAAGTTCTTTTCAAATCCGGAACCGTATCGGGACAACCCTTTGAGGAAGAAATAACCTGTATCGAAACCTAACATGCCGAATTTGGGATAACGCTCATCCATTTCTTTTCCATACCATTTGCGATAACTCTTGGTGAAGTTGATAGCTGCCGGCAACAGATTGTTCGTATAGAAAGATGAATAGAAATATGTATCGAGTTCAAAGAAGGCTTCAAGATGATCTTTTGTGTAAGTCTGCCATTCCGGGTAGCCGAACAGATGTACGCGGTTGTCGGGCTTTTCGCGTACCAATAACGTCAACTGCGGAAGTATCTTAATCAGTGTGACGTTACTTCCGGAAGTGGGGATGAAGATATTTTCGCGGTCGTCACGCAGTACGGCTTTCAATGATTCTACGGTAGCATCTTCTTTCAAAGATTTCATCGGTATGGAGCGGTTGCGCAGTTCCTCCTTCAGCCCTTTTATAAAGTCCGCTTTGTCTTTAGTGCCTTGGCTGGCTTCGATGAAGATGACATTGGCATTAGGGAACTGGCGGACAAAGTGGTCGTACACTTCTGAATAGAGATAGGATTGGGGCGTATTGATTTGGTACACCGACGGATTACGGAATACGGTATTGTCTTTGGATGTAAACGGTATGACCAGACGTATATCATGCTTGTCGGCAAAGTCGGCCAGCGGCTTGATGTGTTGCTGGTGTAGCGGACCGAAAATAATATCCATATCCTTCATCTCGTTTTTTCCAAGTATGGCGTTCAGGGATGATGTGGCAGGACCGGTACTGTAAGTATAAAGGTCGATGGAAGTGCCTGTACGCTTCAAGCTGTCTACCGCCATGAGGAAACCTTCATAATATTCCACCATTTTTGCGGATTCGCTTTTACTTGCCCCGTCGGGTAGGAACGGAAGGATAACGGCAGCTTTGATAACATTGATGCGCTCGTTGCTCTTTTTGTTTTCACTGAATAGTTCGCTGTTGCTTGGCACAGTTTGGGGGTGTGTGCTTTGCTGCGTTTGGGAAGATGGATAGGGGATACAGAGGAATGATCCCTTCTTTATTTTATTCTCACCCCGCAACTCCGGATTGGCGGCAATGAGTTCGGCCTCAGTGATGCCATATTCGCGGCTGATGCTGAATACCGTTTCTTTGCGTTTTACCTTATGCATATCGCGGCAACGTGATTGTACCGGAGCTTGAACAGATACAGTCCCTGCAGATGTGTCGGAAAGTTCCTGTGCGTTTTCGGTGGCGGTTGTCGCGTCCGTAGAAGAAGGTATCTGAATTACCTGCCCGATGCGGAAGTTTTCGGCACTCAGTCCGGGATTGGCATCGCATATGGCTTTGGCGGATACGTTATATTTCACGGTCAGGCGATATAGAGTCTCACCGGGAGCTATGGTATGAAAAGTTTCCTTTTGCGAATTGGCATCCGTACGCGGAATGCGCAAGGTGCGTCCCACATATATTTTGTCATCGCTGCCGGGATTTAGTTGTACTATATCCGCTTGGCTGATGTTGTACATGCTGGCAATGGAATATAAGCTTTGACCTTTTTCTATTGTATGCAGAAAATATGACTGGTTTTCTTGTGCATTTACACCGAAACTGCATGCGCCGGCAAACAGTAGGGAGCAAAAAATACGGTTGATTGTTTTCATTCAGTAATCGTTGGTTTATGTTTACAATTTCCCAAAGTAGCTGCAAAGTTAGCAATATTGTCCTATTTTAACCAAAGGATTGCGTTAAGAAATAATATTGTGCATTTCAAAACTGAAAAATACATCTTTTCGACTGATATTCGGTGGGAAACCGTTATTTTTGCACAAATTCATTAATTAAAGTATGCAAGAAGAAACAGAATATATCAATGTATACGGAGCGCGTGTACATAATTTGAAAGACATTGATGCTGAAATCCCCCGCAACAGCCTGACTGTTATCACCGGGTTGAGTGGAAGCGGCAAGTCATCTCTCGCATTCGATACGATATTTGCCGAAGGCCAGCGCCGTTATATTGAAACATTTTCAGCCTATGCCCGTAACTTCTTGGGCAACTTGGAACGCCCTGATGTGGATAAAATTACAGGATTGAGCCCTGTGATTTCCATAGAGCAAAAGACAACCAATAAAAATCCACGTTCTACCGTAGGTACGACAACGGAGATATACGATTATCTTCGTCTGCTGTATGCCCGCGCCGGTGAAGCTTATTCTTATCTTTCCGGTGAAAAAATGGTGAAATACACCGAAGAACAGATTCTTGAGCTTATTCTGAATGATTATAAAGGGAAACGTATTTACATTCTTGCTCCGTTGGTGCGTAGTCGTAAGGGTCATTACAAGGAATTGTTCGAGCAAATTCGCAAAAAAGGTTATCTCCATGTCCGTGTGGACGGTGAGGTGCGCGAAGCAATGCCCGGCATGAAACTGGACCGTTACAAGAGCCACGATGTGGAGGTGGTCATTGACAAGCTGGTGGTAACGGATAAGGATGACACCCGCTTGAAGAACAGCGTTGCCACTGCCATGCGTCAGGGTGACGGATTGCTGATGATTCTTGATGCCCAAAGTGAGAGTGTTCGTCATTACAGCAAGCGCCTGATGTGCCCTGTAACCGGGTTGTCCTATCGTGACCCCGCTCCCCATAACTTCTCTTTCAACTCCCCGCAGGGGGCTTGTTCCAAGTGTAAAGGTCTGGGTGTGGTGAGCCAGATTGATATAGACAAGATTATCCCCGACCGCGAACTGTCCATCGGAGAGGGAGCCATCATTCCTTTGGGAAAATCCAAAAACAGCATGATTTTTTGGCAGATTACCGCATTGTTGGAGAAATACGAAGCTACGCTGAAAACCCCTGTCAAGGAACTTCCGGACGATGCCATTGATGAAATACTGTACGGTTCGGACGAGCGTATAAAGATAAAGAGTTCGCTTATCGGTACATCTTCCGACTACTTTGTTACTTTTGAGGGAGTGGTGAAGTACATCCAGATGTTACAGGAAAAGGATGCGTCTGCCACGGCACAGAAGTGGGCGGAGCAGTTTGCCAAAACGGCTGTCTGTCCTGAGTGTCATGGCGCAAAGTTGAATAAGGAAGCCTTGTCGTTTCGCATTCATGATAAAAATATCTACGAACTCTCCACAATGGATATCAACGAGTTATATGACTGGTTGATGAATGTAGACCAATATCTTAGCAATAAGCAACAACAGATTGCTGTAGAAATATTGAAAGAAATCCGTACCCGCCTGAAGTTCTTGTTGGATGTGGGATTGGATTATTTGTCATTGGACCGTAGCGCTGTCAGTCTTTCCGGTGGTGAAAGCCAGCGTATCCGGTTGGCTACGCAGATAGGTTCGCAGTTGGTAAATGTGCTCTATATTCTGGACGAGCCGAGCATCGGATTGCATCAACGTGATAATCAGCGGCTCATCCATTCGCTGAAAGAATTGCGTGATATGGGTAATTCCGTTATCGTGGTGGAGCATGATAAAGACATGATGCTCGCTGCGGATTATGTTATAGATATGGGACCCAAAGCGGGCAGGTTGGGTGGTGAGGTCGTGTTTGCCGGAACTCCGCAGAAGATGCTGCAAACGCATACGCTGACTTCTCAATATTTGAACGGTGAACGTGCCATTGAAATTCCTGCCGAACGCCGGAAAGGCAATGGACATAGTCTTTGGCTGCGTGGTGCAAAAGGCAATAATCTGAAGAATGTGGATGTAGAGTTCCCGCTTGGCAAGCTGATTTGTGTAACGGGCGTGTCGGGTAGCGGGAAGTCTACATTGATTAATGAAACGCTTCAGCCTATTCTTTCACAGAAGTTTTATCGTTCTCTTCAAGATCCTTTGGAGTACGGCAGTATCGAAGGATTGGAGTATATAGATAAGGTGGTGAATGTAGACCAGTCACCATTAGGACGAACCCCCCGTTCCAATCCGGCTACCTATACGGGGGTCTTTTCCGATATCCGTAACTTGTTTGTAGGCTTGCCCGAAGCCAAAATCCGCGGCTACAAAGCGGGACGTTTCTCGTTCAATGTCAGTGGCGGACGTTGTGAAGCCTGTCAGGGTAATGGTTACAAAACCATTGAAATGAACTTCCTGCCCGATGTCTATGTTCCTTGTGAGGTTTGCCACGGCAAGCGTTACAATCGAGAGACGTTGGAAGTGCGCTTTAAAGGGAAATCCATTGCCGATGTGCTGGATATGACAATAAACCGTGCAGTGGAGTTTTTTGAAAACGTACCTCAGATATTGAATAAGATTAAGGTTATACAAGAGGTTGGCTTGGGGTATATCAAGTTGGGACAATCTTCTACCACACTCTCCGGTGGAGAGAGCCAGCGTGTGAAATTGGCTACCGAACTTTCCAAACGGGATACGGGCAAGACACTTTATATTCTTGACGAACCTACTACCGGACTACATTTTGAGGATATTCGCGTTTTGATGAACGTATTGAATAAACTGGTCGATAAGGGTAATACGGTTATCGTTATCGAGCATAATCTTGATGTTATCAAAATGGCGGACTATATTATCGACATGGGTCCCGAAGGAGGTAAGGGCGGGGGAGAACTTCTCTCCTGCGGCACGCCTGAGGAAGTAGCGAAGAGTACGAGGGGATATACGCCGAAGTTTCTGAAAGAAGAGCTTCATGATTTGTAATAAAAGAGTCCTGATTTGCAATGAAAGAATCCAAGATTAATAAAACGAATGCAGCCCGGCTGCTTGATAAGGCAAAGATAGCCTACGAACTCATCCCCTACGAAGTGGATGAGAAAGATTTGAGTGCCATACACGTTGCCGCCAGCTTGGGAGAGGATATAGAACAGGTCTTCAAAACACTGATATTGCATGGTGACAAGACCGGCTATTTCGTGTGCGTCATTCCCGGAGAGCATGAAGTCGACCTGAAATTGGCGGCTAAGATCTCCGGAAACAAGAAGTGTGACCTCATCCCTATGAAGGAGCTGCTTCCGCTGACGGGGTATATTCGCGGCGGTTGTTCACCTATCGGTATGAAAAAGCCTTTTCCCACTTATATTCACGAGACTTGCCTGCAATTCTCCCATATCTATATCAGTGCCGGACAACGCGGATTGCAGCTTAAGTTGAATCCGAAAGATTTGATAAAGGAAGTACGCGCCGAGGTTTGTACTCTTTTTGAGTCATAAAAGCTCGGTTCGGGTAAGAGATATTCTGTTTTCTTACCGAAAATCTCGATGAAAAGCATATATTTGCAAAAAATATAAATAAACTAATACTAATTACTAATTTACAAAAACTTATTTTTATGTTTAGCAAACACCCTAATGGTTTGATTGCTGCCGCTTTGGCTAATATGGGAGAGCGTTTCGGCTTCTATATTATGATGGCAATCCTTACATTGTTTATCTCGGCTAAGTTCGGGTTGTCTGAAACGACTACCGGATATATTTATTCCGCATTCTATGCATCCATCTATATCTTGGCATTGGCAGGCGGTATTATAGCTGACAAAACTAAAAACTTTAAAGGCACTATTCTTGCCGGTTTGGTGATGATGGCTGTCGGCTATTTGATTATTGCCATTCCTACTCCTACGCCGGTTCCCAGTATGGCGCTTTACTTGGGATTGACCTGTTTCGGACTTTTGGTAATTGCTTTCGGTAACGGTTTGTTCAAAGGTAATCTTCAAGCACTGGTAGGTCAGATGTACGATGACCCCAAGTATTCAAGCTTGCGCGACTCCGGTTTCCAGATTTTCTATATGTTTATTAATATCGGCGGTTTCTTTGCTCCGTGGATTGCTATCGGTGTGCGTAACTGGTGGTTGAAGGTCAATAACTTCGACTATGATGCCACTTTGCCCGAACTTTGTCACCAATTCCTTAAGGAAGGTGATAAGATGGCTCCTCAGGCAATGGAAAATCTTGCGTCGTTGGCAGATAAAGTTACACTCAACGGCAGCCATGTGACTGATATGGGCGCATTTGTCAACAACTATCTGGATGTGTTTAACCGTGGTTTCCAATATGCTTTCATGGCAGCTATTGTTGCCATGTTGATTTCATTGGTAATCTATCTGGTCAATAAGAACCGTTTCCCCGACCCGGCAAAGAAAGTGGTAGCTGCCACAGAACAAAGTGCTACTGTAAGTAAGGAAGAAATCAAGATGAGTGCAGCAGAAATCAAGCAACGTATCTATGCTTTGTTCGCTGTATTCGGTGTAGTAATCTTCTTCTGGTTGTCATTCCATCAGAATGGTTATTCGCTGACTTACTTTGCGCGCGACTATGTGGATTTGAGTGTAATCGATATCGACCTCGGATTTACCCGTATCAAGGGTGCTGAAATATTCCAATGTGTAAATCCGTTCTTTGTGGTATTCCTCACTCCGTTTATCATGTGGTTGTTCGGTTCGTTGAAGAAAAACGGCAAGGAACCTTCTACTCCGATGAAGATTGCTATCGGTATGGGTATTGCGGCATTGGCTTATGTGTTCCTGATGGTATTCTCATTCACTCTGCCCGCCAAAGATGCGCTGAGTACAATGAGTGCGGCCGAAATTAATGCTATCCGTGTAACCCCGTGGATTATGATTGGCTTGTACTTCATCCTTACGGTTGCCGAATTGTTTATCTCACCGTTGGGCTTGTCTTTCGTGTCGAAGGTGGCTCCTCCTCATTTGCAAGGTTTGATGCAGGGCTGTTGGCTGGCTGCAACTGCAGTAGGCAACTCGTTGCTTTTCATTGGCGGTATTCTTTATACTACCGTTCCAATTTGGGCATGCTGGTTAGTCTTTGTGGGTGCCACAGGTGCTTCTATGATTGTAATGCTCTCGATGGTTAAGTGGCTGGAGAGAGTGGCAAAATAAATGAGAAAACTTATTTAAATGAAGAATGAGGAATGAAGAATGAAGAATTTTTTGTTCCTCATTCTTTATTCTTCATCCCTCATTCTTTATTCTTCATTAAATTCAAATTTCCTTTCCCATTATATAGTCATTCATATAATATCCGTTTCCTATCGGGAAATCCCCTTCTCTCAGTTTTCTCATTCCCATGTGTTCGTAAAAGTGCATTGCCTTATTATTGCGGTTTACGTTTAATTCCAGCATACATGGCTCCGGGTGTACTTCCTTGATGTATTTTATAGCTTCACGAAACAGGAAACTTCCGCAGTGTGCTCCTTGATAATAGGGGAGTACATAAATCTTTTGCAGATGAAACAGGTCCTTGCCCTCCGGTTGTACGGATACATATCCTGCCGCTTCACACTCTTCATAGGCTATAAGGTACACATGCCCTTCTTCTTCCATTTGTTTGCGGATATTCTCTACAGAGTACATCCATTCCATCATGTATTCGATTTGCTCTTTTGAAAGTATTTCCTTATAAGTTTCGGGAAATATCTGCCAGGCAAGTTTGTGAATCAACTCACAATCAGCACTTGTTGCTTTTCTGATAGTAAACATATTTGTGGCGTTTATATTGTTAATCGGATACAAATATAGTATGCTTTGTGAATTAGTAGTATAAACTTAAGATATAAAAGGTATAAACCTTAGGTGTTATGGGTACAAAATACGACTTTATTGTTAATTAATATAAATATAAAGTACTTTGTAATACATAGTACTAATATAATACATATATTTGTGCCATGCAAAGGATGTAGGTATGGCATCTTTGTTGTACTTAGTAAAATAATTTAATAATATATGGATTATGGACGTTAATAATGTAAAGTCGCAAATGCGCAAGGGCATGCTTGAATATTGCATCATGCTATTGCTCCATAAGGAACCGGCTTATGCTTCGGATATTATACAGAAGCTGAAAGAGGCACGACTGATTGTGGTAGAGGGTACGCTTTATCCGTTACTCACCCGCTTGAAGAACGATGATTTGTTGAGTTACGAATGGATAGAGTCTACACAGGGGCCGCCGCGTAAATACTACAAGCTTACAGAGAAAGGCGAGGTCTTTTTGGGCGAATTGGAAGTATCTTGGCAGGAATTAAGTGACACGGTCAACCATATTGCCAATAATTAGTTGCTGATAGCTATATATAAGTAATAAATGAAAAAGTAAAAAACATACAACAATGAAGAAGACATTAACGGTAAATTTAGGTGGCACTGTTTTTCATATTGATGAAGATGCCTACCGCCTTTTGGATAATTATTTAAGTAATTTAAAGATTCATTTCCGTAAGGAAGCCGGTGCGGACGAGATAATCGATGACATTGAACGTCGTATTTCCGAACTCTTTGCGGAGAAACTTATTGCAGGTTCTCAAGTGATTACCATCGCTGATGTGGAAGAGGTGATTACCCGTATGGGAAAACCGGAAGATATGGAAGCGGAGAACGATAATGAGCCTTTTGCCGGCACCGGAAACACAACCCGTACTACAACACATCGTCGTCTTTACCGTAATCCGGATGATAAGTTACTGGGTGGTGTTATCAGTGGTATGGCAGCGTATTTGGGATGGGATGTGACTCTGTTACGTCTGTTATTGCTGGTTGTATTGATTTGTGGAGTGGGAACGTTAATACCGGTTTATATTGTTTGCTGGTTGGTTATCCCCGAAGCGCGTACGGCTGCCGAGAAACTGAATATGCGCGGCGAAGCTGTTACAGTGGAGAATATAGGAAAAACCGTGACTGACGGTTTTGAAAAGGTTGCCAATGGTGTGAACGATTATGTGAAATCTGATAAACCCCGTACTGTCTTGCAGAAGTTGGGTGATGCATTGGTTATGGTTGCCGGTTGGTTTTTCAAAATCTGTTTGGTGATATTCGCTATCATCTGCAGCCCGTTGTTATTTGTATTCGGAGTGGTATTTGTCGCTTTGCTTTTTGCGGCTATAATGGTGGCTATCGGCGGCGGGGCTGCGCTTATTTCGATGTTCCCTACTTTTGATGTGGTGTTGCCTACTTCTCCGTTATCAGCTATCGTCATGTATATTGCGGGTATTCTGTTGGTGGGTATTCCATTGGTAAGCCTTGTTTGGGCAATATTCAGCCAGCTATTTAAGTGGCAGCCCATGGCTTCCGGACTGAAATGGACTTTGGTTATCCTTTGGATTGTAAGTGCGGCTGTTTTTGGCATCTGTTTTGCAATGCAGGGGGCGACGTTTCCGATATTGGGTATCTTGGTTTGACAGGTGGAATAATATCTTGTTAACATTATGGCAGATATGAAGTTAACAGGATAGCTTACACTAAGTTAACATCATAGAAAAAGGAAGTTAACATCATTGTTGCGATGATGTTAACTTCCTTTTTTATGTTCTCTTTTATCTTTGTTATTTAGCCGGCTTCAGCCATTTGTCCAGCCATTCAAAGAATGTGCGCTGCCACAGAATACCGTTTTGCGGTTTCAGCACCCAATGGTTCTCATCGGGATAGATAAGCAATTCGGCGGGAACACCGCGCATAATGGCGGCATCAAAAGCTGCCATAGCTTGGTTGGCAAGAATACGGAAATCCTTTTCACCGTGGATGCAGAGGATAGGAGTATCCCATTTGTCTACAAAAAGGTGGGGAGAGTTGGCAAATGTACGTTGGGCTGTAGCGTTGTTCTTTTCCCAGTATGCACCGCCCATATCCCAGTTGGCAAACCATTTTTCTTCTGTTTCCAGATATTGCATTTCCATATTGAAGATACCGTCGTGAGCGATAAACGCCTTGAAGCGTTTGTCGTGATGTCCGGCAAGCCAGTAAACGGAGAAGCCGCCAAAGCTGGCGCCTACACAACCCAAACGGTCTTTGTCTACAAACGGTTCTTTGGACATTTCATCAATGGCGGTGAAATAATCTCTCATACATTGACCGCCGTAATCACCGCTGATGGCTTCATTCCATTCTACGCCGAAGCCCGGAAGACCGCGACGGTTGGGAGCCACGATGATATAGTCGTTGGCAGCCATAATCTGGAAATTCCAACGATAACTCCAGAACTGGCTGACGGGGCTTTGAGGACCGCCTTCGCAGAAGAGTAGGGTAGGATACTTCTTGTTGGGGTCGAAGTGGGGCGGATAGATAACCCATGTCAACATCTGCTTGCCGTCGGTGGTTTTCATCCAGCGTCCTTCCACTTTGCCCATTTCCAGTTGGTCGTAGATTTGCTTGTTCTCGAAGGTGAGTTGCGTTACGGGATAAATCTCTTTTACGGAATCGGTGCTGTTGTAATTGTTGCACACATCCGTACGGAATATGCAGACGGGGAAAGGTTTGCTGTCCAATTGTCCGATGGAAAAGATTTCGTCGCCCGCAGACATGGAGTGACGTTTGGCAATCATGCTGTTGCCGCATAAGGCCATCGAAGCATAGTCGTACATACCGTTGGTCAGTTGGTATATCCAATCGTCTTTCAGGTTGGTATTGTAGATTTGGGTTCTGCCTTGCCATACGCCCAAGAAGAAGATGCTTTGCGAATCTTTGTTCCATAAGAAAGCGTCTACATTGGACGGGAATCCCTGACTGATGAAACGTTTCTCTCCGGTGGTACGGTCCATTACACACAAGCGGTTGAGGTCTGCCTCATAGCCGTCTCGCTCCATACTCTGCCATGCGATGTATTTGCCGTCCGGAGAATATTGCGGATTGGTGTCGTAGCCTGCCATTTCAGCTTGCCCGTTGGAGGCTTTCGCATCCTTTTTGCAAAGGTTGATGAAGCCGCCTTTCTGTACATCGTATTCGTAAATGTCCGAGTCGGTGGAGATGGCATATGCCAGTCCGGTTTTCATGCGGCAGGTGAAAGCCACTTTATCCGATGTGGGGCTCCATACCAGTTGCTCGATGCCGCCGAAAGGCTTCATCGGGCTTTCGTAGGGAAGTCCTTCGAGGATATCTCTTACGTTGCTGATACCATTGCCGTCAAACTCGGCGACGAAAGGATGCGGGGCGGTTGTAACCCACTCATCCCAATGCTTGTACATCAGGTCGGTAATGATGATACCGGTTGCTTTGGGCAAATCGGAATGCTTGTCCGCAGTGCTCTGCACCGTTTTTACTTGGGCTATGAAAAGTAACTTCTTACCGTCGGGAGAGAAAGAAAAGCCTTCGATGTCTCCGTCATATTGAGTAAGCTGTTTACGTTCCGTGCCGTCGGGATTCATTTCCCATACTTGGCTGCTGCCGCTTTCATTGCAGAGGAAAGCAATCTTCTTACCCTCCTTAATCCAGGCTGGTTGGCTTTCCTGCCAATTGTCACGAGTGATTTGCTTGTTATTGTTGCCGTCTGCATTCATGACAAACAACTCGTTATTGCTCTTGTTTTCCGGTACACTGTAATAAGCCACCGAATAGGCAATCTGCGTCTCGTCGGGCGATACGGCTACACTGCCTATACGTCCCATTGCCCAAAGCGCTTCGGGCGTCATGCGTTTACCTTCAATCTTTATATCCGATTTCTCGATAAGCGCCCCGTTTTGTCCTGCGTCTTTAGTTCCGCCGCAGGATGCCAACATCATTGCTGCCGACATAAATAATAGGTTTGATTGTTTCATATATGTTTGAAGATTTATTTTGGTAGCGAAGATAGGGAATTAATTTAAATTTTCTTCAGACTCCATTTTCCTTTCTTCATGTAGAAGTAACAAAGCACCAAAATACCCACGGAATAAACTATTTCAGAGGTCCATGCAAATGCCACGTCCAATTTCAGATAGGCAACGATATATGTGATATAGCAGGTGTAAATCACCAGCGTTATCATTTCCAAAGCCAATGCGGTACGTGTGTTACCCGTTCCCGATACGGACTGGAAATAAACATTGGCCGGCACGAGGAACAGGTATGCGGAGCAAAGTACCCAAAGCGAGGGGATGGCCGCTTCCTGCAGTTCCGGAATGTCCGTATACACTCCCAATATCAGTTTGGGGAATAGTGCAAAGAAGATGGCGAAGGGCAATACAAAGGCATAGGCTATGCGTATGTGCTGCCGTATTGTTCCGGGTACGCAACTGATGTTTCCCGCCCCGATAAGGTTGCTGACCAGTGAACCGCAAGTAGAAGCAAATGCCATCATCACCATGAACATGATTCCGGATACGTTGCGGATGATATTTGTAATGGCGAGTGAACGTTCTCCCAAATGCTCTACATAGAGGAAGAGCAGGAACCACGTGGAGAGTGAGAGGAAATTCTGCACCATGGTCCATAGAGAAACGTTGAGCATACGTTTGAGTATGTTCCAACGGATACCCGGTATCTTGTCCAGTCCGTATTTGCGAATATCAATACGGTTGCGGGTATAGATGATGAAGAATATCAATGACACCAATTCCGCCATTGACGAGCCGATGGCTGCTCCGGCAATGCCGAGGGCGGGGAAGCCGAACTTTCCGAATATCAGGATATAATTGAACACGATGTTGCTTAATACCATGACAATGGAGTTCAGTGTCAGTGTTTTGGTTTGTGTAGTTCCCAGAAAAAAGGCACGGAACATTACTGCCGTAAAGGAGAAGAAGAAGCCGAAAACACGCCAGTTCAGGTAACTCATTGCCGCATCGTAAATGTGTTCGGAAGAGACAAGCCGTTTCAATATTGCCGGTGCAAAGCTGTAGCATACAGCAAACATGACCGCTGCCATTCCTACTTGAAAATAGATGCCTTGATAGAATAAGTTGCCTATTTCTTTATATTGTTGCTCACCGTTACGCCGTGCTATCAGAATTTGCGCTCCGATACTGAAACCGAATGCCACCATGAACATTACTATATAGAAGATGCCTGCAATGGCAGATGCTCCTAATTCTATTTCGCCTACACGCCCCAAGAAGGCTGTGTCTGTCATACCAATCATCTGCTCCATGAGCAAGCTGATTAAAATAGGGTAGGCTATGAGCCAAATCTCTTTGTAGGTGTATTTAGTTTGCATATTCGATAGATAATTTTTGGATATACTTGAAAAAATCATTTGATATACTTGATAATCCTTTTTGATATACTTGAAAAAGGAAAAGAAAGCCGGGCAATGCGAATTGTCCGGCTCCCTTCTGAAAAATATCTTGAACGGAAGTTTATTTCCTGTTCTGCTTTTCTTTCATCATCTGCTCTTGTTGCTTCTGCATTGCTTCAAGGCGGGCGGCGAAGCCGGTTTTCTTCATCTTTTTCGGATCCTTCTTCTTTGCCTCCAATTGTGCAAGAAGGGCTTCTTCGTTAGTGGCTTTACGCATGATGAGCGTAGTCACTACACTGATGAGCGTCGAAATGAAGTAGTAATAGTTCAGTCCCGAAGGATAGTCATTCAATATGAACAGGAACATTACAGGCATTAGATATGACATCCACTTCATAGCTGCCATTTGCGGATTGGCGCCTGTGTCTTGCTGCTGCATCATAAACTTGGTGTTCAGAATATTGGTTACTGTCATCAGCAAACAGAATAAACTGAGGTGACTGCCCAAGAACGGAATATGGAACGGGAAGTTGATGAATGCATCGTATGTAGACAAGTCATCGGCCCACAAGAAACTTTGCTGGCGAAGCTCAATGGCACTCGGCACAAACATAAACAATGCCATCAGAATAGGAAACTGAATCAGCATCGGCAGGCATCCTCCCATGGGGCTGACACCGTATTGACTGTAAAGCCCCATTACTTCCTGTTGTTTCTTCATGGCATCTTCCTGCTTCGGGTACTTCTTGCCGATTTCGTCAATTTTCGGTTTCAGCACACGCATCTTGGCTGAAGAAATATAGGTTTTCCATGTTGCAGGGAATACTACCGCTTTTACAATTAATGTCATCAGCAACAAAACGATACCCATACTCAATCCCCAACTCGACAACCAGTCGAAGATGTTGATGGTGAACCATTTGTTTATCCAGCGGATTAACGGCCAGCCCAGATATACCAGACGGTTGAGCTCCCACTTGTCTTCACGCCCTTTGTCAAGTGCGGTCAGTGTCTTGTAATGGTTAGGGCCGAAGTAGAAGAACAACCGGGTAGGATTTTTGCCACTCGGATCAAAAACAGTGCTCATTTCTGCAGAATAATCCTTGATATATCCGCTGCCTTGCGCTTCCATCTTTGAGTTTAACTTTGTCTTTTCAAAATCTGCGTCAGCCAGGAATACGGAAGAGAAGAACTGATTTTTGAAGGCAATCCAGTCCAGACGTTCTGCAACTTCTTTTTCATCATTCTTGCCGGCGGACAAATAATCGGTTCCGTCTCCGGTAATTTTATAAGTCAATTCAGACAAACGGTTCTCGTAGGTGTAACCCTTTTCTATCTGGCGTGCACGTTGCGACCACTCAATGTCTACATAGTTGGTGCTTGCCAGCTTGTCTTCCATGCCTACGGCATCTATTGTGAAGTCCACCAAGTACGTATCATTATGCATGGCATACTTAAAGTCGATATAGCTGGCACTGTCTGCAGACAAACGCATGGTTACGGTGCTGTCCGTACGGTTTGCCACTGTAAAATAGTAATCCTCTGTCTGTATCGTTTCCTTTTTGTTGTAGAAAAGGAAGTTCATGGAAGCGTCATCGCCGCTGAATAGGGTAACAGGCGTCTTTTTGTCCTGTCCCATATACTCTTTCAATGTAGCTGATGAAATACGTCCGCCTTTGGTGGCCACTGTCAGTTCCGCCAGGTTGTTTTGTATTGTAACCTGTGAGTCAGTTCCTTGAAGCGCATCAAAGAAGAGGGCGGCGGAGTCTGCCGTTTGAACCTCTTTGTCGTTAGCCAAAGCGGCTTCCGCCTTTGCTTTCAAGTCAGCTTCGCGTTGTTGTACTTGGGCTATGGAGTCATAATAGTGTTGTTGTGCTGCCAGCTGTTCCTTGCTCGGACGGCTTAAGAAACTGAATCCGACTAACAAAACGGCTATTAGGACAAGGCCTGTGATGGTATTTTTATCCATTTAATCAATTATGAATTATCAATTATTAAAATTAGTAATGATTACTTTTTTTCATTTTCAATCGCAGCTTTTACAAAAGCTACAAACAACGGATGCGGATGCAATACCGTACTGCTGTATTCCGGATGGAACTGTGTTCCGACATACCATTTCAGTTGCGGAATCTCTACAATTTCCACCAAGTCGGATTCAGGATTGATACCCGCGCATTTCATGCCTGCTGCTTCATATTCTTCCTTGTAAGCATTATTGAACTCATAACGGTGGCGATGGCGCTCCTGTATGTGTTCTGTGCCATAGGCTTCGTATGCCTTGCTGCCTTCTTGCAGCACACATTCGTAAGCGCCTAAACGCATGGTTCCGCCCATATTGGTAATGGATTTCTGTTCCTCCATGATGTCGATAACATTATGGGGAGTCTTTTCGTCCATTTCACGGGAGTTGGCATCCGCATATCCCAAGACGTTACGTGCAAATTCAATGGCTATGCACTGCATACCCAGACAGATACCGAATGTGGGAATGTCGTGTGTACGCGCGTACTTGATGGCTACAAATTTTCCGGCAATGCCGCGTTCGCCGAAGCCCGGTCCGATAAGAACGCCTGACATGCCTTTTAATGCTTCCGCTACGTTTTCGTCTGTCAGCTTTTCGCTGTTTACAAAATCTACCGATACTTTGCGGTCATTGTATGTTCCGGCTTGTGAGAGCGCTTCGCGGATAGACTTGTAAGCATCCTGCAAGTCGTACTTGCCAACCAATGCTATATGCACCGGTTCTGTTGTTTCCGCCTTGTGGCGGCGTTCGAGGAAAGCACGCCAAGGACCTAATCCCGGAGTGTCTCCGACAGGAAGTCCCATTTTCTTCAGGATAGTTTGGTCCAATCCCTGAGCTTGCATCAAGATAGGCACTTCATAGATAGTAGGTGCGTCGATACTCTGTACAACGGCATTCTCGTCTACATTACAGAAAAGCGCCACTTTTTTGCGTAAGTTGGTGCTCAATTCATGTTCCGTACGGAGCACAAGTATATCGGGCTGGATTCCGGCGCTTTGCAGTTCCTTCACGGAGTGCTGGGTCGGTTTGGTTTTCAGTTCACCAGCAGCTGCGAGGTAGGGTACATAAGTAAGGTGTACGCACAGTGCATCTTTACCCAATTCCCATTTCAGCTGGCGGATACTTTCCAAATACGGGAGAGACTCGATGTCACCTACCGTACCGCCAATCTCGGTAATAACGAAATCGAATTTATATTTATTGCCCAAGAGCTTTACATTACGTTTGATTTCATCCGTAATATGAGGGATAACCTGAATCGTTTTTCCCAAATAGTCGCCACGACGCTCTTTGTCGATGACGCTCTTATAGATACGTCCGGTTGTAATGTTGTTAGCTTTGGTAGTCTGGATGCCCAGAAAACGCTCATAGTGTCCCAAGTCAAGGTCAGCTTCATGACCGTCTACCGTTACGTAGCATTCTCCGTGTTCATAAGGGTTCAGTGTACCCGGGTCAATGTTGATGTACGGGTCGAACTTTTGAATCGTTACTTTATAACCTCTTGCTTGCAATAACTTACCGATGGATGACGAAATGATACCTTTGCCTAATGAAGAGGCAACGCCACCGGTGACGAAAATATACTTTGTTTCTCCCACAGCTATACTGTTTTAAATGTTTTCTCTAAAAATTAAAGCGCAAAATTATGAAAAAAAAGAGGAAGTACATAACAGTTTAGTGAAAACAATTATAAAAAGTGGAATATGCGTGTATAATAAGGTTCTGATAAACTTTCACTTCACTCCTTTTGTAATCTGAACATTTTGGTTTAATTTTGCGTTCAAATATAGATTTTAAGAAATTATGAGGAATAGACGTGTTTTAATAGGATTAGTTGCCGCACTATTTTCATTTCCGGTAATAGCCCAGGATTCTATAAAGAAACAGGCTGCAACGGAAAAGGCGGATACATTGTCGGGCATTTGGAGCCAAAATTGGATATTGAAGCTGCAACCGTACAATGAAGGATATCAATTGGATACAGTCTCGGTGTTGCATGAGAAATATTTTGGAGTGCTGAATTATTTAAATGATCCGGCCACTCCCGAACGCTATATTGCATACAACCCGGACTATTACCGTTTGTTTGTTCCCACTACCTATTATTATGCTCCAATGGAACGTTTGTCTCAGGTAAACTGGAGTTTTCAAAAGCCTGATACGGTACCGGCAATGACAAAAGAACTTTTACCGTTTGATACATTGAGCTTCTTGTCGAAGGAAAATGCCAATAAGATAGTAGACCGCGTGATGCTGAATACCTATGTTAATCGCCCGGACTTAGTGGTAATGACTGAAAAGGAAATTAAAAAAACGAAAGTTTTCAAGGATAATATTGAAAAGGAAGTTTCTTCCAAGCCTTCCGTTGCCAAACTTTTTGCCCAAGAAAAAATGATAGGGGTGAAAGAAGAAGCGGAGGTGGTGATACAGAAACCTAACTGGTGGGTCACCGGAGGAAACGGTTCATTGCAAATTACGCAGAACTATATCTCCGATAACTGGTATAAAGGTGGTGAGAGCACAAATGCCGTGCTTGCCAATTTGCAGTTGTTCGCTAATTATAATGATAAGGAGAAAGTTCAATGGGAGAACCTGCTGGATGCTAAATTAGGCTTCAGTTCCGCCCCTTCCGATGAGTTTCACAATTATCTGGTAAGTACCGACCAACTTCGTATTTATAGTAAAATAGGTATTCAGGCTGCATCTAAATGGTATTATACAATTACTACCGAGTTTAAGACACAGTTCTGTCACGGTTATAAAGCGAACAGTGAGGAGTTGGTTTCCGCTTTCTTTGCTCCGGCAGACTGGTCGTCCAGTATCGGTATGGATTATAAACTGAAAAAGAAGAAATTTAATTTGTCTGTTTTCATGGCTCCGTTGACTTATATGTTGCGTTATGTGGGCAATAAGGAGGTAGATGAAGTAAAGTTCGGTTTGGACGAAGGCAAGTGTGTCAAACATAATTTCGGTTCTCAAATACAACCGACGCTGTCATGGACCATTATACCTTCCATTGTGCTGGATTCTCGTTTGGATTTTCAGACCAGTTATGAATGGACACGTATTGAATGGGAAAATACTGTGAATTTTGTACTGAACCGTTATCTTTCCACTAAGCTTTATGTACACGCCCGTTTTGATGACAGTGCCAAGCCAACCGAAGGAGACAGCTATTTTCAGGTAAAAGAATTGTTGAGCTTCGGTATCAATTACAAATGGTAAACCATACATATTGTTAACGACTAAAAAGAACGCCCCGTTGAATGAAAACGGGGCGTTCTTTGTGTGTTTTAGTAGAAAAAATAAAGAAAAATCACTAAAAACGGGAAAATGAACGTTTACGTACACAGAAAAAACAATCTAATCCCTTGCAGTTCGCAAATAATGCGTAAATTTGCCGCGATTTGTAATGCACACTTTGCAAAATGGCGAATACTATAAAACATCAGGGTATTGTGGAAAACATAAACGGTTCTCATCTTCAAGTGAGAATTATTCAGACTTCAGCATGCGCTTCATGTAGTATCAAGGGACATTGCAGTTCCGCCGATACGAAAGAGAAGCTCGTTGATGTTACCAATGACAGCGAAACAGCCTATCAGCCCGGTGACCGCGTATGGGTTATCGGTGAATTGTCAATGGGAGTGATGGCGGTTCTGCTTGCTTTTGTACTACCTTTCTTTGTTTTAATTTTTTCCCTTTTTATTTTTATGGCTATATGGAATGATGAACTGAGTTCCGCACTTTGTTCGTTAGCTCTCCTTATACCTTATTATTATATATTGTGGTTGAACAAGTCGAGGTTGGGAAAGAAGTTCTCTTTTTCAGTCAAACCAATGAACTAACTAATACATAAAATAAATAATTAATAAACAACTAATTTATGAATGTAATTCTGATTGCAGTAATTTCATTGGGAGCTATAGCACTGGTTTCAGCGGCTATACTTTATGTAGCTTCCAAGAAATTTGCCGTGTATGAAGATCCGCGAATTGCGCAAGTGGCAGCTGTGCTTCCCCAAGCAAATTGCGGTGGATGTGGTTACCCGGGTTGTAGCGGATTTGCTGACGCTTGTGTCAAGGCAGGTTCGCTGGAAGGTAAGCTTTGTCCGGTGGGTGGACAACCCGTTATGACGAAGGTTGCCGAAATCTTGGGATTGGATGCAGCAGCTGCCGAACCTATGGTTGCAGTAGTGAGATGTAACGGAACATGTGCCAACCGTCCCCGTATCAACCAATATGACGGTGCAAAGAGTTGTGCGATTGCATCTTCTCTTTATGGTGGTGAAACAGGATGTAGTTTTGGCTGCTTGGGTTGCGGTGACTGTGTGGATGCTTGTCAGTTCGATGCTATCCACATGAATCCCGAAACCGGGCTTCCGGAAGTGGACGAAGCTAAATGTACCGCATGTGGCGCATGTGCTAAGACCTGTCCGAGAAACATTATCGAAATCCGTCCTCAGGGTAAGAAATCCCGTCGCGTGTATGTGCAATGTGTAAACAAGGATAAGGGTGCAGTGGCACGTAAGGCTTGTACTGTAGCTTGTATCGGCTGTGGCAAATGTGTGAAAGTATGTCCGTTTGAAGCGATTACTTTGGAAAATAATTTGGCGTACATCGATCCGAACAAATGCAAATCTTGCCGCAAGTGTGAAGAAGTTTGTCCGCAAGGTACAATTATCGCACTTAACTTCCCTCCACGCAAGCCGAAAACAGACATAGAGGCTCCGAAAGTAGAGGCATAATATTAAAGTAATAAAACGACTAAAAATACAGAATTGTATGTTGAAGACATTTTCAATTGGTGGAGTTCATCCACACGAAAATAAACTTTCAGCACATCAGCCTATCGTGCAGGCAGAGATTCCGGCAAAAGCCACAATCTTACTGAGCCAGCACATCGGTGCTCCTGCAAAGCCTATCGTTGCTAAGGGTGATGTCGTGAAAGTAGGTACAAAGATTGCCGAACCCGGTGGCTTCGTATCAGCTGCTATTCATTCGTCTGTCAGCGGAAAGGTCGCTAAGATTGACACAGTTGTCGATGCCAGCGGATATGCCAAACCCGCTATCTTTATTGATGTAGAAGGAGATGAGTGGGAAGAATCTATCGACCGCACCGATACATTGGTAAAAGAGTGCAACCTCACTGCAGAGGAAATTGTGAAGAAAATTGCGGATGCAGGTATCGTTGGTTTGGGTGGCGCTTGCTTCCCTACACAAGTTAAGTTGTGTCCGCCTCCGGCTTTTAAGGCAGAATGTGTTATCATCAATGCCGTAGAGTGTGAACCGTATCTGACTGCCGATCATCAGCTGATGTTGGAGCATGCCGAAGAGATTATGGTGGGTATTTCTATCCTGATGAAAGCCGTAAAAGTGAATAAGGCATTTATCGGTATTGAGAATAATAAGCCCGATGCTATCCAGCTAATGACGAAAGTTGCTGCCGGTTACGCCGGTATTGAGGTTGTTCCTTTGAAAGTTCAATATCCGCAAGGTGGTGAAAAACAGCTGATTGATGCTGTAATCAGTCGTCAGGTTGCTGCCGGAGCATTACCTATCTCTACCGGTGCAGTCGTTCAGAACGTAGGTACTGCATTTGCTGTGTATCAGGCTGTTCAGAAAAATAAACCGTTGTTTGAACGTGTAATTACCGTAACCGGCAAATCTCTTTCCAAACCTTCTAACTTCCTGGCACGTATCGGTACGCCGATGAAGCAATTGATTGATGCTTGCGGTGGTCTGCCCGAAGATACAGGTAAGATAATCGGTGGTGGTCCGATGATGGGCAAGGCTTTGGTTAATACAGATGTACCGACTGCCAAGGGTAGTTCCGGTATTCTGATTATGAATGATAAAGAAGCTAAGCGCGGTGAGGCACAACCATGCATCCGTTGCGCCAAGTGTGTAGGTGCTTGCCCTATGGGACTGGAACCTTACTTACTGGCTACTGTATCGGCTCACGGAGATTTTGAAAGAGTAGAGAAAGAAGATATAATGTCATGTATCGAATGCGGCTCATGCCAGTTCACTTGTCCTTCCAACCGTCCGATGCTGGATTATATCCGCTTAGGTAAGGGAAAGGTAGGAGCAATGATACGTGCACGTCAAGTAAAAAAATGAAAGATTTAATTTAGTATAATCTTATGAATAAATTAATCGTATCCCTTTCGCCCCATGTTCACGGTGGTGACAGCGTGAAGAAGAATATGTATGGCGTGCTCATTGCATTGATTCCTGCATTTCTTGTGTCGCTTTACTTTTTCGGACTGGGTGCACTGATTGTTACGGCTACTTCCGTAGCTGCCTGCTTGTTCTTTGAATGGGCTATCGGCAAATTCCTGATGAAAAAAGAAACCACAACCATCTGTGACGGTTCTGCTGTTATTACCGGTGTGTTGCTGGCATTTAATTTACCTTCCAACCTTCCTATCTGGATAATCATCTTGGGCGCTTTGTTTGCTATCGGTGTGGGCAAGATGTCTTTCGGTGGTTTGGGTTGTAATCCTTTTAATCCGGCATTGGCAGGACGTGTATTCCTGTTGCTCTCTTTTCCGGTGCAGATGACTACATGGCCAGCTGTCGGACAGTTGACAGCCTATACGGATGCTACTACTGCCGCTACACCGCTGGCTATTATGAAAGGTGTAATCAATGGCGCTCCGGGTATGTCATTAAGTGATATTCCCGCATCTTTTGACTTGCTGATTGGTAATAATGGCGGTTGCTTGGGTGAAGTCAGCGCATTGGCTTTGTTGCTGGGATTGGCTTATATGTTGTGGAAGAAGATTATTACATGGCATATTCCTGTTTCTATTCTGGTTACGGTGTTTGTTTTCTCCGGCATTATGTATATGGTTAATCCGGAAATTTATGTATCTCCGGTGGTGCAGCTGTTGTCCGGTGGTTTGATGCTGGGTGCTGTCTTCATGGCTACGGACTATGTAACTTCTCCGATGAGCCATAAGGGAATGTTGATTTACGGTGTTTGTATCGGTCTGTTGACGGTAATTATCCGTTTGTTCGGTGCATATCCGGAAGGTATGTCATTCGCTATTCTTATTATGAATGCGTTCACTCCGCTAATCAACACATATGTTAAACCTAAACGCTTTGGGGAGGTAGCGAAGAAGAAATGAAAAAGTTAGAATCATCCTTAAAGAATATGTTGCTGGTACTTACGGGCGTTACTGCTATTTCCGTAGCATTGCTGGCTTATGTAAACGAACTGACGAAAGAACCTATCGCACAAGCCAATGCCAAGACATTGAGTGATGCTGTGAGTGCCGTAGTTCCGGGTTTTGATAATGATCCGATTGCAGAAAAGAAAACTCAAGAGGTGAACGGTGTTGAATACTCTGTATATCCTGCCACAAAAGAAGGTAAATTCATCGGTGCAGCTGTTGAAGCAACTTCTATGGGCTTCGGTGGTGAACTGAAGGTTCTGGTAGGTTTCGATGCTGAAGGTAAGATTATTGATTACTCTTTGCTGTCGCATGTGGAAACTCCGGGATTAGGCTCCAAAGCCGCAGATTGGTTCAAGAAAGGAAATAAGGGAGATATTACCGGTATGAATCCGGGAGAAGCTCCTCTGACTGTAAGCAAGGACGGTGGTAAAGTGGACGCTATTACAGCTTCTACCATTACTTCACGTGCGTTTTTGAATGCCGTGAATGTTGCATATGCTGCATATGCTGGTCAAAATACGGCAGATAGTGCTACGGGAGCTACTATTAAAGTTGAACTCACTGATTCTATCAGTGCTAAATAAGAAAGGAGTAGAGATATGAATAATTTTAAAGTATTGATGAACGGGATTATTAAAGAGAATCCTACGTTTGTGCTCCTGCTTGGTATGTGTCCTACCTTGGGTACTACTTCGTCCGCTATCAACGGTATGGGCATGGGATTGGCTACAATGTTTGTGCTCATCTGTTCTAATGTGGTAATTTCGGCTATTAAGAACTTAATTCCGGACATGGTGCGCATTCCTTCTTTTATTGTTGTAATTGCATCATTCGTAACTCTGCTGCAAATGGTGATGCAAGCTTATGTTCCTGCGCTTTATGCAACATTAGGCTTGTTTATCCCGTTGATTGTGGTAAACTGTATTGTATTAGGACGTGCCGAAGCTTTTGCTGCCAAGAATAATCCGGTGGCATCGCTTTTTGACGGTCTGGGTATGGGGTTAGGCTTTACTATTGCATTGACTTTGCTCGGTGCTGTTCGCGAATTCTTGGGTACAGGCAAGATTTTCAACCTTACGATTCTTCCCGAAGAATACGGAATGTTGGTATTTGTCCTTGCTCCGGGTGCGTTCATTGCTTTGGGATATCTCATCGCATTGGTTAACAGCTTTAAGAAAGCATAATTTGTAATTCATAATTAGTAATTGATATTATGGAATATATATTGATATTTATCTCGGCAATCTTTGTCAATAACATCGTGTTGTCGCAATTCTTGGGTATTTGTCCGTTTTTGGGTGTATCCAAGAAAGTAGAGACAGCGTTAGGAATGTCAGCGGCAGTAGCATTTGTGCTTACTATTGCAACAATCGTAACGTTCCTCATTCAGAAGTATGTGCTTGATGCTTTCGATTTAGGATATTTGCAAACTATCACCTTCATCCTTGTGATTGCCGCATTGGTGCAGATGGTAGAGATTATCCTGAAAAAAGTGTCTCCTTCTCTATATCAGGCTTTAGGTGTATTCTTGCCTCTGATTACAACGAACTGCTGTATCCTTGGTGTGGCTATCCTTGTTATTCAGAAAGACTATGATTTATTGACCGGTGTGGTTTATGCATTCTCCACTGCTCTTGGTTTTGGCTTGGCATTGACACTTTTTGCAGGTTTGCGTGAACAGATGAGTCTGGTAAACGTGCCGAAAGGTATGCAGGGAACTCCGATAGCTTTGATTACAGCCGGTTTGTTGGCGATGGCATTTATGGGCTTCTCCGGTGTAGTTAAAATCTAAGATATATCCGGGAATTAGTATAAAGCGAGGAAACTACTCTCTCCATAAAAGCAGAGGGTAGGTTCTTCGCTTTATTTTGTTTTATGGGGAGTTATCGTACACGGTAGGGGTAAGATAATCTTTAGTTAATTTTCTCCTTCATGTATATATGTATTCTGAATTTATTTCCTTACATTTGTAGCCTAATGATAACCTAAAAGCTAAATTATCTATTTTAATATGAAAGAAAAAATTTTGGTTACAGGTGGAACAGGTTATATTGGTTCTCATACTGTTGTAGAACTTCAGAACGCAGGTTATGAAGTTATTATTATCGATAATCTGTCAAACTCCAGTGCAGATGTCGTAGATAACATTGAAAAGGTATCGGGTATTCGTCCTGTATTTGAAAAGTTGGATTGCTTGGATTATGCAGGTCTTGATGCTATATTTACCAAATATAAAGGTATTAAAGCAATTATCCATTTTGCAGCAAGTAAAGCTGTGGGAGAGTCCGTAGAGAAACCGTTGCTTTATTATCGTAATAATCTGGTTTCTTTGATAAACTTACTGGAACTGATGCCGAAACATGGAGTGGAAGGTATTGTATTTTCTTCTTCTTGTACAGTATATGGTCAGCCGGATCAACTTCCCGTAACAGAAGAGGCGCCTATCAAAAAAGCGGAGTCGCCTTATGGGAATACCAAGCAGATAAACGAAGAGATTGTTCGTGATACAGTTACTTCCGGTGCACCTATTAATGCTATTTTGTTGCGCTACTTTAATCCGATTGGCGCTCATCCTACAGCCTTGCTTGGGGAACTGCCCAACGGCGTGCCGCAGAACCTGATACCATATCTTACTCAGACTGCTATCGGTATCCGTGAGAAACTGAGTGTGTTCGGTGATGACTATGATACTCCTGACGGTTCTTGTATTCGCGATTTCATCAATGTGGTAGATTTAGCAAAGGCTCATGTTGTAGCCATTCAACGTATATTGGAGAAGAAACAAAAAGAAAAAGTGGAAGTATTCAATATTGGTACGGGACGGGGGCTTTCTGTTTTAGAGTTGATTAATGCATTTGAAAAAGCGACCGGTGTGAAGTTGAACTATCAGATAGTGGGTCGTCGTGCCGGAGATATTGAAAAGGTGTGGGCTAATCCGGAATTGGCTAACAATGAATTAGGCTGGAAAGCAGAAGTGGGTATTGAAGATACTTTACGTTCTGCATGGAATTGGCAATTGAAACTTCGTGAAAGAGGTATTCAATAAGAATAAATGGATTTGTTTTTATTAACAAATAGAAAATAAACAAATGCCTCCCCGCATTTGTTTATTACATGCAAATCAGCCTGAAGCTGCTTATGTGTATGTGAATATCCATAACCGGTACATATGCCTCCCCGGCATAGACAGGTAAGATTGCATAGTAGTTTTGTCGTGTTTTATTTTGTGTTTGTGTTGTGAATAAGCCTTGTCGAGAGACAGGGCTTATTTTTTTGTGTATTGGGATTGGCAGCTTTTCATGGCTCAGTAGAGATTATTCAGCCAACAAAGACCTGTTATATCCCTTCCACCCTTCCGAAACCTCCTGTTTATACGGGGTAGCGGGTGGAACGCGCTTTTTGCTTCCCCAAATGACGCATCTCAGCTTCCCAAACCTCACACCTCAGCTCCCTTAATCACGGGCATTTGTCCTGCAAACCACAGGCATTTGAGGAGCTGAGGTGTGAGGTTTGGGAAGCTGAGATGCGTCATTGGAATTACCGAGATGTGTAGTCTGTGATATTAGGTGCATTACTAATTGTTAATCAACGTTATTATATATGGAATAAATTGTTCCTATTGTAGTATAAAACGTTCAAAATCGTATAATTTATAGAAAAAAAGCTTCTAAGGAGAACAATTAGACGTGATTTGTTTATACATTTGTGAGGTTGCTTATGTAACTATTTTGAATGAACAAACAGCCTGGTGCAAATGTTAATAGGGCAAAGTGAAATTGAGTGATGAAGGACGCGACTTGGCTGGTAGAAGATTACACGCGACGACTTACAACTTTACTAGATAATAATTAAGAAAATAGAATATAAAAAGATTGCTTATGTCACAGATTATTGGACATATCTCTCAGGTTATCGGACCTGTTGTAGACGTCTATTTTGAAGGTACGGAGGCAGAACTGATGCTGCCAAGCATTCACGACGCACTGGAAATAAAAAAGAATCACGGTAAGAGGCTGATTGTAGAAGTACAACAGCATATTGGTGAAAACACCGTAAGAACCGTAGCTATGGATAGTACGGACGGCTTGCAAAGAGGTATGAAAGTTTACCCGTTGGGCGGACCAATCACTATGCCGATAGGAGAGCAAATTAAAGGCCGCTTGATGAATGTAGTAGGCGACTCTATCGACGGAATGAAAGAGTTGGATCGTGCCGGTGCATATCCCATTCATCGCGAACCCCCAAAATTTGAGGATTTGACTACTGTACAAGAAGTCCTTTATACAGGTATCAAAGTTATTGACTTGTTAGAACCCTATAGTAAGGGTGGTAAGATTGGTCTGTTCGGTGGTGCCGGTGTGGGTAAGACTGTACTTATTCAGGAATTGATTAATAATATTGCCAAGAAGCAAAATGGTTTTTCCGTATTTGCCGGAGTAGGAGAGCGTACCCGTGAGGGTAACGACTTGTTAAGAGAAATGATTGAGTCCGGTGTTATCCGTTATGGTGAAGAATTTAAAAAAGGAATGGAAGAGGGGCATTGGGACCTTTCTAAAGTAGACTATAATGAAGTGGCCAAATCGCAGGTATCTTTGATATTCGGTCAGATGAATGAACCGCCGGGTGCACGTCAATCCGTTGCATTGTCAGGTTTAACAGTGGCGGAGTCTTTTCGGGATATGGGCTCCGAATCGAACGGTCCGCGTGATATATTGTTCTTTATTGATAATATTTTCCGTTTTACCCAAGCCGGTTCTGAAGTATCTGCATTGTTGGGACGTATGCCTTCTGCTGTAGGCTACCAGCCGACACTGGCAACGGAAATGGGTGCTATGCAAGAACGTATTACTTCTACACGTAATGGGTCTATTACTTCTGTGCAAGCTGTTTATGTACCGGCTGATGACTTGACCGACCCTGCACCTGCCACAACTTTTACACACTTGGACGCAACAACCGTATTGAGTCGTAAGATTACCGAACTGGGTATTTATCCGGCTGTTGATCCATTGGAGTCGACCTCGCGTATTCTTGATCCGCACATTGTAGGGCAGGAACATTATGAAGTGGCCCAACGTGTAAAACAGATTCTGCAACGTAACAAAGAATTGCAGGATATTATTTCAATCTTGGGTATGGAAGAATTATCCGATGCTGACCGTACGTTGGTGAACCGGGCACGTCGTGTACAGCGTTTCTTGTCCCAACCGTTTGCTGTTGCCGAACAGTTTACCGGAGTTCCCGGTACAATGGTTTCCATAGAAGATACTATCAGAGGCTTTAAAATGATTTTGGATGGTGAAGTGGATTATCTGCCAGAACCGGCTTTTTTGAATGTAGGAACTATTGAGGAAGCGATAGAGAAAGGCAAGAAGTTGTTGGAGCAAGCAAAAAAGTAATCGGAGTATTTAATTTTCAATAGACTAAAGAGATGAAGGGACTGCATTTGGATATTGTGTCACCGGATAAGGAAATATTCAGTGGTGAGGTCAACAGTGTTACTTTGCCGGGTACGCTTGGTTCGTTTACTATATTATCGAACCATGCGCCTATTGTGTCATCGCTGGCAACCGGTGCATTGGCTTATGTTACAACGGATGGAGAAGAACATGTGCAGGATATTCATGGCGGTTTTGTGGAGATGAACGGCAATAAAGTTTCGGTTTGTGTAGACTGACCCTTTTGATTTCTAACCTTAAAATGATTTGACGTGAGTATTACAAAACGAAACTATTTGTGGCAGGTAGCGCTCTTGACCGTGTTGGTAGGTGGTATAGGTGGCTGGGTTTACTATTCAGTATTTCCGCATCATTATTTTGGTGGTTATCCGCTGATACCGATCTTCTTCTTGGTCTTTGGCGTATTTATGATAAACATGGTCGAAAGTTGCCGCTATCGGATGCCGGGACGTATGTTGCAGATATACTTACTGATGCGTGTTATGAGGATGCTTGCCTCTATTATTGTGATGTTGGTGTATTGTGTTGCGGTACGTGAGGAAGCCAAAGGCTTTTTGCTGACGTTTATCGCAAACTATCTGATATATTTGATTTATGACTCTTGGTTTTTCTTCACTTTTGAAGCTAACCGAAAGTTGAAAAAGAAAATGAGAAAAGAAAATGAAACAATTGCGTAACATACTAACCGGAGTATTATTGGTGATAGGACTGTTACTACCAGCTGCTGTGCAGGCTGATAGTATTCCTGCAGAACAAGAGAAGGCTACGGTGAACGTAAAGGAAATCGTATTCGGTCATATTGGCGATTCGTACGAATGGCACATTACTGCTTTTGGAAAAACGCAAGTTATTGTTCCTTTGCCTGTCATTCTATATAGCAATACAACGGGATGGCATATGTTCCTGTCTTCCCGTTTGGAAGAGAATGGTGGATGTTATGAGGGCTTCTCCATTGCTCCGGAAGGCAGTAGGTACGAAGGAAAATTGATAGAATATGATGCTGCGGGTAATGAGGTGCGTCCTTGGGATTTGTCCATTACGAAAGTTGCGTTAGCATTGCTTATCAATAGTGTGTTATTGCTCGTTATTATTCTGGGTGTAGCCCAATGGTATCGTAAGCATCCGCAAGGCAGTGCAGCTCCGGGTGGCTTCATCGGATTTATGGAAATGTTTATTATGATGGTGAATGATGATATTATAAAAAGTTGTGTAGGACCAAAGTATCGCAAGTTTGCACCATACTTGCTAACTGCATTTTTCTTTATTTTCATAAATAATATCATGGGATTGATTCCTATATTTCCCGGAGGGGCCAATGTCACCGGAAATATTGCTATTACAATGGTATTGGCTATTTGTACATTCCTTGCCGTTAATATTTTTGGAACCAAGACATATTGGAAAGAAATTTTTTGGCCGGATGTGCCTTGGTGGTTGAAAGTACCTGTACCTATGATGCCGTTTATTGAGCTCTTTGGTATTTTTACAAAACCATTTGCACTGATGATTCGTCTTTTTGCCAATATGCTGGCAGGACACATGGCTATGTTGGTGCTTACTTGTTTGATATTCATATCGGCAAGTATGGGACCTGTTTTGAACGGGTCGCTGACGGTAGCTTCGGTATTGTTCAATATCTTTATGAACGGATTGGAGTTATTGGTTGCCTTTATCCAAGCATATGTGTTCACTATGCTGTCCGCTGTGTTTATCGGTTTGGCTCAGGAGGAACACAAAGAAAAGGCGGGCGAGAAGGTGATAAAGTGATAAAATTGAGAATATAAAACATTAATAAAATAATCATTTAAAAACTGAAAGTTATGTTACTATCTGTATTATTACAAGCTGCTGCGGCAGGGGTTGGAGTTAGTAAATTAGGTGCAGCGCTCGGCGCTGGTTTAGCTGTTATCGGTGCCGGTATGGGTATTGGTAAGATTGGTAGTTCTGCCATGGAAGCCATAGCACGCCAGCCGGAAGCATCGGGAGATATTCGTATGAACATGATTATTGCCGCTGCCTTGATTGAAGGTGTTGCTTTGTTGGCAGTTGTTGTGTGTCTGTTGGTATTCTTCTTATAAAAAAATAAAATTATGTCATTGTTATTACCTGATAGTGGTCTGCTGTTCTGGATGCTCCTTTCATTCGGCGTGGTTTTTGTGGTATTGGCTAAATATGGTTTTCCTGTCATTACAAAAATGGTGGAAGGTCGTAGAACCTACATAGACCAATCTCTGGAAGTGGCACGCCAGGCTAACGCCCAACTCGCCAAATTGAAAGAGGAGAGTGAAGCGTTGATTGCTGCTGCGAACAAGGAGCAGGGACGCATCATGCGGGAAGCAATGCACGAGCGTGACAAGATTATTATCGAAGCACGTAAACATGCGGAAGCCGTTGCGCAGAAAGAATTGGATGATGTGAAACTGCAGATTCAGCAAGAAAAGGAAGAGGCTATTCGTGATATTCGTCGTCAAGTTGCTGTACTATCGGTAGATATAGCAGAAAAAATTATCCGTCGTAACTTGGACGAAAAGCATGAACAAATGGAAATGATTGACCGTATGCTGGATGAAATGCTGACGGCTAATCACTAATCAGTAACCTTTAGAAAAAATGGATATAGGAATTGTTTCGATGCGATATGCAAAGGCTCTTATGGAGTATGCTAAAAGTACGGGTACGGAAGACAGGCTGTATGCAGAGATACGTATGTTGAGCCGAAGTTTTGAGAAGCACCCCGATTTGCGTACTGCATTGGAGAATCCGATTTTGCCGATGCAGGAGAAATTTTCGCTTATCTGTACTGCAGCTGTGGGAAATGCTCCCGCTGAACGAGAGTTAACCCGTTTCATTACACTGGTATTAAGAAACAGGCGTGAGTCATTTTTGCAATATATATGTTTGAGTTTTCTGGATTTATACAGAAAGAGCAGGCATATCGGTGTTGCGAAACTGACGACTGCCGTGCCTGTAAGCCGTGAAATAGAGGAACGTATTCGAAATAGTGCTTCCCATTTGTTACATGCCAAAATGGAGTTGCAGACAGATGTTGATCCATCTATTGAAGGCGGCTTCGTTTTCGACATCAACGATTTCCGTTTGGATGCGAGTATTGCTACTCAGTTGAAGAGAGTGAAACAACAGTTCATTGATAAGAACAGGAGAATTGTATAACACTAATCTAATTAATCACTAAATAAAATGTTGTCTGAAAATATAAAAGTAAGCGAAGTCTCCGATATTTTGCGCAAACAGTTGGAAGGTATTGATACCCGTGTGCAACTGGATGAAATCGGTACGGTACTGCAAGTCAGCGATGGTGTTGCACGTATCTACGGATTGCGCAATGCCGAAGCAAACGAGTTGCTGGAATTTGACAACGGTATCAAAGCTATCGTGATGAACCTTGAGGAAGACAATGTAGGTGCTGTATTGTTGGGACCTACGGACAAAATCAAGGAAGGGTTCGTGGTGAAACGTACCAAACGTATTGCCTCCATTATGGTAGGAGAAAGTATGTTGGGGCGTGTTATCGATCCGTTGGGCGCACCGTTGGATGGCAAAGGACTGATAGGCGGTGAACTCTGTGAGATGCCGCTGGAACGTAAAGCACCGGGGGTTATTTTCCGTCAGCCGGTAAACCAGCCGTTACAGACCGGTTTGAAAGCCGTTGATGCTATGATTCCCATCGGTCGCGGACAGCGTGAGCTGATTATCGGTGACCGCCAGACGGGTAAAACTGCCATTGCTATTGATACCATCATTAATCAGCGTGCCAATTATGAAGCCGGTGATCCGGTATATTGTATCTATGTAGCCATCGGTCAGAAAGGCTCTACGGTGGCATCTATCGTAAATACACTGCGTGAATACGGTGCAATGGATTATACTATCGTTGTGGCAGCTACAGCGGGCGATCCGGCTGCATTGCAGTACTATGCTCCGTTTGCAGGTGCTGCAATTGGCGAGTATTTCCGTGACACCGGTCGTCATGCACTGGTTGTTTATGATGACTTGTCCAAGCAGGCAGTGGCATATCGCGAGGTGTCTCTGATTTTGCGCCGTCCCTCAGGGCGTGAGGCGTATCCGGGTGATATTTTCTATCTGCACTCCCGTTTGTTGGAGCGTGCGGCAAAAATTATCAGTCAGGAAGAAGTGGCGCGTGAGATGAACGACCTGCCCGAAAGTCTGAAAGGCAAAGTAAAGGGAGGCGGTTCATTGACAGCGCTTCCTATTATTGAAACGCAAGCGGGTGACGTGTCAGCTTATATCCCGACAAACGTAATTTCCATTACGGACGGACAGATATTCCTCGACACAAACCTATTCAATCAGGGCAACCGTCCGGCTATTGATGTGGGTATTTCTGTGAGTCGTGTAGGTGGTAATGCCCAGATTAAGGCGATGAAGAAAGTGGCGGGTACATTGAAGATAGACCAGGCTCAGTATCGCGAATTGGAAGCATTTACCAAATTCAGTGGTGATATGGACCCTGTAACAGCATTGACTATTGATAAGGGACAAAAGAATACCCGTTTGTTGGTGCAGCCTCAGTATAGCCCGATGCCCGTAGAGAAGCAGATTGCTATTCTTTATTGCGGTACCCACGGTTTGCTGAAAGATGTACCTTTGGATAAAGTGAGCGAGTTTGAACGCAGTTTCCTCGAATTCCTTGAAAGAGATTATCAACTGGAAGTGCTCGACGTACTGAAGACGGGCGTCATTGATGATAAGGTCTGCAAGAAGATAGAAGAGACAGCGGCAAAGGCAGCCAAGCAATTTATGTAGATGGCGGTTAGATATCCAACCGCTAATCACTAACACCTAATCACTATATAAAATGGCTTCACTGAAAGAGGTAAAAAATAGAATAAGCTCCGTCAAGAGTACGCGTCAGATAACTTCGGCGATGAAGATGGTAGCATCTGCCAAACTGCACAAGGCGCAAGGGCGGATTGAGAATATGCTGCCTTATCAACGGAAGCTGAACGAGATTCTGACAAACTTCTTGAGTACAGATGTTACGGTAGAGTCGCCCTATACCAACGAACGTCCGGTAGAGAGGATAGCGATTGTGGCATTCTCGTCCAACTCGTCCTTATGTGGTGCTTTCAACTCTAATGTGGCGAAGATGTTGGAACGTACATTGGAAGACTATAAATCATTGGGTAGGGAGAATATCTTGATATATCCCGTAGGTAAGAAGGTGGAAGAAGCCGTAAGGAAATTGGGTTATGAACCGCAAGGCAGTTATCAGGAAATGGCTGACAAGCCTTCGTATGTGCAGGCTTATGAACTTGCGGGACTCTTGATGAAAGAATTTTTGGAGGAACGCATCGACAAGGTGGAGTTGATTTATCATCATTTTAAATCTACCGGGTCACAAGTTCTGACAAGAGATAAGTATTTGCCTATCAACTTGGAAAAGGTAGCGGAAGAAGCAACCGAAATCACCGTGGAGAAGAGCCGTTTCAATAATGATTATATTGTAGAACCCTCTGCAGCACGGTTGATAGCTGAACTTCTTCCTAAAGTTCTGAGCCAGAAGATTTACACGGTTTTGTTGGATTCGAACACTTCCGAGCATGCAGCCCGTATGCTTGCTATGCAAGCGGCTACGGACAACGCCAATGAACTGATTCAGGACTTGACAAAGCAATATAACAAGAGTCGTCAGCAAGCGATTACGAATGAATTGCTGGATATTATCGGCGGTAGTCTGAAATAATTTTCTCAGCGAAGAGAAAAATATAAGAGGTTATGTTCCAAAAGGATATAACCTCTTATATTTATGTCTGCCGTTTGTCCCGCAAAAAACATCCGGGCAATTCCCTCTTTCTTCTTATATTTGTACTACCTTTACCACTCGTAAAAACAAACTGAAAAGAATAATGGAGCAGAACTCTGAGTTAGCGCTTGCATGGCAGTTCATTGAAAACACAGGCACTCATCTTTTTTTGACAGGTAAAGCAGGAACAGGTAAAACAACTTTCTTACGTAAACTCAAGCAGGAGAGTCCTAAACGCATGGTCGTTATTGCGCCTACGGGCATCGCGGCTATCAATGCAGGCGGTGTCACAATCCATTCTTTCTTTCAGCTTCCCTTCGCACCTTATGTACCCGAAAGCTCGTTCAGTACGAATGGAAAGGCCACCTACCGTTTCCGTTTCGGTAAAGAGAAAATCAATATCATACGTAGCATGGACTTACTGGTGATTGATGAAATCAGTATGGTGCGTGCCGACCTGTTGGATGCGGTAGATGAAATGCTTCGCCGTTACCGTGACCGCCACAAGCCGTTTGGCGGTGTGCAACTATTGATGATTGGCGATTTACAACAACTGGCACCCGTGGTGAAGGATGAGGAATGGCAGATGCTGAAGAAGTATTACGACACTCCCTATTTTTTCTCCAGCCGGGCATTGAAACAGACGGAATATTGCACTATCGAACTCAAAACCGTATATCGGCAGAGTGACGGAACTTTCTTGAACTTATTGAACCGTATTCGCGAAAATCATTGCAACCCTCAAGTATTGGAAGCGTTGAACCGTCGTTATCTTCCCGGTTTCCAGCCCCGAAAAGAGGAAGGCTATATTCGTTTAGTTACCCATAACTATCAGGCGCAGCGCATCAACGATTATGAGTTAGAACAGCTTTCGGGCCGCTCCTATGCTTTTCGTGCCACGATAGAGGGGAAGTTTCCCGAATATTCATACCCCACGGACGAAGTCCTTGAACTGAAAAAAGGCGCCCAAGTAATGTTTGTAAAGAATGATTCGTCCGGCGAACACCGTTACTACAACGGCATGATTGGTGAAGTTTCTGATGTTTCCGCCAACAGTATTGAAGTGTGTGCCAAGGACAGCGGCGAATCTTTCTTACTGCAAGAAGAGGAGTGGACAAATGCAAAATACGTATTGGACGAAGAAAGCAAGGAGATTGTGGAAGATATTGAAGGGACTTTCCGTCAATTTCCTTTAAAACTGGCATGGGCCATTACCATCCATAAAAGTCAGGGGCTTACGTTTGAGCGTGCCATAATCGATGCCAGTTCATCTTTTGCACATGGGCAGACGTATGTGGCTTTGAGTCGTTGCAAGACGTTGGACGGTTTGGTGCTCAGCGCCCCTCTTTCTGCAAAGGCCGTTATCAGTGACCAAGCGGTAGACCGCTTTACGGAAGAAGCCCGCAGAAACGAACCGGATGAGAATCGTTTCCATTCATTGCAACGAACCTATTTCCACGAACTGTTGTCCGGATTATTCGATTTCCAACCGTTAGAGCAAGCGTTGCAACGCTATATACGCCTGATTGACGAGCATCTTTATAAGCTCTATCCCAAACAGTTGGCTGCATACAAAGAAGAAACGGAACGTTTTCACAAAAAGGTGGTGGAAGTAGCGCAGAAGTTCGGTATGCAATACAACCGTCTGATTGACGCTGCACAGAACTATGCTACGGACAAGACATTGCAGGAGCGAATTGTTGCAGGAGCCAATTACTTCAGAAAAGAAATGGAACCCCAATACCTTGTATTGATAAGAGAACAGATTCTTGCCACTGACAATAAAGAATTGAAAAAACAGCTGAATGCAGCGAAAGAAGAACTGAATACTCTTTTCCTACTGAAAGACGACCTTCTGGTTTACGTTATGGAAAACGGATTCCACACAGCCGACTATTTAAGGCAGAAAGCGGTATTCTCTATCGGCGACCGTGCTATCTCCGGAAAAGAAGATTTGAAACGGAGAGGTATGTCGGAGGCGGTAGAGAAGTATATACGGGAGCGGAAGAAGAAAGAATCAACTGCAACTGCCATTCAAGTTCCGTCAGACGTGCTGCATCCCGAATTATACGACCGGTTGGTAGCGTGGAGAAACTCGGAAGCATCCCGATTGGGGCTGCCCGTTTATACGGTTATTCAGCAAAAAGCAATTTTGGGTATAAGCAATTTGCTGCCGGCAGATAAAGCCATGCTTGTCCGCATCCCTTATTTCGGAAAGAAAGGAGTAGAGAAATACGGAGATATAATTCTGGAAATGGTGCGTATGTACCGCAACGAAAAGGGATTGGCAGAACCGGAACTTATGTTTTAAAACGGTGTTCTGTTTCCTTGCTGCACTTCGATGCGTATGCCGAAAGCGCCGTTGGAAGATTTCATCTCGAATGCTCCCTTGAAGTTATTCCTTTCCCAAGGCAGTGCCGAATGGTTGGGTACTTTCCAACCGTCTTTGTCGTACTCGCCATAGGTATTGATGCGCATACCGTTTTTCAGTTTGAAGCTGCCCATTTGCAGATTCTCCGGTGACGACCAGAATCCGGTCAGTCCGAACGGGTTCATACTGTAAACGGTGGAATTGGTAAGTGAAAATACATTTGAAAGCCCTTGTGAGTAGGTGGCGTTCGGATTAAGGCGGAATAGTCTGCCGTAGTCCTTGCTTGCATCCGGTATTTTCAGCGTGAACTTAGGCAGGCGGGGCGCTTCCATTTTCATTAAACTCATATCTAAGAGAAAGTCGTCATAATTCTTCACTTCAGGCATAAGCATCCCTTCAGGCGGAGTGCCGTCGGGCAAGGCATTGGAGTGTATGCTGTCACCTTTCACTTCGCTTTGGGCATACAGTGGAGCAGCGCTTACAAGTAATGTGATGATAAAAAAACAAATTCGTTTCATTGTTCCATTCAACTATTCTTAATGGAGCCTTCGCCAATTAATTGGCTTGACTCTTTAATCCTTTAACTCCTCATCTCTTAACTACAAAGATAAATCTTTCCAGCCATTCCCCGAATTTTCTTTAAGTAAATATTAAAAAATCAGTTTATATCCTATTCCCCGTACATTTACAATGCGGATTCGGTCGTCCAGCGCAAGTTTGTGGCGTAATTTGGTGATGAATACGTGCAAGCTGCGGGAATTGAAAAAGCTGTCGTCTCCCCAAAGGTCCAGTAAAACATTCTGAGTGTTGACCACTTGGTTACGGTTTTCGCAAAGGCGTTTCAGTATTTCCGATTCCCGGTGGGAGAGCTCCACTTCCGTATCAGCGCGTGGAGATACGGCGGTTCCTACATACGACAACCGTTGTGTGACGGAGTTAAACCGATAATCTCCTATCTCAAAGTCGGTGACTTCTTTGGGTGCCGCTTCTGTGAAGCTGAAAGCCCTGCCAGCCAGTGCTTTGATGCGTATAATCAGTTCCTGCATACCGAAAGGTTTTTTCAGATAATCGTTTGCGCCGAGTTCAAAGCCCTCTACGACATCATTGATGGCAGAACGGGCAGTAAGAAAAAGTACTGGTGTATGCTTGTCCGTCTGACGGATGTGGCGTACCATTTCAAAGCCATCCATGCGAGGCATCATGACGTCTGCCACAAGTACATCGGGACGCAGGTCGAAGAATTGGCGCAATCCCTCTTCGCCATCGGCAGCGGTGTATATAATGAAGTCTTGTCCTTCCAGTGTATCTTTAATAATCATGGCGAGGGTTTCTTCATCCTCAACTAATAGAACTTTTATTTTATCCATCGTTTATTTGTTTAATTTTACAATAAAAGTGCTTCCTTTGCCCGGTTCGCTCTTCACGGAAACGCTTCCTCCATGTTTTTCGGTCATGGTCTTGACATAGAACAGACCGAGCCCGTAACCTTTCACATTGTGCAGATTGCCGGTGGGGACGCGGTAGAACTTATCGAATATATGTTTCTGTTTCTCGGAGTCAATGCCGATTCCACGGTCGCTGATAGCGATTTCAACGAGTTCTCCTTGTTCCGCAGAACAGGTTTGGCGACAGCGGATGTTCACTTCCGCTTCTTCGGGGGAGTATTTTATGGCATTGTCAATCAGGTTGCTGATGATATTGCTGAAATGGGTACGGTCTGCGGTGAGGGTAAGTCCTGAGGGTTCGATATCCATCGATATATGTACGGGCTTTTCCGACTTCAGTTTATGCTGTTCGATGAGCGGTTCGAGAATGCCTTCTATGGACAGTACCTCCGGATGCAAGCGGAACGTCTTGCGGCGTTCCATACTCATGGAAAGAATCTGTTCTACCAGTCCGCTGAGCCGTTGCAGCTGTTCCTGACAGATACGCAGATATTTGTCGCGTTGTATCTTTTCTTCCGCTTGGTTAAAGTTCAGCAAGGCATCGTTGGCTGCATAGGCAACGGCGATAGGGGTTTTCAGTTCATGGGTGATGTTGTTGGTGAAGTCGCTTTTCATTTCCTCCAGTGTCTTTTGCCGCAAGATAGTTCGGATAAGTACCCAAAATGCAAAAACAAGAATAATCAGGATTACGAATGAGGTGGCGAGAATTCCCGACATTTGTTTCAATACTAACTGTGTGACGGGTTCTATCCAAAGGCGGTAACTTTGGTGGGTATTGAGGTCGAAAGCATAGTTGTATTGTTTGGCTTTGGAGCTGGGAATGTATCCGGCGGTACCGGCAACGGCAAGTGTGTCCACGAATGTGTAAGGCGATTTCCGGTCGCTCGTGTAAATGTGCTCCAAACGGTGGGGCAGCGTGATACCTCGTTCTTTCAGTTGCAGGGTCAGCAGGCTGTCGTATACAAGGACATCGGGATCGGAAATAATGTCCAGACCGGAATGCAGGCCTCGTTGGAAGTATGTGGCGAGTTCCAACATGCTGTTTTGGTCACGCAGAATCACATCCAGTCCGTTTTTTGCTATCAAGGCGGCCCGGGGTAAGTTGTCGGAGTCCGAGGCGGCAGTGTCATCTCGGGTGATAATAGTTTGTACGGAAGAATTGTCCGAGATATTCATCGAAACGGTATCACTCTTTTGATGAATGACCTGTTGGGTGGTGGTTTCTTCTTTCCGGCCGTTGCGGTCTATACTGGTGCTACTGCGTACATAGGTTTTGTTTTGCGTTCCGTCCTTCTCGAATCCGGCGGATACGCTTACTTCTCCATGGTCGGTACTGTCCTTACGTATCCTTTCCACGCGCAGCATCATTTCGTTGTAGTCACTCATGCGCATGGCTTCTATGACATTACGTTCCAAATCATCGCGCATGGTACGGTACAATCCACCGAGCCAATAGGCCTGATAGGAGAAGATACCCGCCAAAGACAGGATAACGAGTACGGCAATATATTTCAGAGGCAGTTTCATAATGATTCCTTTATGCTTATGCAGGCAAATATAAGGAGTTATATCGTGTGCTGTATCATGTGGTAAGACTAAATAACACTTCCGATAACAGTAGATAACACTTGGTAAGCCGATGATAACACAGGGTTACGCAGCTAATGCCGTACTTTGCAGAGGTCAATACAAAATATAATATGAAACATATGAAACGGTTCTATTTATTATCAGTAATCTGCCTGACAGGCATTAGTCTTTCCGCCCAAGAAAACACCGGCGCAGAACGTACTCTCAGTGCAGACAGTATTATAACCTCGGATGCACGTTTGGACAGCATTTACCAGAGCCTTCCCGAAGTAATGATTACCGGCGAACGTCCCGTTGTGAAAGCATCGCAGGGCAAACTGGTTTACGATTTGCCTCGCCTTATCCGCGACCTGCCTGTGGACAACGCCTATGATGCCGTAAAGGAGCTTCCCGGTGTAACCGAGATGAACGGCGCTTTGCAACTGGCAGGGCAGGGCGTCACCGTCATTCTGAATGGAAAAGTTACAACTCTCAGCATCGAACAGCTTTATTCATTACTGCGGAGTATCCCCGCAAGCCGGATAGAAAAAGCCGAAGTAATGTATAACGCACCTGCCCGCTACCAAGTGCGTGGCGCCCTTATCAATGTACATTTGAAGCAAACTTCGGACGGTCCTTCTTCTTGGCAAGGCGAACTCTATGCCAAATACCATCAGAAGTATTACGAAAACTTTGAAGAACGCGCCAGCCTTTTATATAACGGAAATAAATTCTCGGCAGATTTTCTTTACTCGCACAAACACGGCCGTACTTACAATACGACGGACAAAGATGCTGTGCACACTTTAGCGGATGGCTCGGTGCATCCAATGACAACCGATGAGGTGCGCCGCGGCCGCTCGCATACGCATAGTTTCCGGGTGGGAGCCGATTACAATATCGCTAAGGAGCATCAGTTGAGTTTTGTCTATAACGGAAACTATACAACGTTTCACAACCGGATGAACATCTTCGGTTCGCAGCAGTCCACTACCTTTAGCAACAGCACCGACTGGCTTCACAACGGACGCTTGGACTATCGCACTCCTTTCGGTCTGAAGGCGGGTGTTGAGCTTACTTATTACCGTTCTCCGTCCGACCAGTTGCTGCACAGCCGTTTGTTGGATAGTGATGAACTTGATTTCTTTACACAAGACTGTCAGCGCATCAATCGTTGGAAGATGTTTTTGGCACAGGAGCACAACTTGGGTAAGGGCTGGGCACTGAACTATGGAGTGGTCTATACCACCAGCACAGACAACAGTTACCAATATTATTATAATCCGGAGACAGGAGAACAGTTTGGCAATACAGATGCAACGTCATCGGCAACGGATGAAAATACCGGCGCCAATCTTAGCGGCATGAAGTCCCGCAAGCGGGAAGAGACGCTGAACATCTATACCGGTTTCAGCAAGAGTTTCGGCGACAAGCTCTCACTGGATGCTTCCTTGGCTATAGAACGCTATAAGTCACCTGTTTGGAATCAGTGGGATTGGTATCCTACCATCAACCTCAATTATATGCCTGCCCCCGGACATATCCTGCAACTTGCTCTAAGCAGCGATAAGGACTATCCTGACTATTGGGCTGTGCAGGATGCCATTTCTTATCTTGGCGGCGGATATTCCGAGATTCACGGTAATCCTCTGTTGAAGCCTGCGCAAAGTTACGAGTTTAAAATGAACTACGTTTTGAAAGGAAAATATATCTTCAGCGCTTGGCTCAACCACACTAAAGACTACTCGACGCAGACGCTTTACCAATCCTCGCAACGGTTGGTTGAGATTTATAAATATATGAATTTTGACTATCAACAACAAGCTGGTATACAAGCATCCGTACCATTTAAGATAAAGAATTGGTTGAACTCTCGTCTGACGCTCATCGGGATATGGCATCACGAGAAAGACAATGATTTTTGGGATATTCCTTTCAATCGCAAGCAATGTTACGGCATAGCGCAAATGAATAATACTTTCACCCTTTCCACCCGGCCCGATTTGAAGCTGACCGTTACCGGATTTGTACATAGCAAGGCCATTCAGGGAATTTACGACCTGCCTACTTCCGGCAATGTGAATGCTGCCTTGCGTTATGGCTTTGCTAATGGAAAAGCGATACTGAACTTGTATTGCAACGATATATTTGAAACCGGACAAATCTCTCCACGTATCCGCTTCCTGACACAGAACGTAACCAATCATTATTCTTGCTTCCGTGAATTGGGCGTGTCGTTCACATATAAGTTTGGCGGTTATAAAGAAAAACAAAGGGAAGGGGTGGATACGTCGCGGTTTAAATAATGATGTGCCAGTCAATTAATGATTAATTAATGATAAGTATTAGTTGGTAATTAGTTTATATCAAGGGTATCTGTCATTCAGAGCGGAGCGAAGAATCTCCTCTCCCTATATTTGAGAGAAGAGGTTCTTCGCTCCGCTCTGAATGACAGATAGTACAAGTTGATTATACCTGTTTTTTTATGCCAATCAATTTATGACATAGTAATCAATTTATAACATAGTGATCAATTTATGACATAGTGATCAATTTATGACATGATAATTAGTTTATGATTTGAAAAAGACCTAAGGCTGAAAGCCTTTTATCATATAGCCCGGGGTAACACCCCGGGGGTATGCATATGATTAACATTGCGCCCTGTAAGGGCAAAATCTGTGAATATTGATGTTTTGCCCTTACAGGGCACAAAATATTTGGGGACAAAATGTCCCCGGGGTGTTACCCCGGGCTATATGATAAAAGGCTTTCAGCCTTAGGTTATCCCATTAATCCCTAATAATTTAATCCAATCTAATAATTTAATCCAATCTAATGATTTAATCTCATCTCATGATTTAATTTCATCCCGTGATTTAATTTCATCCGATAATCTCATCCAATAACCTAATCTAACCTGAAAACTTAATAAACTACTGTTTTACTAAATTCTTTGTATATACCTGTATTTTCCCTTCTTTTTTGTACTTTTGCAACTTTCAAAAATCAAAGTTGTTATTTAAAGAAAAGCCCTATATGAAATCAGACATTGAAATAGCGCGCAGCATAGAACTGAAAAAGATAAAGCAGGTTGCTGAAAGTGTGGGTATTCCTCGTGAAGAAGTAGAAAACTACGGCCGTTACATCGCTAAGATTCCCGAACAGCTGATTGACGAAGAGAAAGTAAAACAAAGTAACCTGATTCTTGTAACCGCTATCACGGCTACGAAGGCAGGCATTGGTAAGACCACCGTTTCTATCGGTCTGGCATTGGGGCTCAATAAGATTGGAAAGAAGGCGATTGTAGCTTTGCGTGAACCCTCGCTCGGTCCGTGCTTCGGCATGAAGGGAGGAGCGGCGGGAGGCGGCTATGCACAGGTGCTTCCAATGGAGAAAATAAATTTACATTTCACAGGAGATTTCCATGCCATCACTTCCGCTCACAACATGATTTCAGCTTTGCTGGACAATTATATTTACCAGCATCAGGCAGATGGCTTCGGTCTGAAAGAAATTATCTGGCGGCGTGTGCTCGATGTAAACGACCGTTCTTTGCGCAGCATTGTTACCGGCCTCGGACCGCGCACTAACGGGGTCACTATGGAGTCCGGCTTCGATATTACGCCCGCATCGGAGATTATGGCAATCCTTTGCCTTGCAAAAGATACGGAAGACCTTCGCAGGCGTATTGAAAATATCATACTGGGCTTTGATTTTGACGGCAAACCATTCACTGTAAAAGACTTAGGAGTTGCCGGCGCCATCACCGTATTACTGAAGGACGCTATTCATCCCAACTTGGTACAAACTACCGAAGGGACAGCCGCTTTTGTTCATGGCGGTCCGTTCGCCAATATTGCACATGGCTGCAACTCCATTCTCGCCACCAAAATGGCAATGACATTTGGCGACTATGTAGTGACGGAAGCCGGCTTCGGTGCAGACTTGGGAGCGGAGAAGTTCTATAACATCAAATGCCGCAAGAGCGGTTTGCAACCCAAGCTGACTGTTATCGTTGCCACTGCACAAGGATTGAAAATGCACGGTGGCGTCAGTCTCGACCGCATCAAGGAACCGAATATGGAAGGTCTGAAAGAGGGTTTTGGTAATCTTGACAAACATATCCGTAACCTGCGCTATTTCGGGCAGACCGTTGTTGTTGCTTTCAACCGTTTTGCCAGCGATACGGATGAAGAAGTGGAAGCCATCCGCCGTCATTGCGAAGAAGATTTGAAAGTGGGCTTTGCCATCAACAATGCTTTTGCCGAGGGTGGGGAAGGCGCTATCGATTTGGCTAACCTTGTAGTAGACACGATTGAAAGGAAACCTTCCGCTCCGCTGCAATACACCTACGAAGAAAACGATAGCGTGCAGCAGAAGATAGAGAAGGTGGCTTGCAACCTTTATGGAGCAAGCGTGGTGACTTACAGCAGCGCTTCGCGCAAGATGATGAAGCTCATCGGAGAAATGGGCATTGCACATTACCCCATCTGCATAGCCAAGACGCAATATTCTTTCTCTGCCGACCCTAAGATATACGGAGCGGTCAATAATTTCGAGTTCCACATCAAGGACATCGTTATCAACAACGGTGCGGAAATGCTTGTAGCCATTGCCGGTGAGATACTCCGAATGCCGGGCTTGCCCAAAGTTCCGCAGGCAGAGCATATCGACATAGTGGACGGCAACATAGAGGGACTTTCTTGAAATTGAATGAAGAACCACTGAAATGAAGAATTAAGAATGAAGAATGAAGAATGAAGAATTGGGAGTGATGAATTAAGAGTAAAGGATTAAGAATAAAAGAAGATAGGCTGCGTAGTTCAAAACGAACATTACGCAGCCTATCTCCTTTTTATTCTTAATTGTAGAAACTTATATATTCCTCAATTCTTCATTCTTCATTCTTAATTCTTCATTTCAGTGGTTCTTCATTCATTTAGCCCTTCCTTTGTTTTAGTAGGCGAACAGCGGGTATTCCTTCATCTTGGCATTCACGCGTGCGCGAACGTCTGCGATGACCTGTTCGTTTTCTACATTGGAGAGAACGGTTTCAATCATTTCAGCGATTTCCAGCATTAAATCTTCTTTTGCGCCGCGGGTTGTGATGGCGGGAGTACCCAGACGGATACCGGAAGTTTGGAATGCAGAGCGGCTGTCGAACGGAACCATATTCTTGTTGACAGTGATGTCTGCGGACACCAATGCTTTTTCGGCTACTTTACCTGTCAAGTCAGGATATTTGCTGCGGAGGTCTACCAGCATGGAGTGGTTGTCCGTGCCGCCGGAAACGATTGTAAAGCCGCGGTCCATCAAGGCTTGTGCCAATGTAGCGGCATTCTTCTTCACTTGCTTGGCGTATTCTTTCCATTCCGGTTGCAGAATTTCACCGAAGGCAACGGCTTTTGCTGCGATGACATGTTCCAGCGGACCGCCTTGAATACCGGGGAATACGGCAGAGTCGAGCAATTGAGACATCATCTTGATTTCGCCTTTCGGAGTTTTCTTGCCCCATGGGTTGGGGAAGTCCTTACCCATCATGATAACACCGCCGCGAGGGCCGCGCAGGGTTTTGTGGGTGGTAGAAGTTACGATATGGGCATATTTCACAGGGTTATCCAGTTCGCCGGCGGCAATCAGTCCGGCAGGGTGTGCCATGTCAATCATCAGGATAGCGCCTATCTTGTCGGCAATTTCGCGCATACGTTTGTAGTCCCATTCGCGTGAATAGGCAGAACCGCCGCCGATAATCATTTTCGGTTTTTCGCGCAGTGCCACTTCTTCCATTTGGTCGTAGTCCACGCGTCCGGTTTCTTTATTAAGGTTGTATTCGCAGGGGGTGTAGATAATACCGGAAGTATTAACCAATGAGCCGTGAGAGAGGTGGCCGCCATGCGCAAGGTTCAAGCCCATGAATTTGTCACCCGGATTCAGCACTGCGAGGAATACGGCTGCATTGGCCTGTGCACCCGAGTGCGGCTGTACGTTAGCCCATTCTGCGCCGAAAATTTCTTTCAGGCGGTCAATGGCAATCTGTTCGCTTTGGTCTACAACTTCGCAACCGCCGTAGTAGCGTTTGCCGGGATAGCCTTCTGCATACTTGTTGGTGAGGCAGGAGCCCATTGCCTGCATAACTTGGTCACTTACGAAGTTCTCTGATGCAATCAGTTCAATGCCTTTGAGCTGACGTTGATGTTCTTTTTCGATGATGTCGAAAATTAAATCGTCTCTTTTCATTCTTGCTTATTAGATAAGTTTGATAATTCTGTGTTCTCTTATTAAGCGCACAAATTTAAAGGAAATAAATGAATAAACTGTAAGAAAAGTGAGAAATTTCCTATCAAAAGAACACTCCCAGCGAAAAGCTGAGCACATTATCCCGCCTGTGGAATCGTATTTGGTTGGCAAGGGGGGCTTCTTCGCCGGCACTCTCGTCGTAGATGGGCTTGTAGCTGATGCGTTTGGAGATGTTGTGCAGTCCGATGTCGTACCGGAAATCGAAGAAAACGCGGGAAATGGTTACGGCAACGCCGGCGGTGAAGCTGACGTTCAGCGGGTAGAGTTCTTCTTCAATATCCCGTTGGTCGAAATTATCAAAAGTAACCTTGCTTTGCTTGTCCCATATGTAGCGTATTTTCGGGCCGCCGAATACGGCAAGGCTGTAAGGCCCTTCTTTGATGATGTTGTAGCCGTAGATTACGGGAATCTCGAAACTGTGGATAGAGGAGGTGATGGATGCCATTTCGGGCACGCTGTTTTCGGGTGCGTCCTCCGGCAGCGGCTTTTCAAAGGTGATGTTGCAGCGGTTGATTGTATAAGACAGTTCCGGTTGCAGGAAATGGCGTTTGAAGTTTATCCGCATAAAGAACGAGCCGAAAAAGCCTATCTTGTAGTTGTTCTGCACTTCGTTGATGACAGTGCCGTTAAGCACTAAGTCCGACACGAGGAAAAGCGAGGAGGTGAAGCCGCCTTTGACGCCGAAGTTCACCCGTCGGTCATGGCGGTGGGTATGCAGGGGGTGTTCCGGTTCTTCCGTTCCGGGCACAAAGGGGAGTTGCCCCCACATGGCTGTGGAGAAAGCCAGTAGGCAAAACCCGAAAAGCAATCCTCTTTTTCCCATATTTGTTTTTGAATAATTAATGTAATGATACGCTTGGGTGTATCTTATCATTTTTTCTTCTCTACCGACCAGCCGAATTTTCCGATTTTCTCTCCCAATTCATAATAGCCTCCATGCACATAGACCAACAGGTTGGACTCTGCCAGTTCCAGTTTTCCGGTTTCCGTGTTCAGGTGGGAGGTGTCGGCACGCACATTCACCACGTCGGCTATGAACATATCGTGCGAGCCCAAGGCTACGATTTCCTTCACCCGGCACTCAATGCACAAGGGAGACTCCTCTATGAGCGGAGCGCTGACAACGGTACTCTTGCCGGGCGTCAGCTTCATCTCCTCGAATTTATTGTAATTCTTGCCCGAACGTACGCCGCACCAGTCGGTGGCACGTGCCATGTCTTTGGTTGTCAGGTTGATGACAAACTCCATGTTGCGCTTGATGATGTCGTAGGAGTGGCGTTCCGGACGTACGGAGATATAGCACATAGGCGGGTTCGTGCAAAGCGTCCCCGTCCATGCGACAGTCAGTATGTTGTATTCTTCCGGTGTGCTTCCGCAGCTCACCAGCACGGCGGGGAGCGGATAAATCATGGTTCCCGGTTTCCAGTCTTCTTTCATGAAATCGCTCAAATTATCTCTATTTCTTCTCTTTTCTGTTCTTTCTCGCAATAGTGGCATTTGATGACGCAATTATCCTTGTCTACCACATGAAACAGGGTGGGCATCGGCTCGTTGTTGGTGATGCACTTGGGATTGGCGCACTTCACGATGCCGCATAATTCGTCGGGCAGGTTCACTTCGCGTTTTTCCACCACTTCGTAGTCGCGGATAATGTTCAGTTTGACGTTGGGGGCAACTACGGCGATGCGGTTGATTTCCTCGTCACAGAAGAACTTGTCCGCTATTTTGATGATACCCTTTGTTCCCAGCTTCTTGCTCTTGAGGTTGAAGCCGATTGTGATGTTGTTGCTCATCTGTTCCAGTCCGAGAAGCGACACCACTGTAAACAGCTTTTCGGAAGGTATATGGTCGATAACAGTGCCGTTTTCTAATGCGGCAACCTGTAATTCTTGCTTTTTCTCGCTCATGTGTGATTGATGTATAAAGTGTAAAATTAGAAGTATGAAGTTTGAAAAAACACACTTATTTCCCGTCTCTTCTCACGTCGTCCAGCGTAATGCCGAGCACATCGCACAGGATGGCTTCGCGGGCATAGAGTCCGTTTTGCGCCTGTTGAAAATAATAGGCTTTGGGGCTGTCGTCCACGTCGAGCGCTATCTCGTTGACGCGGGGCAGCGGATGAAGGATGCGCAGGTTGGGACGGGTGTGTTCCAGCATCTTGTTGCGCAGGATGTAGATGTTCTTTACACGTTCGTACTCCATGAGGTCGGTGAAGCGTTCGCGCTGCACACGGGTCATGTAGAGGATGTCTGCATCGGCTATTACTTCTTCGGTGAAGTCGGTGTGTTCCACGAACTTAATGCCGTGTTCGCGGCAATAAATCTTGTACTCTTCCGGCATTTTCAGCTCTTCGGGAGCGATGAAATGGAATGTGGGGTTGAAGTGCCGCATTGCCATCAGCAGGGAGTGCACGGTGCGGCCGTATTTCAGGTCACCCACGAGGTAGATGTTCAGGTTTTCCAGTGTGCCTTGTGTCTTGTAGATGGAGTAGAGGTCGAGCATCGTTTGCGAAGGATGCTGGTTGGCTCCGTCTCCGGCATTGACGATGGGCACTGCGGTTACTTCGCTGGCATAGCGTGCCGCCCCTTCCAGATAGTGGCGCATCACGATGATGTCGGCATAATTGCTCACCATTTTGATGGTGTCTTTCAGTGTTTCGCCTTTGGACGAACTGGTGGCTTTAGGGTCGCTGAAACCGATGACGCGTGCCCCGAGACGGTTGGCGGCAGTTTCAAAACTTAAGCGGGTACGGGTGGACGGCTCGAAAAATAGGGTGGCGACAACTTTCTCATCAAGCAGATGCCTGTTGGGCTTTGCCTCAAACTCTTTCGCCATTTCGAGCATGTAGAGGATTTTTTCCTTGCTGTGTTCGGCGATAGTGACTAAACTTCTGTTTTCCATATCGTTGATATTCTTTTTACTTTTCGAGAGTGTAAAGGTACGAAAAAGATGTGGCGCACGAAAATGTGAGAGGACTTTTTTGAGATAAAAATGCTCGTTGCCGCCAATGACGCAGTTCATCGTCCGAAAGCACGCACCTCATCACCCGAAACCACGCAGCCCGTATGATTCGGCGTGCGTGGTCGGGCTTCGCGAGGTGTGTACTTTCGGGTGATGAGGTGCGTGCTTTCGGACGATGAACTGCGTGCTTTCCCGAGGAGAAAAAAGCGGCGGCAACAGCAGCGTTTTTTCTTTCTTTTTATGTTGCTGTTGTTATATAAATATAATATATATCATTTTTTTGCATAAAAAACGTGTGGAAAAAAAGGTCAAAAGCTTGTTTGTTAGCGAAGTATCGCGTTGAAACGGGTGCAAAAAATGTTCGGCTTAGAGCCGTTTCCTATGTAATTTTTTGCAGATTTTGCAAAAAAATGCATAGGATAACCCACTTTCCGAACCTAAAAAAAGACGAAAAAAACAGCGGTGTTTGAGTGTATATACATTATATTTCCGTACCTTTGTCCTATTATTATAATCACAGAAATTGTTGAACCGGACATGATAAAAAAAGTCGTAAAAGTCCTTTGGATTTTCATAGCACTGATAGCACTGGCATGCGTTATTATTTTCTTCTCGATAGCAAAAGGTTGGATTGGCTATATGCCTCCCGTTGAAGACCTTGAAAATCCCAATTATAAATTTGCAACGGAAATCTTCTCGGAAGACGGAAAGGTTCTGGGCACTTATTCCTATAGTAAGGAGAATCGTGTGTTCGTGGGATATAACGACCTGTCTCCCCACATCATCAATGCGCTGATTGCAACGGAGGACGTGCGCTTTGCCGAACATTCGGGCATCGATGCCATTGCCCTGTTCCGCGCTGTGGTGAAGCGTGGCATCCTGATGCAGAAGAACGCCGGCGGAGGAAGTACCATCAGCCAGCAGCTTTCCAAGCAGCTGTATTCGCCGAGCGCCGATAACATAATGGAACGTCTGTTCCAGAAACCCATCGAATGGGTTATCGCCGTAAAGCTGGAACGCTATTACACCAAAGAGGAGATTCTTACGATGTATCTCAATAAGTTCGACTTCCTGAATAATGCGGTCGGCATAAAGACTGCCGCCTACACTTACTTCGGTTGCGAGCCGAAGGACCTGAAGATAGAGGAAGCCGCCACGCTGGTGGGCATGTGCAAGAATCCGTCCCTTTACAATCCGGTGCGCTACAATGAACGTTCGCGCGGACGCCGCAACGTGGTGCTCGACCAAATGCGCAAAGCCGGATATATCACCGTTGAGGAGCGTGACTCATTACAGGCGTTGCCCTTGAAACTTTCGTATCACCGTGTAGACCATAACGAAGGCCTCGCAACGTATTTCCGCGAATACCTGCGCGGCGTGTTGAATGCCAAGAAGCCCGATAAATCGGATTATCGCGGCTGGCAGATGCAGAAGTATTACGAGGATTCGCTCGACTGGGAAACCAATCCGCTCTACGGCTGGTGCGAAAAGAACACGAAGAAAGACGGAAGCAAGTACAACCTTTATACGGACGGGCTGAAAATCTATACCACGATTGACTCCCGTATGCAGAAATATGCGGAGGATGCCGTGACCGAGCATCTGAAGGAATTGCAGGGCTATTTCTTCAAAGAGAAGAAGGGAGCCAAGAAAGCGCCTTATACTTTCCGCCTGACTCAGGAACAGGTGGATGAGATTCTGGGACGTGCCATGAGACTGTCCGACCGTTACCGCATCATGAAGAATGCCGGGGCTTCCGAAGCCGAAATAAAGAAAGCGTTCAACACGCCCGAAGAAATGTCCGTTTTCAGTTGGAGCGGCGAGAAAGATACCGTGATGACTCCGATGGACTCCATACGCTATTATAAATTTTTCCTGCGTGCCGGATTCATGTCGATGGACCCGCGCAACGGCCATGTAAAAGCGTATGTGGGCGGCCCGAACCACCACTACTTCAAATATGACATGGCGATGGTGGGACGCCGTCAGATTGGCTCTACCATGAAACCCTATGTGTATTCGCTGGCTATGGAGAACGGGTTCTCTCCCTGCGACCAAGCCCGTCACGTGGAATATACGCTGATAGACGAAAACGGGACGCCTTGGACACCGCGCAACGCCAACAACAAGCGCTACGGCGAAATGGTGACGGTGAAGTGGGGCCTGGCTAATTCGGACAACTGGATAACGGCCTATCTGATGAGCAAGCTGAACCCCTATGAACTGAAACGTCTGGTGCACAGCTTCGGTGTGCGCAACCGCGAGATTGTACCTTCCGTATCCCTCTGTCTCGGCCCTTGCGAGATTTCCGTAGGCGAGATGGTGAGCGCGTACACCGCATTTCCCAATAAGGGTATCCGGGTTGCACCGCTGTTCGTAACCCGCATCGAGGATAACGACGGCAACGTGCTGGCTACATTCTCGCCGGAGATGCAGGAAGTAATCAGTGCATCCAGCGCCTACAAGATGCTGGTAATGCTGCGTGCCGTAATCAATGAAGGTACGGGCGGGCGTGTTCGCCGCCTGGGAGTAAAAGCCGATATGGGCGGCAAGACGGGTACTACCAATTATAATGCCGACGGCTGGTTCATGGGCTTCACGCCGTCACTGGTTTCCGGCTGCTGGGTAGGCGGTGAAGACCGTGATATCCACTTCGATACGATGCTTCACGGGCAAGGCGCCTCCATGGCATTGCCTATTTGGGCCAAATATATGGTGAAAGTGCTTGGCGACAAGTCTTTGGGATATGATGAGAACGAAACATTCCAACTGCCCGAAGGCTTTGACCCGTGTAAGGATAATGAATACGAGGAGACGGAGCCTGCATCGGAAATGGGGCTGGACGACCTGTTTAATTGAAAATGAGATTCGGAACTTAAAAAATGGTTTATACAATCTGCATCGGCAGCAATGAGCATAGGAAGGACAATTTGGCGCTGGCGCGTAAGAGGCTGTCAGAGCTGTTTCCGAATATCCGCTTTTCTGCAGAGGCGGACACGAAACCTTTGTTCTTCCGGCGGCAGGCATTGTTTGCCAATCAGGTGGCACGCTTCATGTCCGACTGTGATGCCGACAAAGTAATGCACCATCTGAAAGATATAGAACGGGAAGCCGGAAGGACTCCCGATGAAAAGAAACAGGAGATTGTCCGTCTTGATATAGACTTGCTTTCTTGCGACAGCCGGGTGTATAAGCCGGAGGATTTGAAACGGGACTATATCGTGCGCGGGCTGGAGGAACTGGACGAAAAAGCGTAGCCGGACCGTTTCCCGAATAATAACACAGTAAATAAAGTTTTGACGATATGAAATTTCTGGGAATAATCCCCGCCCGTTACGCATCTACGCGTTTCCCTGCCAAGTCTTTGGCTTTATTGGGCGGAAAAACCGTTATCCAACGGGTGTACGAACAAGTGGCGGGTGTTCTGGACGATGCTTATGTGGCAACCGATGACGAACGCATCGAAGCTGCCGTAAAGGCATTCGGCGGAAAAGTCGTAATGACATCCGTGCACCACAAAAGCGGTACGGACCGTTGCTACGAGGCTTGCACCAAAGTGGGGGAAGGGTTTGATGTAGTGGTGAACATTCAGGGTGACGAACCTTTTATACAGCCGTCTCAACTGGAGACTGTAAAGGCCTGTTTTAACGACCCGTCCACACAGATAGCCACTCTGGTAAAACCCTTCACCGCAGACAACGGCTTCGAGGCATTGGAGAACGTCAACTCTCCCAAAGTGGTGCTCAACAAGAATATGAATGCTCTCTACTTCAGCCGTTCCATCATTCCCTACCAGCGTAATGCGGAAAAACGCGAATGGCTGAAAAACCATACATACTACAAACACATCGGCTTGTATGCCTATCGCGTGGAAGTGCTGAAGGAGATAACCTCACTTTCCCAATCTTCATTGGAACTGGCGGAGTCACTGGAGCAATTGCGCTGGTTGGAGAACGGCTATACCATTAAGGCAGGTGTCACCGAAGTGGAGACGATAGGCATCGATACCCCGCAGGACTTGGAGCAGGCGGAACGCTTCTTGCAAGCCCGAAACGCCAAATGAATACCTGATTGACAATGCCTGTGGACAGAACCATCCAACCCGAAGTGAGGAATATAGAGCACTTGGCCGTACAGATGCCCCGACGCTCTGTCATGCCCAATGGCGTATCTCTGAATGTGCTCGATTCCGGTGATAATGAAGTGGTGCGCATCGACTTGCTGATGGAGGGCGGACGCTGGCAACAGTCCCGGCCCCTGCAAGCTCTGTTCACCAACCGTATGCTGCGTGAAGGGACACGTCGGTACAATGCTTTGCACATAGCGGAGAAGCTGGATTATTACGGCGCATGGCTGGAATTGTCCATCGCATCGGAATATGCCTACATCACGCTCTATTCACTGAATAAATATCTGCCGCAGACGTTGGAGATACTGGAGTCTATCGTAAAAGAGCCTGTATTTCCGGAGAAGGAGTTGGGCATTATTATAGACAATAATATACAGCAATTCTTGGTCAATTCGTCCAAAGTGGACTTCTTGGCCCACCGGGCATTGATGGAGGCTGTGTATGGCAAGGAGCATCCTTGCGGACGGCTGGTGCAGAAGGACGATTACGGACGGATAAACCCGGCTGTGTTGCAGGAGTTCTACGACCGCCACTACCATTCATGCAACTGCACGATTTATGTATCCGGCAAAGTGAGCGATGATTGCATCCGGCGGATAGAAGACTTGTTCGGCAAGGAAGCGTTCGGCAGGGATTTCCGCAAACCGGAGAAGAAAGATTTTATCCCGGCTTCATCTGCGGACAAACGGATTTTTGTGGAGTATGCGGATGCCATGCAGAGTGCAGTCCGCATGGGCACGCTCTCTTTGGAACGCAACCATCCCGATTACCTGAAGACGCGGGTAATGGTGACGTTGTTCGGCGGATACTTCGGAAGCCGCCTGATGTCCAACATCCGCGAAGAGAAAGGCTATACCTATGGCATTTCCGCAGGCATCGTCCCGTATCCGGGAAAGGGGATGCTGGTTGTCAATACGGAAACGGCAAACGAGTTTGTAGAACCTCTCATTCAGGAGGTTTACCATGAAATAGACCGCCTGCAGAATGAATTGGTGCCGGAAGACGAACTCTCTATGGTAAAGAATTATATGCTGGGCGAGATGTGCCGCAGCTATGAATCGGCATTCTCACTGGCAGATGCGTGGATATTCGTCCAAGTTTCCGGTTTTGGGGACACTCACTTTGAGGATGCCCTGAATGCGGTTAAGGAGATTACCCCCGAAGATATACGCGAACTTGCCGGACGGCATTTGTGCAAAGAGAAATTAAAAGAAGTCATATCCGGCAAAAAAATGTCATAAAAAGCGGAATGCGTCTCGTGGTTTTAGCAGATTAATCGTATCTTTGTCCAAATCCTAATCAAGTAATTTGTAACCAAAGATGAAATATCTATATACTGCAATCATTCTGTTATTCTTGTCACAGGGAAATGCCGCAGCCCAAGAAAAAAGCGGTTTCTTTGATAAAATAAAAGGGACTTTCTCATCGGAAATAAAAATAGGGACGCATACGTTTAAAGACGGTTCCGTATATACCGGCGAGATGAAAGGACGCAAACCCAACGGCAAAGGAAAAACGGTTTTCAAGAATGGCGATGTGTATGAAGGCGAGTACGTCAAAGGAAAACGAGAGGGATACGGAGTTTACACTTTTCCCGACGGCGAGAAATACGACGGCCAGTGGTTTCAAGACCAGCAACATGGCAGAGGAATCTATTATTTTATGAATAACAACCGTTACGACGGTATGTGGTATCAGGACTACCAACACGGTAAGGGTACCATGTACTATTATAACGGCGACCTGTACGAAGGTGACTGGGCAAACGACAAACGTGAAGGCGAAGGCACTTATACTTGGAAAAACGGTTCCAAATATATCGGTTCGTGGAAGGATGACAAGAAAAACGGAGAAGGCACATTAATATGGAATGACGGCTGCAAATACGACGGGCATTGGAAAAATGATGTCCGCGACGGCAAAGGCACGTTTGAATATGCCAATGGTGACAAGTACGTGGGCGACTGGAAAGAGGATATGCAGCATGGAAAGGGTATTTACTTCTTCCATACGGGCGACCGCTACGAGGGTTCTTATGTGCAGGGCGAACGTACGGGCGCAGGTATTTACTACCATGCGAGCGGAAATAAATATGTAGGAAACTTCAAGAACGGTATGCAGGACGGGCACGGTATATTTACGTGGGCAAGCGGTGCTGTATATGACGGTCAGTGGAAGGACAACCAACGCAACGGTTATGGCGTTTACAAATGGAACGTCGGTGACTCCTACGAAGGTGAATGGAAAGATAATAAATTCAATGGTCAAGGAACCCTGATTCTTACCGACGGCACAAAATACAAAGGTGGTTTTGTGAACGGACTGGAAGAGGGAAGCGGCGTACAGGAAGATAAGAACGGCAACCGCTACGAAGGCTTCTTCAAACAAGGCAAAAAGGATGGCCCGTTTGTAGAAACCGACAAGAATGGAAAGTTAGTGCGGAAGGGAACCTACAAAATGGGAAGATTGGAAAACTGAGAATTGAGAATTGAGAATAAAAAAAGAGAGAGGGCTGCGCAATGAAACTGTGCAGCCCTCTCTCTTTTTTTATTTTCAATTTTTTATTCTCAAATAATGTATTGAGAACTGATGGATTCGTTTGACATTACTCTTCTGATAGTTTCGGCAAACATATCGGCAATACTTAATTGCTTAACTTTAGCGCACTTCTTGGCATAAGGAATACTGTCTGTGAAAACCATTTCCGTCAAACCGGATTCTTGTACACGGAATGATGCGGGGTCGGACATTACGCAGTGGCTGGCAATGGCACGTACGGACTTGGCACCGGCCTCCATCATGATATTGGCTGCTTTGGTAATAGTGCCTGCCGTATCTACGATGTCATCTACCAATACGACATTCTTGCCTTGTACATCGCCGATAATCTGCATGGTGGCAACTACGTTCGCCTTTTCGCGCGTTTTGTTGCACAAAACCAATGGTACACCGAGGTATTTGGAGAATGTGCTGGCACGTTTTGAACCGCCTACGTCGGGGGTTGCAATAACAAGATCATCCAGCTTTAATGATTCGATATAAGGAAGGAATACTGCCGATGCATACAGATGGTCAACCGGAATGTTGAAGAAACCTTGAATCTGGTCAGCATGGAGATCCATAGTAATCAAACGGTCGATACCTGCAACAGAGAGCAGGTCGGCTACCAGCTTGGCGCCGATGGAAACACGAGGTTTGTCTTTTCTGTCTTGACGTGCCCAACCAAAATAAGGAATAACTGCAATTACACTTTTGGCAGATGCTCTTTTGGCCGCATCAACCATCAGCAGAAGTTCCATCAAATTGTCGGAATTAGGGAAAGTGGATTGAACCAGGAATACGTTTGCGCCACGGATAGACTCTTCATAAGAAACGGCGAATTCACCATCAGCAAAGTGGGTGATGTTCATCTTTCCTAAGGGGCAATCAAGGCTGGCGCAGATTTTTTCTGCAAGGTATCTCGAGTTTGTTCCTGAGAATACCATAAAGGGTGCTTTTTCGCTCATTTTGTAATAGATGTTACCTATTTATTAATTTGCATGCAAAGGTATGAATTTCCCGCTACATAATACAAGACTTATTGTAGAAAAAATATTTTTCTTTACCGGATTTATTTGTAGCTTTGCTTTGTGAAACGCCTTTCATCTATATTATTGTCGGTGGGAATGCTATACTTGGTTGGTACGGCATTTGTTTCGTGCGTGGGTACGGCTCCCACAAAGGAGGTGCACCTGATTGACTCCTTGAATCAGGCGGCATACGCCTATCGATATAAAAATCTGGATTCATCGTTCCATGCGGCTTCAAGGGCCTATCAAGAGGCGGAACTTTACAGGCAGGGAAAGGCCGAAGCCTGTAATAACTTGGGATTCTGCGCCTTTATGCGTATGGATTTTGAACAGGCCGAGAGGTATCATCAGGAAGTGTACAATCTGACAAAGAACGAGTTGGAACTTCTTATCGCCGATATCGGTTTGATGAAGATTTATCAACGGACAGCGCTGAACAAGGAATTTTATGATTATCGAAATAGCGCCGTACGCCGTATGAAGCGTATTGCGGAGGATAATAACCTGTTTGCAGACAGGCATGAGCGAATGCGCCTGAGTTATGCGCGGTCGGAGTTCTATATTGTATCTGCCGTATACTATTATTATCTGCAACAGCGTCCGGAAGCTCTGGCATCCATAAATGAGGTGTCGGAGAACGAGGAACTGGCAACAGATACCAACCAGTTATTGTATTATCACTATATAAAAGGTTCGGCTTCTTTGTGTGAAGGCGAGACGCCGGATGAGCGTCGTCTAAGGGAATTTGACGAACTTTATACTACTTGGAGGCTGGCTTCCAGAAAAGGGTATTTGTATTTTGAGGGGAACGGTGTGCAAGGTCTGGCAAACCTGACGGCTTCGCCGGATGATTATGAATTTTTTCAAGGACGTCGTTCGCACGCTCTGAAGCAGTTTGGCGAGCCGATGGATTCTTTATTGCCCATGCGGTTGGGACAATTGGCTTTGGAGAAGTTCCGGCAATACAATGACATTTACCAGATAGCAGGCGCTTATGTGTCTATCGGGAAGTATCTGAATGCACACGGGGAGTATGGACAGGCTCTGGACACATTGACACGTGCTCTGGAATGTGTGAACGATCATCATCGCCGCTTTTACGATTGTCACGACAGCTTGGATTGGCTGAAGGCATATGACCGCCGTGATACGATATGCGCGGAGAAGTCGTGGATTCAACAGAAACTGAAGACCGTGCCCGAGTGGATTTCAAGAATACGAGAACAACTGAGCGTGACATATGCCGGACTGGAGATGAAAGAATATTCTGACTATAACAGGAATATCTATTTGGATATTCTGGAAGATACCCGTCAGGACAAAGAACTGGAAAGCCGCTACCAAGCATTGGAGAAGGAGGCGGGACAACTGAACTTCTTGCTTTTCTTTGTGATTACGGGAGTTATTTGGGTATTGATATTCTTTTGGTTCTTTAATAAACGCTCCAAAATACGCAACAAATTACATCTGCGCCGCTTGCAATCCATGCTGGATATATGTCAGGGGATAACTGCATCTATCCTCGCCGATGCACAAACCGAGGAGGATATAACGGATGCGATTTTAGCGGCAGTACGTCCTGAGCTGAAAGACTTATTCGGTACAGAAGATATATCTATTAAAGATAGAAAACTGGTATTCGCACAGCGCATGGGGAAAGATGAACAGGCTATGATGCAAGTAATCAACCCTTATATACAATGGGCGCTGGACAACGGAATGACTTCCATCTCCCTCGGCGAGGAACAGCGCAGGCTGGAAAAACAACGTTATATCCACGAACAGCACATCGCCGGAAACAAACGGCAGAATCTGATAAAAAAGGCTTGTCTGTCTATTGTGAACGGTATTCATCCGTATATTGACCGTATTCTGAACGAGGTGCACAAGCTGGTGCGCATGGGGTATATCCATGACGAAACTATCAAAAAAGAGAAGTATCAGTATATTGACGAGCTTGTCACCACGATTAACGAGTACAATGATATTTTGGCTTTGTGGATTAAGATGAAGCAAGGTACGTTGAGCCTGAACATTGAAGCATTTGAACTGAATGAACTCTTCGAACTGTTGAGGAAAGGAAGCCGGGCTTTTGAAATGAAACAACTGGATTTGGAAGTGCAACCGACCGATGCTTGCGTGAAGGCAGACAGGGCATTGACTCTCTTTATGATAAATACACTGGCTGAAAATGCGCGCAAATATACTCCTAAAGGAGGAAAGGTAAGGGTTTATGCCCGTAAGGAGAATGACTGCGTGGAAATATCCGTTGAAGATAACGGGTGTGGCCTGTCTCCGGAAGATGTTACCCGCATCGTAGGCGAGAAAGTGTATGACTCCAAAGCTATCGGTATGAAAGATGCGTCCGACCGGGAGGAATTGAGGAAGAACAAAGGTAGCGGATTCGGCTTGATGAACTGTAAGGGCATCATTGAGAAGTATAAGAAAACGAACCCGATTTTCAATGTGTGCCTGTTCAATGTGGAAAGCACATTGGGACAGGGCAGCCGTTTCTACTTCAGACTGCCTACCGGTGTACGCAAGGTTCTGACAATGATGTTGCTGGTACTGTTTGTGAGTGTGGCTTCCTGTACGAAGGCAGCCGGCGATGATGTGCCTATGGACACTCTTACGGATTCGTTGACATTGGCTTTGCAGGAAGAATACGGGGTATTGCTGGACCGGGCTTCCGATTATGCCAATGAAGCGTACTACTGTAATGTGGACGGCGAATTTGCAATGGCTTTGCAATATATAGATTCCGCAATGACTTGCCTGAATGAACATTATAGGAAGTATGCCGGGCAACCGGACCGCTATATGACTTTAACGGGGAATGATATGCCTGCCGAACTGGACTGGTGGAACGAGATGTTCAATTCCGATTTTCATGTGATACTGGATATTAGGAATGAGGCGGCTGTGGCGTTTCTCGCCTTGAAGCAATGGGATAATTACAATTATAATAATAGCGCTTATACTACTTTGTATAAGCTGCTGGGTGAAGATCAGTCTCTGGAGAGCTTCTGTCGTGAACTGGAACGTTCTACGAATAATAAGATGGTGAGTATCTTACTGGTCGCTATTTTGCTGGTTACGCTATGTCTGGGGTATTACATCCTGTATTTTCGCCGGAGGTTGGTGAACCGTTGGAATCTGGAACAAGTGTTGGAAATCAACAAACAGGTATTTACTGCGTCTGTAATGCCTGTATCTGAAAATGAGGAGATGCTGCAACGGGAAGAAGATACGTTGAAAGATATTCCGCAACAAATAGCGAACAATGCGTTCGATGCCGTTAATGAGTTGCTGGGCATAGAACGGCTGGGTATTGCTGTATATAATGAAGCCGCCCGCAAACTGGAATACGCCGCCAATCCTCTGGAAGAAATAACCGAGGGGCAGCTGCCTGCATGGACAGACCTGATGCAACGTTGTTTTAAGGAGCAAATGTACTTGTCGGAGAATGGAATGCAAGCGCTTCCTCTTGTCGTGAAAGCCGGAAATTCCAGTCAATGTATAGGAGTGCTGTGTTTGGTGAGAAGTGAAGCGCAACAAGAATCCGACCGTTTGCTGCTGGAACTGATAGCCCGCTACGTTGCGATAGTGGTATTTAATGCGGTGGTGAAGTTGGCCATAAAATACCGGGATATCGAAACGGCTCAGGATGAAGCACGCCGTGCATCATGGGAAGATAGCTTGCTGCATGTGCAGAATATGGTGCTCGACAATTGTTTGTCTACCATCAAACATGAGACGATTTATTATCCCAACAGGATAAAGCAGCTGATAGGCAGGCTCCGTTCCGGTGAATTGCCGGAAACGGAAGAACAGGAAACTGTGGCGGCCATCAGTGAACTGATAGAGTATTATAAAGGCGTATTCTCTATTTTGAGCCAATGTGCGTCCCGCCAGCTGGAGGAGGTTACTTTCAGGCGTACGGTGATTCCTGTACCCGGACTGCTGGAAGCTGCGGAGAAGTATTTCCGCAAGGCAAGCAAGGGAGTTTCTACCTCCGTTGTTTTCAATGCGGAAGCAGTGGATGAGTCAGTTGTCGGAGATGTGAATCAATTGCGTTTTCTGCTGGAGAATCTGATTGATGAAGCCCTGTCTGTATCTGTTTCAGGAAAAATCTGCCTGACTTGTGCAGTAGAAGATGATTTTGTGCGTTTCCTTTTTACGGATATGCGGCGGGAGAAAACAAAGGAAGAATTGAACCAATTGTTCTACCCGGACTTGGCACGTATGACGGCAGGTGAAAGGGGAGAGTTGCATGGTACGGAATATCTGATATGTAAACAGATTATTCGCGACCATGATGAATTTGCAGGAAGGAGAGGATGCCGCATCAATGCAGAGCCGATGGAAGGGGGAGGATTTGCAGTATACTTTACGTTGCCCCGTTGTCTAAAGAGAGTTTAGCCCGGAGGATAATTGTTTTTTCTCGGAGCAAATCAAAATAAGTTAGGATGAAAAGATATGAAATATGAAAGCAAAGAAATTTAAAGTCATCATTGTAGAAGACGTAAAACTGGAGTTAAAAGGTACGGAAGAGATATTCCGCCATGAGATACCGGATGCGGAAGTTATCGGTACCGCCATGACGGAACAGGAGTTCTGGACCTTAATGGAAGCCGGTGTACCTGATCTCGTGTTGTTGGATTTAGGCTTGGGTGGCTCTACTACTATCGGTGTGGATATTTGCCGCAATATCTTTAAACGGTATCCCGGCGTGCACGTGCTGATATTTACCGGAGAGATTTTGAATGAGAAACTATGGGTAGATGTTCTTGATGCAGGAGCTGACGGTATCATCCTGAAAACCGGAGAATTGTTGACAAAGACGGACGTACAAGCCGTTATGGATGGCAAGAAACTTGTTTTTAATTACCCCATATTGGAGAAGATTGTGGAACGCTTTAAGACTTCCGTCCAAAATGACGCGAAACGGCAGGAAGCCGTCATCAGTTACGATATAGACGAATATGATGAACGTTTTCTGCGCCATTTGGCCCTGGGATATACCAAAGAAATGATTGCCAATCTGAAAGGAATGCCGTTCGGAGTGAAATCATTGGAGAAGCGGCAGAATGATTTGGTAGGACGCCTTTTCTCGGCTTCCGAACGGATGGGAGTGAACGCTACGCGCCTTGTTGTGCGTGCACTTGAACTGCGCATTCTTGATATTGACAACTTGGAAGCGGACGATGAATAGTCCGGAGGCACTGAGAAACTATGAGAAATAAATGGCGCATGCCCCATCCTGCAACGATGTTCTTCCTGTTGACGCTGGGAGTCATCTTTCTGTCGTGGATATTTGATGTCTACGGTTTAAGCGTGCGTCTGCCTCAGACCGGAGAAGAAATACGTGTACAAAGTTTGTTGAGCCCGGAAGGGATTCGTTGGTTGCTGCGCCATGTGGTGACAAACTTTACCGGTTTTGCTCCGTTGGGACTGGTTATTGTGGCGATGTTCGGAATAGGAGTTGCCCGGCATTCGGGGTTTATAGATGCGTGTATACGCAAAGGCATACGCAACCGGGAACATAATCCGTGGCGTATTGTGCTTAGTGTTATTGTTCTGGGATTGCTGTCCAATGTAGTGGGGGATGCCGGATATATCATATTACTGCCTATTGCCGCAACATTGTTTCACTCAGTGGGATTGCATCCCATAGGCGGTATTATTGCATCCTATGTGTCTGTATCGTGTGGTTATAGTGCCAATATTCTTTTAAGTACGCTCGACCCTATGCTTGCGGCTGCAACACAAGAGGCCTCTGATATGACGAATGTATCGGGTGGAAGAGTCGGACCGCTATGCAATTATTATTTCTTTTGTATATCTACTTTTCTATTGATATTCATTATCTATTACATCACCCGTAAAAAGTTATTGCCAAGTTTGGGAAAATATAATGGGAACAGTGCTTTCTGCGGTTATAAGCAGCTCTCTCGTAAGGAACAGAGGGCTTTGTGGGGAGCGGTAATTGTAGGGTTGCTTTATGCAACGCTTGTTCTGTGGGCTACATTCTCTTCATGGGGAATTTTGAGGGGTGTCAACGGCGGGCTTATCCGTTCACCTTTCATTATAGGTATCTTGTTTTTGCTCTCTTTGGGTATCGGTTTAATGGGAATGGTATATGGATTTGCATCAGGGCGTTATCGTACGGACAACGATGTAATAGAGGGGCTGACCCAACCGATGAATCTATTGGGCGTTTATTTTGTCATTGCTTTTTTTGCTTCCCAGATGTTTGCTTGCTTTGAGTATTCCCATTTGGATAAATGTATCGCAATAATGGGAGCGAATGCACTCTCTTCTGCCCAACTGGATAGTTTGTGGATATTGATATTATTCATTCTGTTTACTGCTCTTATCAACCTTATAATGGTTTCCTCCACGTCGAAGTGGGCGTTTATGTCTTTTATCTTTATTCCGGTATTGGCCGGTATGGGAATTTCACCGGATATGACGCAATGTGCATATCGTATTGGTGACAGCGCGACGAATGCCATAACCCCCTTTATGTTCTATATGCCGCTTGTGCTGACCTATATGCAGCAATACGACAGGCAGTCCACATATGGTTCACTACTTCAATATACATGGAGATATTCGTTGGCTATTCTTATTGCCTGGACTGCTTTGTTTGTACTTTGGTACGCCTGTAAACTACCACTTGGGTTGTGATATCTTGACATTATAGATAGAGCAGAATGTGAATGATATTGATTTAAATAAATCGTTTGGAAAAACATATACATTTGTTAAGACTGTTCTGAATAACTTGAGAATACTTGGAAATCTATTACATTATAGCTGTTAATAAGTAAGTTTATGTTTGAATTTTGTTTGCTAAAATATAATTTAATGGTAAATATTATTTGCAAATAATAGCTAAGAAGTCAAGACGATATATTATTTTTGCAAAAAAAGGTATTCAATAATGATACTATAATATAACCATTGAAACAAAAATGAAAACAGAATTAATAGAAAATTTGGATTTTACAGAGGAAGATTATAATGAAAAAATTGCCGGTGAGGATGTTGCCACTTTCAACGAATTTATAGATGCCGTTATTGCATTTGTAGAACAAAGTGGAGGTACTTTGGAAGATGCAATTGTTATGGCTAATGATACCTATTATCAGTTGTAGTACAATTATAATTGATACCGAAATAGGAGAGGGATTGTAAAAACTCTTCTGACATATAACTCGTATATTCTTTAGAATGACTTCATGGGAGTTAATGTGTTGTATTTCAATTATACAACTATTTACTCTTTATGCAAGATATTATCATTTTAATACAGATAATAAATATTTTGAATATAATATTTGCAGTTTTCATAAAAAAGCGTACCTTTGCACCGCAATTAAGGCTGGTTCCGTAGCTCAGCTGGATAGAGCAACGCCCTTCTAAGGCGTGGGTCTTGCGTTCGAATCGCAACGGAATCACTTCTGTAAAACGCTGATTATCAATAAGATAATTAGCGTTTTTTTCTTTTTTATCAATCGCTATTGGATTAAAAAAAACGAGAAAATGCTCACTTTTGAGCGATTTATCTTGTCGAAATCTTGTCTAAGGATTTCTCTAATTTTTTTAGACCATGGCAACAATCAGATTAGCTTTAATTCCAGCAAAGGTATTGAGTGATGGTTCACACAAAATTCGTATAGCTATCCATCATCGAGAAGAAACGAAGTATATTGTCACTCGATTTAAAATCGACCATCTTTCTCAATTCAAAAACGGACAAGTAGTAAAACGTCCGGATGCAGCAATAATAAATACTAAGTTACGTAATATTCTGAATGAATATCAAGAAAAGCTTGACAGCATCAAATGTATTCAAATGTACGACTGCAAGCAATTACGTGAAATATTGGTCAACAGTACACCGGCAGGACAAACAGCATCGATATTTCAAGCTGTATCTCAAGCGTACATCAACGAGCTTATCGAGGACGGACGTGAAAACTACGCCAAGTTACTTGAACGGAATTGCAGGTACTTTACTGAATTTACAAAGGGAGAATTCTTATTATCTGAAATCACGCCGGAGATTATTAGTAACTATGACCGCTTTCTGCGAAATACGAAAAGAGTAGGAGAGACTACTATCAGCATGATGATGTCCCGCACAAGAACAATTATCAATCGTGGAATTAAAAAACAATTGGTTAAGTATGATGTGAATCCATTTGCTTATTACTCAATCAAAAGTTCTCCTGTTAGAGAAGTTGACATAACAGTAGAAAACTTAATAAAGATAAAAAACTACGCACCGAAAGAGAAAAGACTGCGTGTAGCAAGAGATTTATTTATGCTCTCATTTTATCTTGGTGGAATAAACTTGGCTGACTTGCTTAATGTTGATTTCAGAAGAACTGATAAAGTGGAATATATAAGAAAAAAAGCACGCAATCTAAAGCAAGGGGAACAACGGATAGTCATTCCGATTCCAGATGTAGCGAAATCGATAATAAATGAATGGATGAATCGCAATACTGGGAAACTTGATTTTGGTTATAAGTTCACCTACTCAAATTTCTATCGATATTTAACGCGGAACATAAATCTTTTAGCGGAGAATCTAAACGTCAATCAAAAGGTCGTTTACTATTCAGCCCGCAAGACCTTCGCCCAGTTTGCATCAGAACTTGGAATACCCGATAGCGTGATAGACTACTGCCTTGGACATTCGGATAAAAGCAAGGGTATCATAAGGTACTACACGAAAGTCAAACAGAAACAAGCGGAGATAGCCATCAACAGGGTGATTGACTATGTAAACAACCCGGAGAAGTACCAAGACTACATAGAGATGAGGGCTGATATTATGATGATGAAAGGATAAGAAGAAAGGCAATCCCTGGTGTTCGAGCATATCGGGGATTTTTATATCAATTGCTTATTATCAACGCCCAATTATCCATAATAGTCATATCCCAACGTGGCACGTCAAATTCATTATTGACTGATACATTTATGCTTTTACCAGCACTGCAAATTTAATCAAAACACAATTTTTACCATTCTACTAAATGTAGATATTTAGAATATTATAGATATTTACTTCTAACTAAAATTACATAACTTACCCATATTTTCAGTAACAATGAGTATCTTTGCTTATCAATATTAAATTTGTAGAAATGAAAGACTTTAATGACTATGATATTTTATATCCAGAATTAATAATTGACATCTTGAAATATTTTCATGTCAGTAATAGTATCAATAAGAGAAATATTGTAGATTTTTGTACAACACACTCTCCACAGGGGGTACAATTTTTACAGCCAGCTATCATTACCAAGATATGTGATATATTGTGCAATAACAATATAATGTCTTTGATTAAAGGGGGAACTGCACTGGGGATAAACAATAATTATGGATATGTAGGAAATTTAGATGCTTTAGTTACCCTAAAGGACGAAATGTCCCATTACTATAACTCTGTAGTTTATGGTTTCGAATATGTATATAATTTCTACAAAGATAAGGTTATTCCTATTATCGCATATACAGAAGATAAAAAGCCTATGATGGGAAGTTGCTTTAAGTTTCTTAATGGCATTGTTACCGCTAAACACTGTTTAGAAGACGGGGCTTATGTTTCAATACCAGGTTATAGCAAGGAACAATTAAGCAAAGCCAAAATTTATATAAGTGACAATGATGCTATTGATATAGCCTATATAGATTTGTCTCAAAAAACGGAGCAAGTTTTTATTCAAGATCCATATATCTTAGATGATATTCTTGTTATGGGATATCCAATGATACCTCGTTTTCTTAATTTTCTCACGGTTGAAAAAGCTACAGTTTCGTCTTTAGCAAATGTTCGTTTTGCCCCATCACGTGGGGCTATTACTTCCATTGCAAATGAAATGTTCACACAAAATATCACTCAATTAATGTTAATAACAGCTCGGATAACAGGTGGTAACAGTGGCGGACCAGTTATTAATAAATATGGTTCCATTGTTGGTGTTGCGATTAGCGATACAATAGCCGAAGGAGATAGTTATGATGAGCTTGGCTATGGTGTCGCTATTCCTATTAAAATAATAAATTCAATTATAGCCCAAAAACATGAAATGCCTGTTCGCTTTGAGGACTTTCACGAATAAAACACATGAAAATGGAAACAATACAGATTGTAAAAATAACAAATCAGAAAGAGGTATATATCTGCTCAAAAAAGAGTTCAAAATAATTCTTTTCACTAATTTACTGAACTTTAAGACAGAAATTACCACTGCCATAAATCACAACTCACCCCAGCTCCAACATAAAAACCACCCGGATATCCATACCCAACCTGTAACCCCAATCCCCAACGCTTCTTCTTCGGAACTATGTTTTTTAGTAGAGTTGATACCCTTTATAATTCCATTCTCACAAGATGGTCGTCCAAGGTCTTAGGGTTACATTTCAACTTTCGACAAATAGCTGCCTTGCTGTATCCATATTCAAGCATTGTACGGATAAGGCTTTCTTTACCTGTCAATTTATACTTTGAATTATGGCCTCCTTTATAACGACCTAATTTTTGTCCCTCAGCCACACGCCGAGCAAGCCCCTCCTTTGTCCGTTGGCTTATCAAATCACGTTCAATTTGTGCAGATAAACCAAAGGCGAAAGCAAGTATCTGTGATTGAATATTATTACCAAGTTCATATTTCTCTTTAACCGTAAGAACAGTGATATTCTTTTGCATAAGAGTGTTCAATATAGACATAACTTCCATTAATCGGCGACCGAGACGACTGATTTCTGATGCAATAAGGGTATCTCCTTTCTTTAATTTCTTAATGAGTGGACCGAGTTTTCGTTTTTTGGCAGACTTTGTGCCTGATACCGTTTCGGATATCCATTTATCAATAGACAATTCTCTGATGCGAGCAAATTTCTCAATTTCGAAGCGTTGATTTTCAACTGTTTGTTTATCCGTTGATACTCTGATGTAAGCGTAAATCATTTTTGCCTGTAAAAGTAAGGATAGTATCTGTGCGAACAAAACTCACATTAGACGCCCCTAAAAAGTAAGATTATGGCGGATAAAAGAGAAAATGAAATGAAAGAGCTACTTTCAGTTGATTATGTAAGGGGATTGCTTGGAAATAACAGTGGAAAAATATCTTTTGGGCTTTTGAAGAAAAATTTATTATTAAAATTATCTTCTGTTGGAATTAAAAAAGAAGATGGTGGCGGTGCTGGTATATGTATGCCGAACGTCGGTATTATTTTTGCTTATAACTCAAATAATCCGACTCAATATATTGTATATATGTATATTAGAAATATTGGAGATTTTGCTATTCGAATTCCTTTGACGTCAAACGAACTTACATTAGGTGCACAAAATAATCAAGGGACCTCTGTTGTTAATGGGGCAGATACTCAGATATGTCTATATATAGATAAAGATTCATTACCATAAAAGATATATAGAAATTGACAATTAAAGAACTATCATATTCTTTGCCCCTTAAATATATGGGATATGGAAGAGAAATTGGATATACCTATGAATGAACTTACAATTAAATCAGACTACGAGTACATTTACATAGAATTAGGTAGGAATCAGGGAAAGATAAAAAAAAGTGATTTCATCAAACTGCTAAGTTCGTCTTTCTCTACATTAGTACTTGGTGATAATTTATCAACTGACGGCAGCGTACTAATAGCAGGTAAAAGTAGAGAATATATTCTACAATCAATCGGAACTGAATATAGTAGTGGAAATATTTGTATTCAATATGGAGTAAGGAATACTTTAGGTAAATGGGTGTCAACATGCAATTTAGATGTAGATAAACATGTTTATGTATTTTCTAATAGAGGGATAATGGTTGGAGTTGCTGAATCGCAAATAATCAATGTAGGAGAAGAAGTTCAATTAAGCTGGAAGAAAATATCTTTTACCTAATAACTCACTGTCTTTTTTACTCACTATTCTCAGCCATATCTTCTGCCCCTAAAAAGTATAATGATGGCAGATAAACGAATGAATGAGTTTCAACAGGTGGCAGATACGGAATATATGTATGCGGAAGATGCGAACGGTTCGCAGGTGAAAATAAAGAAGAATGATTTGTTCTCTTTATTATTTCAATTGAAAGGAACTTTTGAAGGAGATCTTAATGATTTAAAAGAAAATAGTGTATTTTATACAACAGGTAATACAATAAACGGATATAATACTGGAATATTACTGTGTTTCGCTTTAAATGGTGCTGCTATACAAATTTCGACCAGCGTATATAATCGTAATATTGGATATAGGACATTATTGTATAATAATGGAAAATGGGATCAGTGGACGGACTGGAAAGCAATATCTTTTACTTGATTTTCATGTAAATGCCTGTACGTGCTTTTTGTACCATATTCATTGCCCCTAAAAGGTACAAGGGTATGACAGATAAGAAGATGAATGAGTTTACGCCGGCAACGGATGCAGCATACGTTTATGCAGAGTTAGGAGATGGCTCACAAATAAAGATTAAAAAGGATGATTTAGCAAAAACCATAGGTGAAATAATGTTGGATGAAAAATCGTTCCCTTATAATACGTATAAATGGGGTGAATGGTGTACGGATTGCAATACTATTATCAATAGTTGTACAATCTCATTAGAAGCGATAAACTGTGCTAATATTCCTAATGGATTTACTGGAGTTGGTTTATTGAGTACTTTTGCACTTCAAGACGGAAGCTATATTATGCAATTTTTATGTGGTCTCAATAATTGGAAATTATATTTTAGAGTATCTGCAAACAAAAGTAACTTTTATGATTGGAAGTTAATTACTCTTACTTAATTAGGAAGTATTATTTAACTCCTTGTATATCCGCCATATTCTTTGCCCCTAAAA
>NZ_QRME01000011.1:0-453 GCF_003472565.1 Bacteroides sp. AM10-21B | reverse complement strand
ATAGTAGAAATGACGCCCCTAAAATGTACGAAGCATGGAAACAAGTGATGTTCATGAGAATGCGATGACGACAGTCAGCGAGTTAGACTATATAAGAGGTCTTAAGGAAGGAAATAGTGTGATTGCTAATTTTTCAACAATAAAAGAAAAATTAAAATATATGGTTTCCTTATCTATTTCTGATGCCAATAAAAGTTCTGGAGGGGAATGGACCTATGTAGATTCGCAGATAAATAATTATCCCTTTGATAGGGGCTACTTAATTACGTTAGGAAGTTCTGACCAGAATTTTCAATTCGCAATAAAATCAGACGGGAAACAAATGAAAATAAGAATTCGTATTTATTTACATTGGACTAACTGGATGACAATAACTCTTACTTAAATCTAAGAAGAATATTGTATAGTTTTAATCTGCCGTATCTTGTGCCCCTAAAAGGTACAAGGGTATGG